>SYCI01000048.1 GCA_005787035.1 Actinomycetota bacterium | reverse complement strand
CGTCATCGAAGGTCTGAGCGACGGTCGCTGGGCGTTGATGACCAAGTTCCATCACTCGTCGATCGATGGTGGCGCCGGAGTGGCGATGCTCAACATGCTCACCGACTCGACACCCGATGCGGTCTCGACGATCGAACCGATCGCCATCGAACCCGAAGATCTTCCGAGTGGCGCGCAACTCGCGCAACGTGCCGTCACCAAGCTCGCGTCGAATCCCGTGAAAGCGATGCGACTGTCGCTCCGCGTGGGGCAGGGGATCGCCGGTTCACTCGGTGTGCCGTCGCTCGAGGACGGAGTTCGCCGGGCGCGACGCGCCCTCCGATCGGTGAGTCGTCGTCCCGATCCGGAGAGCCCGGTCGATCGGGTGCGACTGCCGCTCACCCCCGGACCACCCACACCGTGGAATCGCACGATCACCGCCCATCGACGATTCGCGATGCGTTCGGCCTCACTTGAGAAGTTGAAGGCGATCAAGACCGCTTCGGGTGGCACGGTCAACGACATCGTGATGGCGATCTGCACCGGCGCATTGCGCAACTATCTGATCGAGCACGAAGCGTTGCCCGATCGGCCGCTGCGGGCCATGGTGCCGGTGTCGTTCCGCACGGGCGACGAAGAGGTGCCCTGGACCAACATGGTGTCGGGCATCGTTGCCGATCTGCCGACGACCACCGCCGATCCCAAAGAACGTGTTGCTCTGTGCCACGAGGCGATGGAATCGGCCAAGCGGCAATTCGAACTCATTCCGGCCGATGCGATCGCCGAAGGTGCGCAAGCGACGTCGCCGCTCCTGGCTGCCGCGGCGTCGCGACTCGCGTCACGACTTCGTTGGGCCGATCGCGCCAATCTGCTCCCGTTCAACGTGGTGATCTCCAACGTTCCCGGACCGCGCGCGCCGATGTATCTGTCCGGGGCCAAGATGGAGAACTACATCCCGATTTCGATCGTGACCGACGGGATGGGTCTCAACATCACCGTGCACAGTTACCTCGATCGTCTCGATTTCGGACTCATCGCCTGTCGCGAACTCGTTCCGGACCTGTGGCACCTCCTCGATCTGCACTTCGACGAGATCGACGAGTTGTCGAAGGCCTACGGCGTCGAGTGACGAACGATCGCCACATGCGTCTCGACCGTGCTCCGATCACGATCTGCTTCGGCGGCGGTGGTGGTTATGCCTACGGCTTCAACATGGGCGTCGCCGAAGGATTGCTCGACGCCGGAATCGACGTCTCGTCGTGGCCGATGATCGGGACCTCGGCCGGTTCGCACGCCGTGGCATCCATCGCCCACGGACATCGATTCGCCGACCTCGCTCCCGAGTGGTCGGCCCTCGGGCAGACGATCAACCGACCCATCTGGATCCGGGCGAGCGACTTGTCGGAAGCCTGTTACGCGGGCGATCCGCTCGGCGGGCCGTACGGCGGTGTCGCCGTCCGCATGTTGACCTATCGCCGTCGCATTCTGTGGGCCGACGAAGTGAGCGCGGTCGACTACACCGCGGCGAGTTCCACGGTCTTTCCGGCGGCGCGACCGCACAAGATTCGCCGACGCCGCTACATCGATGGTGGTTTCCGCAGCGCGGCCTCGGCCGATCTTGCGCCAGCGGCCGACCTGATGTTGCTCGTGACGGCGTTCGCTGATCCGCGCCAGGGAATTCTCGGGCGTGCGGGGCGTTGGCAGGCCCGTCGTGAGATCCCCAAGTGGGAGCGGCAGCACGGCGGGCGCGTGATCCACATCGGTCCGACCGATGAGATGACCGAGATCCGGATGCGGGGAGTTCGGGCCCTCGGCGACATCGAACTCGGTCGGGCGGTGTACGAACTCGCGCGACCCCTCGGGCGATCACTGGCCGACCGTCTGCGCTCCGATCACCCGGGTCTCCTCGCGGCGTGCACCAAGATGGCGTGAGTTCCACCGAGCCACCACCCGACCGAGGAGAACACATGAGCCTCACCCTCAAACCCGGAGCCCGACTCTTCAGCGCCGTGTGCACCACCGAACTCATGGTGGTCAAGACTCCGAAGAAGGAACTCGCCATCACCGTGGGTGGGGTCGAGCCGTTGTTGTCGGCCGCCGGCCGTGACACATCGGGTGCCGTGGCGGCCGGTCACGACGCGGGTTGTGCGATCGGTAAGCGTTACGTCGACGAATCGGGTGAACTCGAACTCCTCTGCAGCAAGGCCGGCCCCGGTGTTCCCGCGGTCGATGGTGTGGTGTTGACGATCAAGGACGCCAAGAACCTTCCGGCGAGCGACTGACGATTCGGGCCGACTCCGTGCCCGCTTCGCCGGAGGAGGCTTGTGCGAGAATCTCGTCATGCGCCTTCGTCGACACTTACTCCTCGCCCTTCCACTCGCTCTGAGCCTCATCGCTTGTGGTGGTGACGATTCCGCGACGTCGACTGAAGACGCTCCGGCGGGCACCGAATCACCTGTCGCCTCGCCGACCGATGCACCCGTTCCGCCCACGAGCACCGCGGGCAAGGACACGCCCGCCTCCGGAACGCCGGCTACCGAGTCTCTCTATCTCGAGGTCGACCTCGAGGATGACGCGCCGGTCGACGCGTCGGTCGTGGTGGGATCACCGGTCACCATCGTCATCACGAGTGATGAGGAACACGAGTTCCACTTGCACGGGTACGACATCGAGTTGTCGGGTGACGAAGTCACTTTCGAGTTCGTCGCCGACTCGTTGGGTGAATTCGAACTCGAGACCCACGACACCAGTGAGGTCGTCGTGGTTCTCGATGTGATCGCCGAGTGACCGGTCAGATCGGACGGCAAGGCTGACCGCGGAGTGATCCGCACGCCGGCAACCCGGCTGGCACGCTCACTCCCGGAATCACCGGCAGCACGATCGACGACGGGTGCTCGGCATCGTGAAGAACCGTCACCTTCTCGCCGGCGCTGATCGAGCGGAACGACCACACGCCGCGGTTGCCACCCGGCGCGTCGATGGTGATTCGTACCTGGGATCCGGCCCGGAACGCATGGGCGAACGGGAAGATGTCGACCCGCGCGAGTACGGGTTCGCCGGGAACCAGCGGTTCGGCATCGGATTCGAGGTGTGTCTGCACGACGTGCAGTTCGGTCGACGAATCGTCGAGGGCACGATGGCTCGCCCGTAGCCAACCGCTCTGCACGTACATCTCGTTTCCGTCGGGTCGGATCTCACTGATCGTCACTTCCAGATCGGTGTCGGTCGCATCGGAACTGATCCAGAGATCGGCCGATGCCGAACCGATGAGCACCAGATCCTCGGTCAGGGGTTCGGAGGTGAAGACCGCAGCCGTACCTTCCGGATTGCGAACCCAATCGAACTTCACGTCGGCGCGCCAGATTCCCGAGCCCGAGCCGGTGTAGAAGGTGCCGGGCACCGCGGTCGGATCGGCCGTGTACTCGGTGCCACCGGACGAGACGAGGGAAGGTCCGAAGCGGCCCGAGTCACCGAGTTGCCACCTCGTGGCCACGGTGGAGGGGATCGGCCACGAATCGAAGCCAGCCGACCAACGATTCAGTGGTGCGGCGGACGGCTGACCATCGGCCGCGCCCTCTTCGAAAAGCACTTGGATTCGAGGTTCGTTCGAGAACGCATCGAGTGCGTTCGAGTAATCGAGGCCGACGAAGCGATTGGGGGCGACGATCGGCGTCGGTACGCCGTAGATCGCCGACGCAAGTGTCGGCGCGGCGGCGATGGCGGCCGTGAGATCGGGGACTTTCTTGGCGACGAAGAGTGACAGGAACTCCACGTAACGCGGAAGGACTGCCGGTCCGATCGACTCGGTGTGCAGCCCGTTGAGGAGTGTCACGTAGAGGTCGTCGGTCGACGTGAAGTCGTCGAGGAGGGCCGGAAAGTGGCCGCCGGTCTGTTCGTCCTGCCATGCGCCGGCCATGAACACCGGGACTTCGATCGAGCCGACGAACTTCGACGGGTTGATCTCGTCGCCCAATTCGGCCGAGTAATAAGGGTTGGCATCGATCTCGGCTTCGAGGTCCGGGTTCTGCAATCGGAGTTTCTGATTGTCGGCGCACACGGTGTCACCCTCGTCGGCTCGCGTCTTGGTCCATTCCTGACCGAAAGGAGCGGCCTCGGCGACTCGTTGTGACGTCCACTCGACGGCGAAGCCGGTGTTCAAGATGCCGCCTGGATACAGCGTCGATCGGTAACTGTCGTCGAGGACCGAGAGCGGTGTGATCGCCGACAGGCTCGGCGGACGGGTGGAAGCCACGAACAACTGGCTGATGCCCGGGTAACTGATGCCGACCATGCCGACTTGGTTGAACTCGACCCACGGCTGGGCGGCGACGGCTTCGATGGCGTCGTAGCCGTCGAGCAGCTGCGCCTCTTCGAAGAACCGGTAACTGCCTCCCGAACATCCGGTGCCGCGCATGTTGACGCCCACGTAGGCGAATCCGAGTGCGTTGTACAGGAGCGACAACGTCGAGTCACCCGGATTGCTCGGTGCGTACCCCGAGTATTCGAGCACGGTCGGATACGGACCGTTCTCCACCGGTCCGGGTAGCGAAACGTTGATCGACAACGTGGTTCCGTCGCGTGTCGTGAGATAGCCAAATCCACCCGCGGGCAGAACCTGGGACGAATAGAACTCGGGAGCCGGAACTGCGTCGGGGCCGTAGACCTCCACCGGCTCACTCGACGCCGATCCGTCCTCGGTGGTCACGCGATAGGTGCCCACTTCGACGCGACGGAAGAGGAGTGAGCCCTGTTCGTCCACTTCACCGCGGGCCGTCTCGCTTCCATCGTCGGCCAACACGACGAGGGTCGTACCTGGTTCCGCTTCGGTGATGGTGATCATGTGGGTGCCAGGGTTCACCGAGAACTCGGCGGGAACCGCGATCACATCGTTGGGCGCCTCGGATGCGCTCGTCGTACCCGAATCATCACCACCACAGGCCGTGACCGACGCGAGGCAGATCACGCCGACCGGAATCAGAGCGGTGAGCGGGCGACGGAAGCGGTTTTTCATGGAGGACCTCGATGTCAGGGGGAAACGTGCCGACTGTAGGGCGCGGTATGCGACACAATGGAGTCGTGGCCCGAAACGTGATCGCCGACGGAATCGATCTCGATGCGATGATCGACGACGTCCGCCGACTCGTGTGCATCGAGTCCCCGTCCCGTGATCTCGATGCACTCGAACGCAGCGCGCACGAATTGGCCTCCATCCTCACCGAGCGGCTCGGGTCGGCGCCGACGATCGTGGCCAGTGCCAACGGTCCGCACGTCCACTGGTCGGGGGGTGGAGCGCCGCGCGTGTTGATCGTCGGTCATCACGACACCGTTTTCCCGCTCGGCGCGCTCGCCCAACGTCCGTTCACCGTGGAGGGCGGTCGGGCGACCGGCCCGGGTGTGTTCGACATGAAGGCTGGAATCGTGCAAGCGGTGCACGGCGTTGCTTCCCTCGCCGACCGCAGTGGGGTGGAGATCTTGATCTCGGCCGACGAAGAGATCGGGTCGGGGGAGTCGCGCGAACTCATCGTCGAGCGGGCCCGCGCCTGTGGTTCGGTACTCGTGCTCGAACCGAGTGCCGACGGTGGTGCGCTGAAGACCGCGCGCAAGGGAACGGGAACCTTCGAGGTGCTCGTGTCGGGTCGGGCCGCACACGCCGGACTCGAACCCGAGAAGGGAGTGAACGCGCTCGTCGAGGTCGCCCACCTCGTGCTGAAGATCGCGACGTTCGGCGACCCGAGTCGGGGCACGACGGTCACGCCCACGGTGAGTTCATCGGGCACGGCCGACAACGTCGTTCCGGCACTCGCGCGCGTCCTCGTCGACTGTCGTGTCGTGGAGGCCGACGAACGCGAGCGGGTCGAGAAGTGTTTCGCCGACCTCGTGCCGACCGTGGCGGGAGCGAGCATCGAAGTCCGCGGGGGATTCAACCGTCCGCCCATGCCGCCCGCGGCTTCGGTCGATCTGTTCCCGCTGGCTCGCGCCGTTGCGACCGAACTCGGTTTCGGCGAGATCGACGGGGTGGCCGTGGGTGGCGGCTCGGACGGCACTTTCACGGCGGCCGCTGGTGTTGCGACGCTCGATGGTCTCGGAGCCGTCGGAGGCGGTGCGCACGCCGATCACGAATGGATCGACGTGACCGTCATGCCCGATCGCGCTCGTCTGATCGCCGGTCTCGTCGGGCGATTGCAGGACCGCGGCTGATCGATCGCTCGGCGAGCGAAAGTCAGCTCGGCGGATTCTCGTCGCGCCGTTCGTCGAGGAATCGCTGGAACTCGGCCGCCAGATCGTCCCCGGACGGAAGCGCAGCCTCGGCCCGTCGATCGAAGTCCACCTCGAGCATGCGAACGTGCGCACGCGCTTTCTGATCGGCTTCCACGAGATGATCGTGCAGTGCGCGGGCGCGGTCGATCTCTTCGCGCAGGCCGGCGTGCTGAGTGGGAACGCCGAGCACGTGTTCGAGATGGCGTAAGAGGGCGGCCGACGATTGCGGGTGTTCGGTGTTGCCCAAGTAGTACGGCACTCCGACGCGTAGAGAGATCGCCGGGAGTTCTTCGCGCTCGAATTGCTCCTGCAACACCCCGGCCACTCCGGTGATTCCCTGATAACTCGGTCGCGCGAGGCCGAGGGTGCGCGCGAGTCGCGGATCGACCGTGCTGCCCACCACCGGTGGCACACGTGTGTGCGGGATGTTGTCGACGGCCGCGCCCACGGTCACGATCGCCTCGCAGCCGAGTCGCGTGTACGTCGCGAGGAGGCAACGGACGAAGGTCCGCCAACGAACGTGTGGTTCGACGCCCGACATGACCACGACATCGCGGGCCGCATCGGGAAAGCGCAACGCCACGATCGAATTGTCGGGCCAGTCGATGAAGCGGTCGCCGTCTTCGTCGAGTCGGGCCTCGGGTCGAAGCCGGGTGAAGTCGAAGAACGGATCCGAATCGATCAGCGCGACGTCCTCGTATTCGGTCTGGGTGATCAGGTACTCGAGTGCATTCGTCGCTGTTTGGGCGACGTCGAAATATCCACTCAGGGCCACCACGAGCACCGGCCGGCGGAGCGGCTCCGACAAGCCGTACCAGGTGAGTACGTCGGCGACTTCCATCAGGACGCGAGCTGCCCGACCACGTGATCGATGCACGCGGTGAGTGCGGTGACGTCATCGGGGTCGATGGCCGGGAACATGCCGACCCGAAGTTGGTTGCGGCCGAGTTTGCGATAACTGTCGGTGTCGACCACGCCGTTGGCGCGCAGTGCGGCGCAGACGTCGTTGGCATCGACGCCGGTGACGTCGATCGTGCCCACGACATGTGATCGCTGCGCCGGATCGGCGACGAACGGTGTGGCCCAGTCACGCGCCTCGGCCCATGAATACAGAGTCGAAGACGACCGGCGCGAGCGTTCGTTGCATGCAGTCAGTCCGCCGATCGAGTTCATCCAGTCGACCTGCTCGGCGAGCATCACGAGGGTGGCCAGAGCGGGTGTGTTGTACGTCTGGTTGGCCACGCTGTTGTCGAGAGCGATTTTAAGGTCGAGTGATGCCGGCACCCACCGCTTGCTCGCGCTGATGCTCCGGATGCGATCGAGTGCGGCCGGCGAGCACGCGGCGATCCACAGCCCTCCATCGGAGGCGAAGCACTTCTGGGGCGCGAAGTAGTAGACGTCGACCTCGCGCGGGCTCCACATCAGGCCACCGGCGGCCGACGTCGCGTCGACCACCACCAACGCATCGCTCCCTGACGGACGAACGAGGTCCATCATCACGCCGGTCGAGGTCTCGTTGTGCGTGAAGGCGTGCACGTCGACTGCGGGATCGGCGACCGCGGCCGGATGGGTGCCGGGCGCGCTGTCGATCACGACGGGGTCGGCGAGATGCGGGGCCGCCTTGGCGGCTTCGGCGAACTTCGACGAGAACTCACCGAACACGAGGTGCTGACTCTTGGAGTCGATGAGACCGAAAGTTGCGACGTCCCAGAAGACCGTCGAGCCACCGTTGCCGAGCACGATCTCCCAACCATCGGGCAGGCCGAACAACTGTGTGAGTCCGCTGCGAACTCGACCCACGAGATTCTTCACCGGCGCCTGACGATGCGAGGTTCCGAGCAGTGCGCGACCGGCCGCCGAGAGAGCATCGATCTGCTCGGGACGGACCTTGGACGGGCCGCAACCGAAACGTCCGTCGCGGGGGAGGAGATCGTCCGGAATCCGAACAGAACGGGGGTCGGTTGTGCTCACTGTGTAAGCATGGCAGGCATGAGTTCGTCCCCCCAACGGAATCGCACATCTTCTCGACTCGCGGCCATTGCGGAATCCGCCACACTCGCGGTCGATGCCAAAGCCAAGGCCCTGAAGGCGGCCGGGGAGAACGTGATCGGCTTCGGTGCCGGCGAGCCGGATTTTCCGACTCCGGAACACATCGTCGAAGCGGCGGTACGCGCGTGTCGTGATCCGAAGTTCCACCGGTACACGCCCGCAGCCGGCCTCCCCGAGCTTCGCGAAGCGATCGCCGCCAAGACGCTGCGCGACAGCGGCTTCCAGACGACGGCCAATCAGGTTCTCGTCACCAATGGGGGAAAGCACGCGGTGTTCACCGCGTTCGCGGCGCTGTGCGATCCCGGCGACGAGGTCATCGTGCCCGCTCCGTACTGGACCACCTATCCCGAGGCGATCACTCTCGCCGGTGGCGTTCCGGTCGTGATCGACACCACCGAGGAGACCGGCTTTCGGGTCACCATCGATCAACTCGAGAAGGCACTCACCCCACGGACCAAGGTTCTACTGTTCGTGTCGCCCGACAACCCGTCGGGTGCCGTGTATCCGCCCGAGGAAGTGAAGGCCATCGGCGAATGGGCCGTTCGCAAGGGTGTCTGGGTGGTGACCGACGAGATCTACGAACATCTCACCTACGGGCCACACCGATTCACGAGCATGCCGACCCTCGTGCCCGACCTCGCCGATCAGTGCGTGATCGTGAACGGCGTCGCCAAGACCTACGCGATGACCGGCTGGCGCGTGGGCTGGATGATCGGCCCCCCCGACGTGATGAAGGCGTCCATCAACTTCCAGAGTCACGCGACGTCGAACGTGAGCAACGTGGCCCAGGTGGCCGCGTTGGCCGCGGTGTCCGGCGATCTCTCGGCGGTGGCGATGATGCGCGAGGCCTTCGAGCGGCGTGGTCGCACGATGCACTCGATGCTGAGCGCCATCCCCGGCGTCACGTGCATCGAGCCACAGGGTGCCTTCTACTGCTACCCGAACGTCACCGGGCTGCTCGGACGTACGTTCAGCGGCAAAGTGGCGGCGACGTCGATGGATCTCGCCGACATCGTGTTGTCGGAGGCCAAGGTCGCCTTCGTTCCCGGCGAAGCGTTCGGCTCTCCGGGTTACGCGCGATTCTCGTTCGCACTCGGCGACGCCGATCTCGAAGAAGGCATTCGCCGCATCGCCGAATTCGTCGCCCGTTCCTAGCCCCGATCGCGTTCGGCGGTCGTGATGATCGCCCGACTCACCACCACAGTGAGTGGTGGCGGGCCAGAACCGAGACGAGCACCAACACGGCGATTTCGGCGACTTGTTCGGTGGCCCCCAGGAGATCACCGGAGAATCCGCCGATCTTGCGATCGGTCCACCGGCGCATTGCCCCGACGACGAGAATCGTGATCACCACGACGGGTGCGATCCACCAGCCGATCAGCAAGGCACTGATCGTCGTGCCGACCGCGATGCCGAGGGCAGCGTTTCCTCGTCGCATACGGGCGACGTAGTCGGCTCCGAGACCTTCACCCACCGCCGGTTGACCGACGAGCATCACACCGAGTGCACCGGCCCGCGCCATCGAGTGCGCGCCCACGGCGGCGGCGACCGCGACCTTGGGGCCGACTTCCACCAGCGCGGTGAGAGCGACGACACGAAGGACGACCGACATGACGATGGCGGCCACTCCGTAGGTGCCGTGACGCGAGTCCTTCAGGATGCGCAAGCGATCCTCTCGGGTCCAGCCACCCACGTAGGCATCGGCGACGTCGCCGAGCCCGTCCTCGTGGAAGCAGCCCGTCACCAGAAGGCCGGACGCGATCGCTACTCCGGCCGCGACCGCGGGAGAAGCCCAAGGTTGCAGGAGAGCGGCGATTCCACCCACTGCGCCGCCGATGAATGCACCGACGAAGGGGAACCAGGGCACGCTGCGAGCAGTGTCGAGATGTCGGCGCGTGCGCACGGGTAGGCGGGTCAGGAAGATGACGGCACCGACGAGTCCGGTCATTGCGAACCGAACCATTCGGCGAAGGTCGGAACGTGGCTCACACCCGCGCACGCCATGCGGACGAGGGGAACCGCGGCCATGGCTCCGCTCGCTTCACCGAGTCGGAGCCCGAGATCGACGAGCGGTCGGGCGTCGAGGTGGTCGAGGACCCGCGTGTGACCCGGTTCGGCCGAGCGGTGACCGATCCAACAATGGTCGAGGGCTGAAGGCGCGCACATCGAGACGGCGAGGGCCGATGCCGTCACGACGTAACCGTCGAGAACGACGGGCAGGGAGCGCTGACGCGCGGTCACGATTGCCGCGGCCATGGCCACGAGTTCGAGTCCGCCGACTTCGGCCAGAACGTCGAGTGGTGAGGCATCGGAACGCTCGCGGCGCAGACGGGCGACGGCGTCGCTCACCGCGCCGACCTTGACGGCCAAGGACGAGTCGTCCACACCAGTGCCGCGGCCGACCCAGACCTCGGCCGTTGCGCCGAGCAATGCGTGACACACCGCGGCCGCGGCCGTCGTGTTGCCGATGCCCATCTCACCGATCACGAGAAGATCGGTATCGAGCGCCTCGACCGCCCGACGAGCGGTCGTCACCACGTGGTCAAAACGTTGCGCAGGCACGGCGGTGGTGGTCCGGATGTCTCCGCTCGGATCGTCGACCCCCACATCGATCACGTCGACCGTGGCCCCGGCGATCTTGGCCCAGGCGTTGATGGTCGACGAACCTGAACGGAACGCGGCGACCATCGACGATGTCACCTCGATCGGGTATTTGCTCACACCTGCGCTCGCGACTCCGTGATTGGCGGCGAATACGAGGGCGGCTGGTCGGTCCACGACTGGGCGCGAGTTGCGCTGCCAACCCGACACCCAGATCGCGACGTCGTCGAGGGCCTTGGTGGCGTCGAGGGGACGCAGGATCTCAGCGACTCGCTCGCGCACCGCAGTTCGTGCGACCTCGTCGGGTTGGACGAGATTCGTGAGTTGGGTCTCGAGCCAGGCACGAGTCATGGCGCGATCTCAGCGATCGGTCGCAGGGTCAGGGCTCGGCCGGCCACGAGGAGGAACGATCGTTCACTCGCGTCCACGAGGATCTGGTTCACGCGCCCGAGAAGATCGCGATAGCGACGACCGAGTTCGGTCTCGGGATGCACTCCTGAGCCGACTTCGTTCGTCACCACGATCACCCGCGCCGCGGAACGCGACGTCGCCTCGGCCAGTCCGCGGGCGCACGTCGTGATCGTGGCGTCGTCGTCACCGCGCCACATCAGGTTCGACACCCACAGCGTGATGCAGTCGATGATCACCATCGATCCGGCCGGTGCGTCGTCGATGATCGGTTCGAGGTCGTGGGACTCCTCGATGGTCGGCCAGTCCGGCCGCTCGGCCCGGTGGTGGGCCACCCGATCGCGCATGTCGTCGTCGATCAGAGGCGCAGTGGCCACGAACGTCACCGGACCCGCGTGCCGGGTCCCCCAGTCGACGGCCAGGGTGCTCTTGCCACTGCGGGCGCCACCGATCAGAACCGTCAGCATCAGTAGTCGATGCCGCGTTTGGCGGCGATCCCCGAGTCGTAGGCGTGCTTCACGTTCGTCATCGAGGTGACCGTGTCGGCGATCGCGATCAGTTCATCGGGTGCATCGCGCCCGGTGCAGATCACGTTCACGTGGGGCGGTCGGCTCGTGATCGAATCCACCACCGACGAGACATCGATCCAATTCCACGTGGGCAGGTACGTGATCTCGTCGAGAACGACGAGATCGAAGTCGCCGGTCGCGATGAGATCGGCCGCCGTCGACCACGCCGCACGCGCCACGGCTTTGTCGTGTTCGAGATCGTTCGAATCCCAGGTGAATCCGGCGCCGAGTGAAAGCCACGTGACCCCGAGGCTTTCGCAGATGCGCTGTTCACCGACCGCCCAGTCGCCCGACTTGATGAACTGCACCACCGCGACCTTCCATTGGCGAGCGAGGCCGCGCATCACCATGCCGAAGGCCGATGAACTCTTTCCCTTGCCGTTTCCAGTGAGAACCACCACGAGCGATTCGGCATTGCGAAGACCGGACGGACGTGGATCCTCGGTCGGCGCTTGGTGCTCGGTCACGGCGGGGAGGCTACGACTCCCTGCTCACGGACAGGAAGTCCTCGTCCTCGCGACGGAAGTGTTAGGTTCACCGAGTCGGCAATAGTCGACACATTTCGACCCAGCGAAGTCCGGTGAGATCCCGGCACTGTCCCGCAACGGTGGTCTGAACGTGGAAATCCACGAGCAGCGAGTCCGGTCGCCTGGCCGGAATGCGATACCGAACCCTCGAGGCAAGGGTGGATCGCGAGAAGTTCTCGCACTCCTCTTGCCTCCTCTAGGCAATGAGGAGGCTCTCATGAAGAAAGTCATTCGGCGATGTTCCGCCGTGATGGTGGCCGCACTGCTCATCGGAGCATGTGGTGGCAACGACTCGGAATCCTCGGATCCGACTGGTTCGCCGGCGGAAGCGGAAGCCTCGATCCCGGCGGATTCCCCCCAGCGAATCGTGTCGCTCTCACCGAGTCACACCGAGATGCTGTTCGCCATCGGCGCCGGAGACCACGTGGTGGCCGTCGATTCGTTGTCGACCTACCCGGACGAAACTCAGGCGGTTCTGACCGACCTGTCGGCGTTCGAGCCGAATGTGGAAGCGATCTCGAAGTACGAGCCCGACCTCGTCGTCATCGCTGACGATTCGTCGGGAATCAGCGGACAGTTGGCCGCCATCGGCATCGACACCTGGATCGGCCTGGCCCCGACCACCATCGACGAGGTGTACGAACAGGTCACCGAACTCGGCGACGTCGTCGGGCGGGCCGACGGCGCGACTGCGCTGGTAGCGGAGATGAGTTCGTCGATCGACGAGATCGTGGCTGGTGCGACCGCATTGGCCGAACCGCCGACCTACTACCACGAACTCGACGACACCTACTTCTCGGTCACGTCGAACACGTTCATCGGTTCGCTGTATTCGATGCTCGGTTTGCGCAACATCGCCGATGCCACCGAGGGTGACACCGACTATCCGCAACTCTCGGCCGAGTTCATCGTGACCCAGGATCCGGATCTGATCTTCCTCGCCGACACGAAGTGCTGCGGCGTCACCGCCGACACCGTTGCCGGTCGACCCGGTTGGGAAGGTCTGGCCGCGGTCATGAACGGGAACGTGATCGAGATGGACGACGACATCGCGTCACGTTGGGGACCGCGAGTCGTCGACTACCTGCGGGCGATCGCCGAAGCGATCGCCGGATTGGCGAACTGATCGCATCATGACCACGTTCGCTCCCGCATCGGCGGCCACCACGGGCCGACGCTCGTGGTGGATCGTGTTCGCCACCGTGCTTCTCGCGCTGGCGTTTCTCTTCGGGGCGATGATCGGTCCAGCCGGTCCGGCTTGGTGGCGCGTACCCCTCGAACTCCTCGATCGTCTGCCCTTCGTGCGCGTCGACAGCGGGGCCTCGGAACTCCAGAGCACCGTGCTCTGGCAGATCCGCATGCCGCGCGTGGTTCTGGCCGGCATCGTCGGCGCGATGTTGTCTTTGGCCGGCGCGAGTTTTCAGGGGGTCTTCCGCAACCCGCTCGTCGATCCCTATCTGCTCGGCGTCGCAGCTGGCGCCGGGCTCGGGGCCACCGTGGTCATCGTCGTGAATCGGGCAACCACCCAATCGTGGCCGGTCGACCCGCTGCCGCTGGCTGCGTTCGTGGGTGGCTTGGTCGCCGTGTTGCTCACGTACCTCGTCGGTGCGGCCTTCGGAGCGTCGAGGGCGTCGGCGACGCTCGTTCTCGCCGGGGTTGCGGTCACGTCGCTCGCCACGGCGATCCAGACGTTCATGTTGCAGAAGAACTCCGAAGTCGTACGTCAGGTTTATTCGTGGATCCTCGGCCGACTCTCCACGGCCACGTGGGACGACGTCCGCTTGGTCGCTCCGTACGTGATCGTCAGCGGGGGAGTGCTTCTCGCGCACCGGCGACTGCTCGACGTGTTGCGCATCGGTGAGGACGAAGCGCAATCCCTCGGTGCGCCCGTCGATCGCATTCGCCTCACCGTGGTAGTGGCGGCGACCCTCGGAACCTCGGCCGTGGTGAGCGTGAGCGGACTCATCGGATTCGTCGGCATCATGGTGCCCCATCTCATCCGCTTCCTGGCCGGTGCGAGTTATCGCCGATTGCTACCCCTCTCGGTTCTGCTCGGCGCCGCGTTCCTGATCCTCGCCGATGTTCCCGGTCGGATCCTGTCGGATCCGGCCGAGACACCGATCGGTGTGGTCACCGCGTTCATCGGCGCCCCGTTCTTCATCGTGGTCCTGCGCAGCCGTCAGGGGGTGACGCGATGACGTCGTTGTCTTTCGCCGGCGTATCGGTTGCGTACGAGAAGGCGACGGCGGTGCATCCGTTCACCGACACCGTGCGACCCGGCGAATGGCTGTGCCTCATCGGTCCGAACGGGGCCGGCAAGTCGTCGCTGTTGCGTTCGGTGGCCGGGCTCGTCAAGTACTCGGGTCAGATCCTGATCGACGGCACACCGCTCGACCTGCGTTCCACGCGACGACGCGCCTCGTTGGTGGCCCACGTGCCGCAGGCACCCTCGATTCCCGATGACATGACGGCTTTCGAGTACGTGTTGTTGGGTCGCAATCCTTACGTGACGTACTTCGGACGGGAGACCGCCTCGGATCGCGATCTCGTACGCAACGTTCTCGACCGACTCGACGTCGCCGAATTCGCCGATCGTCGGTTGGGCACGCTGTCGGGTGGCGAACGACAACGGATCGTGATCGCCCGGGCGTTGGCGCAAGAGGCACCCATCCTTCTGCTCGACGAACCCACGAGCGCGCTCGACATCGGCCATCAGCAGCAGGCGCTCGAACTCGTGGATCGTCTGCGTCGGGAGCACGGCCTCACCGTTCTGTCGGCGATGCACGATCTCACCTTGGCCGGTCTCTACAGCGATCGACTGGCGTTGCTGCATCAAGGCCACTGTGTGTCGAGCGGCCCGGCCGAGCACGTGTTGCGGGCCGAGACCCTTTCGGAGTTCTACGGGGTCTCGGTATCGGTGCATCGCGATCCCGACGGCACCGTGGTGGTGGTGCCGCGGCGCACCATGCCGCTCGCCTGACCGAACTACGATTTTCCGGTGGAGCGAACCTTCGACCCCGTTCGCCTCAACCGTCAGGTCGAGGGCATGTCGGCGGCCCATCAGCGGATGCTCAGCGGTCTGGCCGAATTGACCGACGCCGACGTGAGCCGGGAATCGCGGTTGCCCGGTTGGAGTATCGGACACGTGCTGGCGCACATCGAACAACAAGGTGACAGTCTCACGCGACTCTTCGAGGCCGCCGAGAACGACACGGTGGGTGAGCAGTATCCGGGTGGGATGGAGGCACGGGTGGTCGCCATCGACGCCGCGGCCACCCGCTCGGCATCCGACCACGTGAACGGCATCCGACGTTCGGTGTATGCCCTCGAAGGCGTGATCGCCCGTGCTCGATCGGGCTGGTACGGCGACGCGCGGATGGTGACGGGCATCGTGATTCCCATGACCGATCTTCCCCTTCGCCGCTGGCGCGAGGTCGAAGTGCACCTCGGTGATCTCGGCTGGCGCGAATTCGACGGACCGGGTTGCTGGTCGACCGATTACGTACGCGAAGACCTCGCCGTGATGTCGATGATGTGGAAGTCGCGAGGCTCGATGGGTCTGACCGACCTCCCGACCGCCGTGCGACGAAGGTCCGACGCCGAGAAGCTCGCGTGGCTCATGGGTCGTCTCGACATCGAAGATGTGGAACCGGCGCGGGTGATGGCATGAAACTTCTGCGTCGAGCGCTCGCCCTGAGCGCGTTGGTGTGGCTCGGGACGGGAATCGGTTCGGCGAGCGCGCACGCCGATCTCGATTCCTCCGACCCCGCGCCTTCGTCGGTGTTGGCCGAGGGCCCAACGGAGATCTTCCTCGATTTCAGCGAACCGGTCACGACCTCGTCGGACTCGATCGAACTCTTCGATCAGGACGGCCGACCGGTCGCCATCGACGCGGCCAAGGTCTCGGCGAGCGATGTCACGGTCGTCGTGGCCGATGGACTCCCTGAACTGAACGATGGTCTGTACGTGGTCGCCTGGCGGGTGGTCTCGGCCGATGGGCACGTGGCCGAAGGTGCCTACACCTTCGAGGTCGGTGCAGGAGGAGCGACGATCGACGCCGGCGGTCTCGTGTCGACGGTGTTGTCACAACGTGAGGCGCAGTCGGGTCTCGGCCTCGGCATCGCAGTCAGTCGATTCCTCGCCTATCTCGCGCTGGCTCTCGTGGCCGGAGGAGTGACGCTCATGGCCGCCGAACGCCGGGTCGCGCCCCGGGTGTGGTCGGTCACGGTGTGGTCACTCGGCATCCTCACCGTGGCGACTCTCGGTCATTTCGCGTTACAGGGTCCGTACTCACACGGCGCCGATTGGGCCGATGCATTCGACTCCACGCTGTGGTCGTCGGTGCTCGACACCCGTCTGGGCGCGGCACTGATCGTTCGTTTCGCCATTGTGGCCGGCCTCGCCGTGGTGTTGATGGGTGTCGTACCCACCGTCGATCGGAGTCGCCGACTCGCGAGCACGTGGTGGCGTTCGGTCACTGCGTTGTTGGGTACGGCCACGGTGATCACCTTCGCCGCTGCTGGGCATCCGAGCGCATCGCATCTGGCCGGCCTCAGTGTCGCCGTCGATGCCGTGCATCTCACCGTCGTGAGTCTCTGGATCGGGGGGTTGCTCGCCGTCTTGATCGGCGGCATCGACGAGCCCGGGCGGTTGGCCCGGTTCTCGCGCGTCGCTACCTGGTCGGCACCCATCGCCTTGGCCACCGGCGTCTGGCAGGTCCACCATCTCGCCGGCGGACTCGCGGCGCTCGGTGAGAGCGCGTGGGGTCGATCGATTCTCGTGAAAGTGGCCCTCGCCATCGGAGCGGTCACGTTGGGTGCGGTGGCCCGAACTCTCATCGGTCGTCCCACCGGTGACGAGCCGACTCGACGCGCGCTTCGTCGCATCATGACGGTCGAAGTCGTGATCGCGCTGGCGGTCTTTGCGACGACGGCCAACTTGGTCGCCGAGCCGCCGCGCGCCACGACGAGGGTCGCGGTCTTCGAGACGACGATCGCCCAGGGTTCGCTCATCGCCGACGTCACGGTGACACCGGGTGTCGTGGGGAGCAACGAGATCCACGTGGTGATCACTCCGTCGGGGGGCACTCTCCAGCGGATGTCGTCGTTGACCATGCGCATGATCCAGCCCGATCCGTCGCTGCCGCCACTCACGATTCCGGTCGCCGAGGCCGGTCCGAATCACTACGTCGGCAACGTGGCGCTCCTCTCGGAAGGCACGTGGACGCTCGAGATCCTCGCTCAACCCGACCCTTCGACCTCGGTGCGGCTCACGACCGAAGTCCCGGTCGCCGGCTGATCGTCCGACGACCCGACGACCGATCAGTCCAAGCGGCGTTCGACCACGTGGTGGGGAAGTTCGGTGACCGGTTCGATGAAGCCGTCTCCGACCACGGAGAAGCCGTGACGTGAGTAGAAGGGGAGCGCGGAATCTCGCGCGTTCGCCCACACGTGATCGAAGCCGCGTCGACGCGCTTCGGCGATGCCTGCTTCCAGCAGTCGGCCACCGAGCCCCGTGCCCTGCAAGGTCCGGGCCGTGGCCATGCCGCGCAATTGGATCGCCCGATGGCCAGTTGGAGCCGGGCGTTCGAGCCAGGTGCTCGTGGCCATCACCCGATCGCCGTGATCGAAGGCGGCGAGGTGGATCGTGGTCGGATCGTCGTCACCGTCGAAGGTGACCGATCGGTTCGCCATACCGCGTCGCAGAACGTCGAGGCGTAGTGGTCGGATCTCGGCGGTCGTCGCCGGACGGATGCGGTACGAATCGACGCCGACCGGTTCGGTGCGCCCGCCGTCGGCGGCCGATCGGTACATCGCGTCCACCACCTCGTGGGCTCGCAAGGCGACGCGCGCATCGGGGAACGATCGAACCTTCTCGTGCGCCGCCATCAGGAATGCGGCATCTGGATTGGTGTGTCGAGGTGCCAGACCGTGTGTGGCTTCGACGAGCGCGTCGCCGGCCAGCGAACCGACGTTACCGTCGGCATCGGACCACGTGACCGGGCCCATCCAGTCTCCCTCGATCGACACGTAGCGACGTTCGCTGAACACCTCGACCCGACGCAAACTCGGACGGGCGAGATTGTCGTGCCAGACGCTCGACAGAGTTCCCGACGTCGATCCATCACTTCCGAAGGAGACGACCGCGTTCACGACGTCCTCGATTCCGTCGTGTCCGTGGAAGTTCGACCAGCGGGCATTGACGGATCCGATCGGACCGACGAGTGCATGGAGCATGTCGATGTCGTGGATGCTGTGTTCGATCAGGGTGCCGGCTCCGGCTTTGGTGCGGTCGCGACGCCACGAAGACGCGTAGTGACCCTGGATCGGGATGAACTGATCATCGCGGAACACCACACTCATCACACGGCCCGCTTCCGGGGCGGAGATCAGTTTCGCGGCCCAGAGATAGGCCGGTGAATGCCGCAGGACGAGTCCGACCTGGTTGGTCACGCCGGCGGTGATCAAGGCATCAGTGACCCGGTGGGCATCGTCGAGATTCGTGGCCAAGGGCTTCTCGCAGAAGACCGCGAGTCCGCGAGCCGCGGCCGCTTCCACGAGGGGAAGATGCTCGGAGGTCCATGTGCAGACGTACACGGCATCGCACGAATCGAGGACTTCGTCGACCGATGACGCAACGGTATGGCCACTCGCGTTCGCGAAGCGCTCGGCTCGGGCCTGATCCGGATCGAACACGCCGGCTCGCGCCACGGTGAACGGCAGATCGGCCCGGCGGATGCTCTTCGAGTGGTACTCGGCGATGAGTCCGGCCCCGAGGAATCCGATGCGCAGCGAGTCGACCACGGCGGAAAACTACTGGGGAACGGCGCCGGTCAGGTCGGTTCGTCGGTGAGGTCCGCGAGGTGATGATCGGCGTCGGCGACCCGACGGACGTCGTCGTCGTCGTGGGTGACCAACAGCGCGGTGGTGTCGGTGTCGTGGAGCAGATCGTGCACGAGTTCGGCGAGTCGGACGCGTAACTCGTTGTCGAGACCGCTGAAGGGTTCGTCGAGGAGGAGGACCTTGGGTCGAGGGGCGAGAGCGCGGGCGAGGGCGACCCGACGTTGCTCACCACCCGAGAGGGTTCGCACGCTCTGGTGGGCGCGATCGGCCAATCCCACTCGGGTCAGCCACTCGGCGACCGAAGCATCGATGTGCGATCGCTCGAGTCTCTGCATGCGCAGACCGAACGCGATGTTGCCGGCGACGTCGAGGTGCGGAAACAACTGCGAGTCCTGGAAGACGAAACCGACCGACCGTCGGTGCGTGGGCACCGAGGTCACGTCGTGGCCGTCGATCAGGACACGGCCGTGATCGGCGACGAGGAGTCCGCTCACCACGCGCAGCAAGGTGGATTTTCCGATTCCCGACGGTCCGCGCACAGCGAGCGTGTGTCCGGTGGGAACGGAGAACGATACGTCGTGGAGAACGCGGCGGCCAGCGATCGAAACGCCGATCGAGACGAGGTCGAGGCTCATGTGCGGAGCCCCCGATCGAGGACGACGATCACGAGCCCGGTGAGCACCAGCAACAACGTGGCGGCCGCCGAACCGGCGGTGTTGCCGACCCCACCGCTGCGCCCGAGCAGGGATTCGACGAGGAGCGGCAGAGTGCGCGTGTCGCGTCGCGTGAGGAGACTCGTTGCTCCGAATTCTCCGAGCGAGACGGCGAGCGACGTGGCCGTCGCGGTGGCGAGGGCCGGACGCAGGAGTGGTAACTCGACCGACCACCACGCGCGCCAAGGTGAAGCACCGAGAGTCGCCGCGGCCTCGCCGAGTCCGGTCGGAACCCGGGCCACGAGCGGCGCGATCGATCGGAGTGCGTAGGGAAGAGCCACGCTCGCGTGCACGGCCGGGATCAGCCACCACGCCGAGCGGAAGTCGAATGGCTCGACGTCGTAGGTGATCAAGATGCCGAGTCCGACGACCACGGACGACACGGCAACCGGCGTGGAGGTGATCAGGTTCACGAGACGCGAATTGCGACGCGGTCGGGCGATGAGGATCGCGAGGGGCACCGCCACGATCGCCGCGATCACGGCGAATCGGAGGGAGTTACCGAGCGCTCCGACGAGGTCGACTCCGGTGAGACCCGCGTGATCGTGGCCGAAGACCGCGCGCCAACCGGCGATGGTCCAGCCACCGGCACCGCGGAACGATCGGGTGACGAGGGCTCCGATCGGCAGGACCATGCACACGGCGAGAGTCGTGACGTAGACGACTCCAACTCGGGGAAGTCGTCGTCGACTACCAGTCGCCAACGTGGTGAGAGGTTCGCCACGACGGGTCGCCGACCACGTGACCACGACGAGCATCACCACTGCTTGGACGAGGGCGAGGGCGGCGGCCCCGGACGGATCACCGAATTCGATCGCGCGTCGATAGATCTCGACGTCGAGCGTGGAACGCGTGGCACTGCCGAGGATCCGCACGATGCCGTAGGACGTCGCCGACAGGACGAAGACCAAGCCGGCCGCGGCGATCACGGCCGATCGGGTGAGCGGCCACACCACGTCGCGCACGGTACGGATCCGATCGGCACCGAGAGTGCGGGCGGCATCGACGAGGTCGTCGTCGATGGCCGAGAAGACGGGTGTCGTGGTGCGCAGCACGACCGACACGTTGAAGAAAGTGTGGGCGGCCACGATGGCCACGAGACCGCGTCCCCCGGGCACGAGCGCGAGAAACGCCGCGCCCACCACCACGGTCGGCAACACGAACGGTGCGCCGAGGACGGCTCGGATCAGATCGCGACCCCGAAATCGATGACGGGCGACGATCCACGCGGCCGGTAGGCCGATGACCAGAGTGACGGCGGTCGAGATCGCCCCCATCCAGATCGAGAACCAGGCGGTACCGGCAACACCCGGTCGACGCCAGACCGCGAACAGGTCGCCGGCTCCCAACACGTTGGCGACCAGACCGAAGAAGGGAACGATCGTCGCGGTGGCCACGAGGACGATCGCCGGGATGCCCCGGAGCAGACCCGAGCCATCGCGATGCCGCGCGAGCTCGCTCACGACACGATTCGCGTCCATGCCTCGATCAGTCGTTCGCGGTTGGTCTCGATGTAGCGAGCATCGAAGAAGAGCGGCGTGGTGACGGCGGTGGCGTAAAGAGTGAACGACTCGGGAAGTGCGACCTGTGAATTGCTCGGGTACACGAAGATGCTCTCGGGTAGCAACGACTGGAATTGTGCGCTCACGAGATAGTCGACGAGCGAGCGAGCCTCGTCCACATGATCGGTGCCCCGCAGCACTCCGGCGTATTCCACCTGGCGGAAGCAGGTCGATTCCATGACTGCCGTGGGAGCCGGGGCACCCGTCGGCAATGGCGACGTGGCGAAGATCACCTCGGCGGGCGGACTCGTGGCGTAACTCACCACGAGCGGGCGCGTGCCTCCGTAGCGCGTGAACTCTGTGTAGTACGCCTCGTTCCAACCGTCGACGACGAGGATTCCGTTGTCGACCAGCGCCGTCCAGTAGTCCTCCCAATGATCGTCTCCCTGGTCGGCGATCGAGCCGAGGAGAAAGGCGAGTCCGACCGACGAAGCGGACGCGCTCGGCGTCACGAGCAAGTTCGCGTACTTCGGGTCGATCAGATCCGCCCACGACGTCGGGGGCTTCAAGTCGAGGGCCTCCAGCGCGGCGACGTCGTAGTTCACGCACACGTCACCGAAGTCGACCGGGGTGACGGTGTCTTCGGTCGTGGCGACGAGTTCGTCCCTGATCGGAGCCGCGTCCGACACGTACGGATCGAACACCCGGGCATCGATGGCGCGGGAAAGAAACGTGGTGTCGACACCCCACATCACGTCACCTTCGGGGTTGCCCGACGTCAATGCGGCCTTGGCGATCATCTCGCCGGTGTCGCCGGCGGTCGCGATCCGGACGGTGATTCCCGTCTGCCGAGTGAATTCGTCGAAGGCTCCCTCCGGGGGTGTGAACGATTCGTAGGCGACGAGCGTGAGCGTGGTCGCGCGCGCGTCATCCGATCCGCAGGCCGTGAGGGTCGCACCCAGGAGGACCGTCGCCACGAGAGCGGCTCGGCGGACGATGGCAGTCGATCTCATGAAGGCTCCGTTTCGGGGAAGTGATTGGGGATCACCACGGCCACGACTCCCGATTCGACGGTGACGGTGACCTCGCGCTGTGAACATTCGTTACTGACTCCGCGTGCCGCCGAAGCGTGCAGGGTCTCGTTGCGGAGCGGCCACCGAAGGCCACTCGTCGTGACCCCGTGTGCATGACCGGCCAAGGGGATGAGACTGAGGGTGGTTCCGATCGTCAGGTCGAGAACGACGGCGCGACCGCCGTGCACGATGTGCATCGAATCGCGACCGAGCCGGATACTCAAACGTTCGAGCACCGTGAGGCTCGGATCGGCTGCCGCCGACACGATGCCGAGGACATGATCGATACGGTCGCCACCTCCGGCGAGGATCGTGAGCGAGCGGGTTCCGTGTTCGACCGCATGGGCGATGGCGAGTTCGGTGTCGGTGAGGTCCTTGTCGCGTGGGGCCTCCACGATCGTCATACCTTCTCGCCGAGCTGTTTCGAGGGCCACGGCGCCGACCGAGTCCATGTCGCCGATCACGACACCGGGGCGGAGTCCGAGGGCGAGCGCATGATCGAGACCGGAGTCGGCACAGATGACGAGATCGACATCGTCGAGTCGATCGAGGGCCGTCGGATGGGGCGGATCGCCGCCGGTCACCAACAAGACGTGTCGTTTCATTCCGCTCCCTCCGCTGGCATTACCCAGATCAGGTTCACGGGTCGGTGGAAGCGTCCACCCTCTCAGCCCGCCGATCGTGCGAGCTCCCCACTGGGGGCAACGCTACCGTTCTCGCCGTCGAGAGGAGTGGGCGATGTCGGGACAATTGAGTGGTCGGGTGGCGTTGGTCTCGGGTGGTGGACGCGGCATCGGTCGGGGGATCTGCGAATTGCTGGCCGAACACGGCGCGGCCGTCGCCGTCAACTACCGACGCGACCGCGACGCGGCGCTCGAACTCGTCGAATCGATCAATGCACGGGGCGGACGGGCCGCCGCATACGAGGCATCGGTGGCCGATCCGGAAGCCGTGGCCCGGATGACCGACGCCGTCGTGGCCGACTTCGGATACGTCGACATTCTCGTGTGCAACGCCGGTGTGGCCTCGAAGGGCATGCCGGTGGCTCTCACCGAACCGGCCGAACTATCGAACGTGATCGGGGTGCACGCTCTCGGTCCGCATTACATGGCTCGTGGCGTGCTGCCGTCGATGCGCACCCGTCCACGCGGCGACATCGTGATGATCTCGTCGGTCGCCACGTCACACATGGGACCAAACGGTGCGCCGTACAACATGGGCAAGGCGGCGATGGAGGCTCTGGCTCTCACTCTCGCCAAGGAAGAACGCCCGCACGGGATCCACGTGAACGTCGTGGCCCCCGGACTCGTCGAGACCGACATGGGTGTCCGCCTGGCGCGGGCCATGACCGGACAGCGCGAAATGCAGGATCTGCGCAGTCTCGATCAGGGATCACCATTCGGGCGGGTGTGCCAGCCTCTCGACGTGGCCAACGTCGTGTTGTGGCTCTGCAGTGAAGGTGCTTCCTATGTGACCGGTCAGCGCATCGAGTGTGACGGAGGCGGGCCACGCTGAGATCCCGGCGTCGATGGCCGTGCCGAACGCAGAGGTAGCCTGCGCTGCGTGACCCCTCAGCAGAGCCCCCTCGCTTCGCCCCTCGCGCCGACGTCGGCGACCGGATCCGAACCGATCATCACGATCACCGAGGCCGCGCACGCCGAACTCGTGAAGTTGCGCGATGCCGAAGAGGATGCGCCGGCCCTCGGACTTCGACTCGAGATCGTCAGCGGTCCGGGTGAGGAGTTCAAGTACGACCTCTCACTCGACGAGTTCCGCAAGGCGGCGTTCACCGATGAAGTCCGGACTCACGACGGTCTGAAGGTGATCGTTCCGGCCAAGGATGTCGAACTGCTGCAGAACGCGGTACTCGACTTCACGTCGTCGGGTGGCCTCGTGATCCGCAATCCCAATCGCCCGGTTGCTCCTCAGATCGACGGACTCGTCTCTGGTGACGAGCTCTCAGCCGAGATCGAAGCGGTCATCGTGGGCGAGGTCAACCCGGCTCTGGCCGCGCACGGAGGTTTCGTGACCTTCGTCGGGCACGACAAAGAAGGAACCGCGTATCTCACCATGGGCGGCGGATGTCATGGGTGCTCGATGAGCCGCATGACGATGCTCGAAGGTGTGCAGACGACGGTGGTCGAGAAGGTTCCGGCCATCAGTCGCGTCCGCGATCTCACCGATCACTCGTCGGGCGAGAACCCCTACTACAACTGAGTCAGTTCGAAACGGCCTGCGGGCCGCGCACGAGTCGTCCCGGAAGTTCACCCGTGAATTCGTCGTCGGCGACCGTCTGCACTCCACGCACGAACGTCGCCGCGTAACCACGTCCGCGCTGAACGAGTCGTCGACCTTGCGCCGGGAGATCGAAGGCCATACGCGGAACGTCGAAGCCGAGCCCGTCGTAGTCGATCACATTGATGTCGGCCCGGTGTCCGGGTGCGACGAGTCCGCGATCGGTGAGTCCGTAGAACTCCGCGGTCTGGCGGGTCTGACGGTGCACGATGTACTCGAGGGGAAGTCGCGGGCCGCGCTGGCGGTCGCGGGTCCAGTGCGTGAGCATGAACGTGGGCATTCCACCGTCGCAGATCGCCCCGCAATGGGCGCCGGCATCGGAGAGCCCCATGCGAGTGTGCGGATGGAGATGGGCCTCGTAAGTCATCGAGAGATCGCCGTACGAGTAATTGAAGAATGGCGCGTAGATCATTCCGTGTCCCTCGTTCGACACGAGTTGATCGAGGATGATCTCGGCGATCGGTCGACCGGTTCGCTGGGCGATGGCGGCCACCGAGTCGTCGCGGTGTGGTTCGTAGTCGATATCGGATCCGTCGACGAGCCACATGCCTGATGCCTTCTCGATCACGATGCGGTGGAAGAGTCCGCCGTCGTCGGGAATCTCTTCGATGATCCGCCGACGGCGTTCGGGGTCGGCGAGCGCTCGAATCCGTTCGTCCATCGGAAGGTGTTGCACTTCGGCGTAGGCCGGATGGAAGAGCAGCGGGTGCACGCTTCCGTGAAGGCAGTACATGATGCCGATCGAACGTCCGGCGACCTGTGTGTAGATCGGGATCCCATCGGCGTGGGCTTCGGTGAGCAGGCGGAGGACCGAACGCCAGAGGTCGGGCGATTGGTCGGTCTGACTGAGGTTCACACTCACCGGCCGACCCGTACGACGGGCGAGTTCGCGCATCCAGATCCACTCTTCACCGGGCACCCGGATGTGTTCGGGAGAGAACTGGAAGTTGCCGTGTCCGACGCGGGCCATGGCCGTCGCGATGGCGAACAACTCCTCGGCTTCGACCATCGTGCCCGGTACTAGTTCGCCACTCTTCGATTTGTGCAGGGGAGTGCGACTGGTCGAGAAACCGAGTGCACCGTGGCGGAGTGCCTCCTCGACGAGGCGCGCCATGTTCTCGCGATCGTCGGCATCGGCCGGTTCGTTGTCGGCCCCGCGTTGTCCCATCACGTAGGCGCGCAACGGACCGTGGGCGATCTGGGTCCCGATGTCGAGGACGAACGAATGTCGGTCGATGGCATCGAGGTATTCGGGGAAGCTCTCCCATTGCCAGTCGATGCCATCGGTCATGGCCGAGCCCGGAATGTCCTCCACACCTTCCATGAGTTCGATCAACCACTGATGCCGGTCGGGATGCGCGGGAGCGAATCCGACTCCGCAATTGCCCATGACGGCGGTCGTGACTCCGTGCCACGAACTGGGTGTGAGCCACGGGTCCCACGACACCTGGGCGTCGTAGTGGGTGTGCACATCGACGAATCCGGGTGTGACGAGACGACCCTGTGCATCGAGTACCCGATGAGCCGACTGAGTGGAGATCTTCCCGGGACTCGCGACGTCGGTGATGATGCCATCGTCGACCGCGATGTCGGCGGTGCGTGCAGGGGCGCCGGAACCATCGACGAGATGGGCGTTGGTGATGACGAGTTCGCTCATGGTTCGACCCCTTGGTCGAACGCTAACAGAGGCGCCCGATCACCTCGTCGTGAAGGATTCCGTTGGTGGAGATCGCGGTGTCGCTCGTGTAGTCCCGATCGCCGAATCGATCGGTGTGTCGTCCTCCGGCGGCCTCCACGATCGCCTGCACCGCAGCGTTGTCGTAGGGCGCGAGTCCGACCGCATCGACGGCGATGTCGACGGCACCTTCGGCCACGAGCATGTGCTGCCAGAAATCCCCGTAACCACGGGCGCGATACGACTCCTGCTGCAGGCGAACGAGTCGATCGGTGAGGCCGAGACGATCCCATCCGGCGTTGAAGGTGACGCTCACCTGCGCCCGGTCGAGCGTGTTCGTCGAGCTGACTCTCATGACGCGGCCGTCGGCGAAGGCTCCGGTGTCACGGGCCGACCACCAACGTCGACCGAGAGACGGGGCCGAGATGACGCCGAGGATCGGTCCTTCGTGACGGTGGACGAGTGAGATGAGAGTCGCCCAGATCGGAACACCGCGCACGAAGTTCGACGTTCCATCGATCGGATCGATCACCCATTGCCAGTCCGATGACTGGTCGCCCACCACACCGAACTCCTCGCCGTAGATCGAGTGGTGCGGACGGGCTTCGGTGAGGGCGGCCACGATCGCTTGCTCGGTACCACGATCGATTTCGGTGACTTCCGATCGATCGGCCTTGTGTTCGGTCGTGAACGAGCGGGCCTCGAACGCGGGTCGGGTGATGTGGTCGGCGATGTCGGCGACGGTGAGTGCGAGTTCGAGTTCGGCACCGAGCCGATCGAGAGCGGTCATCGGCTGTTGACGACCGCCGCGATGCCCTCGGCGTCGAGGCCGATCTGGGCGAGCAAGCGGTCGGGTTTGGAATGGGGCAGAAACTTGTTTGGAACGCCCATGATCTCGACGTGGGTCGCTGAGTTGCGGGCCGCGATCTCGGCGGCGATCGACATGCCGATGCCACCCTCGCGAATTCCGTCCTCCACGGTGACCACCAGTCGATGACGGGCGGCGTCGTCGCACATGAGCGGATCGAGCGGAGCGCACGAGCGAACGTCCCACACCGTGACGTCGGTGCCTTGGGCGGCGAGGACATCGGCGGCTTTGAGTGCCGCGGCGACCATCTTGCCCACGGCCAGGATGGCCACGTCGGACGAGCCGGCCCGCACGATTCGCGCCTGCAATCCCGAACCGACCTCGGACTCGGAAACCTGACGCGCCGCTCCCTTGGGGTAGCGAATGGCCACGGGTCCGGCATCGGCGAGCGACACGGCATCGTGCAACATCTGCTGAAGTTCCTGGGCGCTCGACGGCGCGAGCACCCGCATGCCGGGAACCTTGGAGAGCAGGGCCATGTCGTACACGCCGTGGTGACTCGGGCCGTCGTCGCCGGTGATGCCGGCGCGGTCGAGGCAGAAAATGACGGGGAGTCGGTGCAACGCGACGTCGTACACCACTTGGTCCCACGCGCGACTGAGGAAGGTCGAATACAACGCGACGACCGGTCGTAGTCCACCCATGGCCATTCCGGCGGCTCCGGTGACCGCGTGCTGCT
>SYCI01000047.1 GCA_005787035.1 Actinomycetota bacterium | reverse complement strand
TTGATTTCCAAAGTTTCCTCCTAGGTTGTGGAATTGAAATCGGCTTGCGAGTAGTTGGGTTGTTCACGCCCCGCGACCGCTTACCGTTGAGCCTTGTAACTGAGTCACCACCGAAGTTGTGACACGAGAAAACTTGGCCAGCACGAACGCTATGAAGCGCATCAGTACAGGTCAAACCTCTGTTACACCTCTTGCGTACACCGTTAGCAATTGGTGACGAGTGACCTCGTTGCTAACAGTGTGCGTGCGATGTGTTGCGTCGTTCGTTACGCGCCGTGGCGGCCGTCGATCCGCCACGAGATCGCATCATCCGATGCACTGTTAGTTACACCGTTAGTGATGGATGCACGGAAGCCACCCCACCCCGACTTCATCGACGATGTGCCGCGATCGAAATCCACGCGGCCGCGGAGTTGCCACGCGCCGCCGGTGAAGATCGCTTCACCTTCGAGCGTGCCGTGCACCGAGCCGAGACTTGTGGTGAGGGTGAACGTGCCACTGAAGGTGTCGGGCGCAAAGACGTCGTCGTCGTTCTCGCCACGCTCGAGCGAGATCTCGATGCTCGCCGCGGTCACCGTGGCCGCCTGGTTGCGAATGTTGGCCCCCACCGAGAGCCCAGTGGCCTCATATGTCCATTCGGTGGTGCCACCTTCGGAGTCGTCCTGGCTGGAATCAGCGCCGGTGGCGGTGGCCGGGGCGGCCGCGGTGAGATCGGCGGCCAGGCCAAAGGTGTCGTCGGCGCTCAGAGAGAACGTTTGCCAGGCCGAGAGCGGTAGCACCTGCCCGGTGGGGCCGGTGGCGGTAAGCGTCACGCTCGTGGCATCGCCACCATCCACCACCAGGCACAACGGCCGGCCCAGGCCCGGCGAGCGCACCACGCCGTCGGCATCGGCGGCATAGGCGCCGTCGTCCACGAGGTCGGTGGTGGTGGCGGTGTGGGCGGTGGTTCGTAGCCAGCGGGCGCCCGAATACTCGTTACGCAGAGCACAAAGCCGCAGGTCGGAGGCGGTTTCGCCCGTTTGTGGGTCGTCGAACACCCCGGAAAGGTCGAGGGTGGTCACAAAGAACCGGCTGAGAGCCGGCGTGGGCAGGGTGCCGCCGTTGCCCGCCCCCACGAGGCGCGAGATCTCGGAGGCCTGGGTGGCCGTCACCGTGGAGGGGCCCCCGAAGATCAGGGCGAAACCCGGGCTCAGGCAGCCCTCGGCCGACGAATCACCCGAACAGAAATCGTCAGCGGCCGGGAACACCGAGGCCAAGAAGGTGCTCACGGCGGAAGAGAGGCCGGTGCTGGCGGCCGGGATCAGGATCACGGGCACCATGTCGTGGGCGGGGCGAGCCAGAGCCGAATCGTGGGTGGTGCCAGGTTCGGAGCCATTGAAGGGAGCCAGGGCCCGGGTGGGGGTGCCGGCATTGGCGGCTGCCCCGCCGGCTCGGCCGCACCACGGCCCGGCCGAGAGCGCATCGGGCCAACCCTTGCCCGTCACGCCACCGCTCGAGGCCGCCACACACACCGAACTACCGGCGAAATCCACGCCATCGCCGGTGGGCCACCAGCCACCGAAGTACTTGGCCATGGCCACACTCGTGGCGTAGCGATCGTCGCCGCTGATCCGAATCACTTCATCGGCACCGGCGGTCTCTTTGGCCTCATTGGCCACTGCATCGGAGATTCGCGAGGTGCCACCGAGCACCACGATGTTCTCCACGTCGAGGGTTTGCAGTGCTTCACTCGTTTGGCGCGGCAAGTCGTCGGTGCCGTCGTGCAACAAGATCGGCACCTGCCACAAACTCGTCCACCAACCGGCCGCGAGGGCGTCGATGCCGGCAATGCCATCGGCGAGCACCACCGTGCGCGGTAGTAGCTGACACGTAGTGGCCGACGTGCGGTATTCCACGGTGGCATTGGCATAGAACTTCGTGCGCGCCGAACCATCGTTGGTGCGTAGGTCGAGGCAACTCGCAGTGGGCGAGGCGGCCGTGCCGAGCGATTCGGCGATCAGACGCGCGGTGGAATAACGCGTGCTGCCGGCCACACGAAACACTTCGTCGTAACCGATCGCCACGAGTTCGCTATCGACCGTGCTGGCAATGGCGCGTGTGCCACCCACGATGATCGCTTGGCGCGCGGTGGTGCAGCCACCGTTGCGCATGTCCTGCGCGGCGAGGCGCGTGGCGATGTCGAGTTGCGTGGCGCCTTGGCGCGCGCTGCTCGTCACCAGAATCGGTGCGAAGTCGGTATCCACTCGCGCGAAGCCACCGGGTGGGTAGAACACCGGGTCGGCCGCCGCGCTGCGTTGCAAGAAAGGTTCACTCGAATTCCCCGTCGGGTCGCTGAGCGAACTCGCGGCAAGTGCGTCGGTGGGGCTGTCGCCGGCCACCACGATGATCGAACGCGGACACGAATCGAGCCCCCACCAACCCTGAGTGGTGGCGGGGTCGGGGTTGCCGTACGGGAAAGAATCGTCGGCACCGGCGCCGCGCAACGTGTAGGCCGCGGCGAGGCCGGTTTGGTAGCGGTTGTCGCCGTACATCCGCAGCGCGTTGGGCCAGCCTTCGATCATCGGCTTGGTGAGTGCCGTGTTCGGCCAGCCCGACGGCGGCACCGTTTGGGCCGAGGCCGCCAGGGTTCCCACGAGCGACGCGGCGGCCAAGGCCACACCGATGAACGTCCCCCGCTTCATGCGAGTCGAGGGTAGCCGTGAGGTGCCCACCCGCCCACGGCGGCTCCCACCAGCACTAACTGTGGAGCGAAAGAGTGAGCGATGAGGCGAGCGAGCCACTCAATGAGCCACTCGTGAGCATCACGCCGGTGGCACCCGAGGCCCGGAAACGCCCGCTCAGCGAGTACGAACCGTCGTCGCCGAGTGTGGAATACCCGATGATCCGGATCTCCACGTTGCCATCGGCGGTGGCCACGGTGAGCACACCGTCGTAGCGCTGCACACCATTGGCATCGGGTTCGGTCACGAACGAGAGGCGGCCGGTCAGCGGACCCGAAAGATTGGTGTCGCCCACGGTGAGGGTGGCCGAACCCGAGAGGTCGATACGCGCGCCGGCCGGGGTGACGCTGATACCGCTCGCCGTGAGCTGGCCTTGTTCGCCAGACGGATCGGTGGGGGGCGCGGTGGCCACGGAGGTGACCGGTGATTCGTCGGTAGCGCCGGCCTCGGTGGCCGACTCGCTGCCGTACTCGGGGGTGGGGGTTTCGCCCGCGATGAACACCGGCACGGAATCGGGAGTGGCGTCGGCTTCGCCGGTTGCGGCGTCGTCGACTTCGATGGCTGCGTCAGCCGGGTCGACAACCACCGCATCGCCCGACTCGGCCGGGAGCTCACTGGCTGGCACCGATGATTCGTCGGTGTCGGCGGTGAGGCGATCGACGATGACCGGTGCGGTAGCCGGCGATGTGGCCACCACGAGCATGCCGATACCGATGGCGGCTTTGCCAAGCGTGGGGATTGCCGTGGGTGCCTGCACGGCAACGGCCTGCGCGGTTTCGATGAGCGGCGCGAAGTTGGCCGCGAACGTGGAGGTGTGCGACGCAGCGGTGGCGGAATCGCCGATCGACATGGCGTTGGCGGCCTTGCTGCCGCGGCGGAACACCGTGGCCATCATGAAAGCGATGAAGGCAGCCACCGGACGCAGCAACAGACGCATGGCCTTGCTCGCGCGACTCACGCGAGCGCGAGCGTTCTCTTCCGACACTTCGAGCACGGCGGCCATTTCGTCGTACTCGAGTTCGGCACCGTAACGAAGGGTGAGTGCTTCCTGATACTGATTCGGGAGCAAGCGGAGTGCTTCCACCACTTCGGAGTGATCGGCGTCGAGACCGAGTTGCATGTCGAGCGCCGGGGTCACACCACGCGACGGCATGTCGGTGGTGGCCCAACGACCAGCCTTGTCGGTTTCGCGACGACGACGATTGGCTTCGTCGATGCACACGTTGGCGAGGATCTGGTGGAGCCAAGCCGACAAACGCCAGTCGTCACCCACGCGAGCCCGCGAGCGATAGGCGCGGGTGAAGGTCTCTTGCACGGCGTCTTCGGCCGAGGCGTGGTCGGAGAGGCGACGCAGGGCGTGGCGATAGAGCGCGGGCCGATGGGCGCGCACGAGTGCCTCGAAGGCATCGTTCTCGCCGGCACGGAAAGACTCGACGAGACGTGGATCGTCGATTGACATCGCCATGCGCTCTTCCTTTCTGCTCCGTACTCTAACTATTGGTTCGTCTGGCACTCGGTGCGACTTCCCTCAAGAAACGTCCGTCGGTACGGACTTCTTGCGTGAACCTTCACACCACTTTCTTCAATTGTCGGAGAGTTGTTACTGGGGCAGTGTCCGTTTTGTGACAGCGACACATTTCGACGCCGGTCATCCACGTCCGGTTCCCGACGAATGCCCTGCTCAACTCATAGAACCCCCGAACTGGGGTGGTCGGTAGCCTTACGCCCCATGTCGTCCCGCATCGCCGTGATCGGAACGGGCTATGTGGGGCTCACCACCGGAGTGTGCCTGGCGCACCTCGGGCACACGGTCACCTGCGCCGACATCGACGCCCACAAGGTCGAGCGTCTGTCCCGGGGTGAGATGCCCATCGTGGAGGCCGGGCTCTCCGACGTGCTCGCCGAAGGCTTGGCGTCTGGGCGCTTGCGTTTCGTGGTCGGGGCAGCCGCCGCCGTGGCCGAGTGCGAGATCGCTTTTCTTTGTGTGCCCACACCTCAAGGCGACGACGGCTCGGCTGACCTCTCCTATATAGAGGCCGCCGCGGCCGAGATCGCCGGCGTTCTGCCCAAGGGCGCCATCGTGGTCAACAAGTCCACGGTGCCGGTGGGTTCCACCAAGGTCGTGGAGCGTGTGTTGCAACGGCCCGATGCGCACGTGGTGTCGAACCCCGAGTTCTTGCGTGAGGGCTCGGCCCTGAACGACTTCTTGCATCCCGATCGCGTGGTGGTGGGTGCCGACGATCGCGCGGCGGCCGAACGAGTGGCCGCGCTCTATGCATCGCTCGGCGCGCGCACCATCGTGACCGACCCCGCTTCGGCCGAGACCATCAAGTACGCGGCCAATGCGTTCCTGGCCACCAAGTTGAGTTTCGTCAACGCCATCGCCGCCATCTGCGAAGGCGTGGGCGCCGACATCAACGATGTGGTCGACGGCATCGGATCCGACAAGCGCATCGGCAGCGCGTTCCTGCAACCCGGTCCGGGGTGGGGTGGCAGTTGTTTCCCGAAGGATTCGCGCGCGCTCGTGAAGATCGCCGAAGACGCCGGCTACGAGTTCGATCTGCTGAGCGGTGTGATCACCGTAAACGCGCAACAGTTCGATCGCGTGGCGCGCAAAGTCGCCGACGCCGCTGGTGGTTCACTCGCTGGAAAGACCATTGCGGTGTGGGGGCTCACGTTCAAGGCCAACACCGACGACTTGCGTGATTCACCGTCACTCGAAGTGGTGCAGCGCCTTCTCGCCTCCGGCGCGCGCGTGGTGGCGCACGACCCCACCGTGCCCACTCATCGCTTCGGCGTGCCCGAAGGTGTGGATCTCGTGGGTTCTGCGCTCGATGCGTGCCGCAACGCCGATGCGTTGTGCGTTCTCACCGAGTGGGACGCGTTCCGTTCGGTGGTGGCGGCCGATGCGGCCGCGGCCATGCGGGGTCGTGGCGTGGTGGACGCGCGCAATCTGCTCGATCGCGGTGCGTGGACGGCCGCCGGCTTCGCGTATCAGGGAATCGGCCGCTGATGCGCGTGCTGCTCGCCGGTGGCGCCGGCTTCATCGGATCGCACGTGGCCGATGTGCTCGTGAACCGTGGCGACGAAGTCGTGGCCGTCGACAACCTCTGCACCGGGCGCGCCTCCAACGTGGCGCACTTGGTGAGCGGTCCGTTGTTCACCCTCGTTCAGCACGACATCACCATGCCGTGGCCCGATCATCCGGCGCTGCGCGACCCATTCGATGCGGTGATGGATCTCGCCAGTCCGGCCTCCCCTAACGACTTCGCAACGATGCCACTCGAGATCCTCGCCGTCGGTAGCACGGGCACGCGCGCGTTGCTCGACCGCGCGCTCGCCGATGGCGCACGCTTCTTCCTTGCTTCCACCAGCGAGGTGTACGGCGATCCGCTCGTGCATCCGCAGCCCGAAACGTATTGGGGCAACGTGTCGTCGATCGGCCCACGCAGCTGCTACGACGAAGCCAAGCGATTCTCCGAAGCCCTCACCATGGCGTACCACCGGGTGCACGGCTTGCCCATTCGTATCGTGCGCATCTTCAACACCTACGGCGAACGCATGCGACCGGGCGACGGTCGCGTGGTGAACACCTTCGTGGAGCAGGCGTTGCGGGGCGAACCCATCACCTTGCATGGTGATGGCGCGCAGACCCGCTCGTTCTGTCATGTGAGCGACGAAGTGCGCGGCATCGTGGCATTGCTAGACAGCGATGTGCAAGAGCCGGTGAACATCGGCAATCCGGGCGAATTCACCATGCGCCAACTCGCCGAACTCGTGCTGGCCGTCACCGGGTCGTCGAGCATCATCACGTCGGTGCCACTGCCGCCCGAGCGCGAAGGCGACCCGCTGCAGCGTTGCCCCGACATCACCAAGGCCCGCGACCTTCTTGGCTGGGAGCCGAGCGTGCAGTTGAGCGAAGGGCTCGCCCGCATGGTGCATCACTTCCGTACGCACGAAGGTTTCGCGTGACCATCCTCGTCACGGGTGGTGCCGGCTACATCGGCTCGCACACCGTGCGGCTGTTGCGTTCGTCGGGGCGCGATGTGGTGGTGCTCGACTCCTTGGAGCGTGGCCACCGCGAGTCGTTGTTCGACACGCCGCTCGTGGTGGGGAGCATCGCCGATGAATCACTCGTCGAGCGCGTGTGTCGCGACTTCGAAGTGACCGACATCGTGCACTTCGCCGCCTACAAGAGCGCCGGCGAGTCCATGGAGACGCCGGGCATGTATTGGCTCAACAACGTGCAGGGCACGGTGCACCTCGTGGAAGGCGCACTGGCCGCTGGCGTGAATCGGCTCGTGTTCTCGTCGTCGGCCGCGGTGTACGGAAGTCCGGCGTCATTACCGGTCCGCGAGTCGGCTCCGCTCGCTCCCGAGAACGTGTACGCCGAGACCAAGGCCGTGATGGAGCGCGTGATCTCGTGGTACGGCGTGACGCGCGGTCTCCGCTGGGCGAGCCTGCGCTACTTCAACGCTGCGGGCGCGGCGGCCGATGGTGCGATCGGCGAAGACTGGTCGATCACCACCAACCTCGTGCCGCTCGTGATGAAGGCGGCCCTCGGCGCGAGTGGCCCTCTCAAGGTGTTCGGCACCGACTACCCCACTCCCGATGGCACCGGTGTGCGCGACTACATCCACGTGGAAGATCTCGCCACTGCACATGTGGCCGCGCTCGATCACCTGGCCACTGGTGGTGCCGACATCACCGTGAATCTCGGAACCGGCCGCGGCGCTTCGGTGCTCGAGGTGTTGCGCGAAACCGAGCGAGTGAGCGGACGCCCCGTGCCGCACGAGTTCGTGAGTCGTCGACCGGGTGATCCGGCCGAGGTGTACGCCGACGCGTCACTCGCTGCGCAGTTGCTCGGCTGGAAGGCCACTCACACACTCGCCGACATCATCGAGTCGGCCTACGCCTGGCACTCGGCGCACCCCACCGGCTTCCGCTGACTACGGCTCCGCGAAGATTCGGTGATTCCCGATCCTTCGCCAACGAATCGCCGGAACCAGAACCTTGCCGTTTCCTTCGTCGACTTCGATGGTTGCCCATTCCCAAGTGGCGCGACCGTCCGGTCCCGCAAACGACCACGTCATTTCCCAGATCCCCGGAGCACTCTGAACTGCTCTGACTCGAAGCGACGCTGGCCAACTTGGTTGACGTTCGGAAATGAGTCGATCACAAGCCTGACTGAATTCTCTGATCGCTTCGCGAAACTGCTTCTTCTCCGAAGCGGAGAGCCGATCGAAGTCCCGCTGAAACCTATGAGTGATGAGAAAGCGCAACAGAGGTCAGGAATCGAGGCCAGTGAGCATGGCCTCGACTGAGTCGAACGAGGTCACGCGCCCCGCGGCGATGTCGACGTCAGCTTCGGCCTCCATCTTCTGCCAGCGATCGGTCCAGAACCAGGCCTGATCGGCGTCGACGGGGACGACGCCGCGAATTGTGAGAGATCCGTCTTCGAGTTCCATGACCTCAAGTTGTGCGCCGGGCTCATCCAAACGGAGGCGTCGACGAAGGTCGGGCGTGAAAGCGATGAGACCCCGCTTCTGGGGGGCCAAGAAGACATGAAGACGCTCGGACATGGGAAACCTCCGGATGCAGTAAAGCAGTAAAACTGCTTTACGTCAACTAGTCGTCGGTGAGGCGCTGGCGGTCGAGCCACCCGAGGAGCACCGCCATAGCCCGTGGGTCGTGGCGCAATCGGTGGCCGCCACCGTCGAACACGCGCATGTCGGCCGCGCCGTGGGCTTCGGCGAGTTGGCGCGTGTCGCTGGCCGGCACGCTTTCGTCTTCTTCACCGTGCAACAAGAGCAGCGGTCGCGGTGCGAACTCTCCCGCCGCAGCCACCGGCCGATACCGACGCAACTCGCGCGTCCACTCGTCGAAGTCGCGCGGATAACGCGGCGTGCGAACCGCACCCACCTCGCGACAGTGTTCGAGGAACCGGCGCGGCTGCGCGGCCCAGTCGTCGAAGTCGGCGCGCGGGCCGAGCAACGCACAACCACGGATACGTGGATCTTCAGCAGCCACGCACATGGCCACCGAACCACCCGTGTTGGCACCGATCAGCCAGAGGCCGGTGGGTTGCGCCTGATCGATCATGTAGTTGATGGCGGCGCGCAGATCGTCGACCCAACCCTGCAAAGAGAAGTCGCCGGTGCTGTTGCCGCATCCGCGGAACGTGAAGCACATGGCCGTGAAGCCGAGTTCGTTGGCGATGCGATCCATGAGTTCGGGGAACGTGCTCGCCGAGTGCCGGGCATCGGCCGCCCCGAACGGGAACGAGTGGCACATGATCACGCCGGGTAGCGCTTCGTCGCGGCCGGCCGGACGGGTGAGATACGCCGGCAGGTCGAAACCCGACGAGACGATGGTGCCGTTGGTCAGCATCGGTCACGCACGCGGCTTGCGGTGCCGACGGGTGCGACCGGGCGTGGCCAGCGTGTACCCACGGTTACGGGCTTCCGCGAGCGTGTCGGGCCCGAAGCAGAGGCCCACCTCGCTCTCGACGATGTCGTCGATGATCGCCTCGTCGGTCCAGGAGTCGAGGTCGTACACCAGCTGCGTGCGCTTGTCGCCGAGGAAGCGGGTGTGCTCGAACTTTGCGGGACGTTCCATGGCTTCCGACGGTACTAGGTTCGTGCTCGCCGAATCATCCGGAGGGGGAAGAGATGGCCGCCGAAGTGACCCGCGTCGAGTTCTACTTCGATCCGATGTGCCCGTACGCCTACCAGACCTCGCTCTGGATCCGCGAGGTTCGCCGCCACAACGGCCTCGCCATCGACTGGCGGTTCTTCAGCCTCGAAGAGGTCAACCGCCCCGAGGGCAAGAAGCATCCGTGGGAGCGCGAGATCGGCTACGGCTGGACGCCCATGCGCGTGGCTGCGCTACTGCGCCGGCGCAGCACCGACCTCTGCGATGCCTGGTATCTCGCCACCGGTCGCGCGCTGCACGAACACGGTCGTCGCCCGCACGAGGTGGAGGTGGCCAAGGAACTTCTCGTGTCGATCGGCGCGCGTGAGTCCGACTGGGACGACGCACTGGCCGACCCGACCACCCACGACGACGTGAAGGCCGAGCACTTCCGCGCCGTGGAGCAATACGGCGGGTTCGGTGTGCCGATCATCGTGTTCCCCGAGGACACCGGAGCCGACCTCAGCATTTCGCACACACCCGGTAAGGCAGTGTTCGGACCAGTCGTGGTGCCAGCACCGATGGGTGACGAAGCGATGGCGCTCTGGGATCTCACGGTGGCTTACACGCGAGTGCGCGGACTGTACGAAATCAAGACTCCCAAGACCGCCGCCGACATGGTGTTCATCGGCGAGGCCTTCACGCCGTATCTCGAGGGTCGTCGCTGGCAGTCGATTCAGAATCCGGCTCCCTGATCATTCATTCTTCGACGAAGGAAGGAAATCCCCGTGCCCATTCCCACCGCAATCATCGACACCCTCGGTGAAGTCTTCGCGACTCTGAGCGCACTCGGCGCACAACTGAACGAACAACAGTGGAAGACGGCCACCGAACTTCCCGGCTGGTCGGTGCAGGACAACTACTCGCACCTCGTGGGCATCGAGCGCGTGCTCGAAGGCTTGCCGGGCACACAGCACAAGGCGGCCGCCGCCGCTCATGTGAAGAATCCGATCGGTGAAGCCAACGAGAACGAGATCGACAGCCGACGTGGCCTCACCGGAGCGCAGGTGCTCGCCGAGTGGAACGAAATCGCGGCGCAACGGATGAAGACCCTCCGCTCGGCCGACGAGGCGTACTTCGCCGAACCGGCCATGACCCCCACCGGCCCGGGAACTCGTGCCGACTTCCTCAGCATCCGCATCCTCGATTGCTGGGTGCACGAACAAGACATCCGGCGGGTCGTTGGTATCGCCGGCAATCTCGAAGGCAGTGCGGCCGAGCACACGATCGACCGGCTCATTCGCACGATCCCGATCGTGGTGGGCAAGCGCGCCGCCACCCCCGATGGTCAGAGCGTGATCATCGACATCACCGGTGGGGTGCGCCGACACATCGTGTGCACCGTGGCCGACGGACGCGCGTCGCTCACCGATGTGGAGCCTGAAGCTCCGCTCGCCCGCATCACCATGGACACCGAGACGTTCTTGGTGCTGGCCACCGGGCGGCGCGATGCCACCGCCATGGCGTCACGCATCGAGTACGCGGGTGACACGGCGCATGGGCAGAAGGTGACCGGCGCCCTCAACATGATGATCTGACCTTCGGGTCAGACTTCATCGGCCGTCGGGCCCACGGCTCCGATCGCATCGAAGTAGGCGAGGTGGGCGTCGACGACGTTCACGATGTCGACGTCGTCGAGGAGCTGAACACCGGCGGTCTCGGCGGCCCCGAGCAGAAATGCGATCAGTGCATCGTCGGTCACCACGACCGGTTGTTCGATGTCTTGTTTGCGATCGATCACGCGATCGGGCTGCAAGCCACGCTCGTGCAACCACACCAGGTGCAGACGCAACAACTCGGCGAGTTCGTCGGGCGTGAGACGCGCCTGCGTGATCTCGGGGAGGGCATCCGACACGAACGAGAGAGCCTGCTCGATCTCGTACACCGCGCGGGGCGCCACCGCATCGAGTCGCCGGGCCTCACGGCCGACGACGATCGCCGCAATCAGAAAAACCAAAACCGCCGAAACGACGGCATACATCACCAACACAACGAACTCCCCCGGTGTTCTGGTGAGGATTTTTGACCGTATAGGTCAAGAACCCCCACCAGAAACACGAGGATCAGATGCCGATGCGCTGGGCGAGCTGCTCGCGGTGATACGTCGGATCACCGAACAGCAACTCGGACGACTTCGCACGCTTGAAGTACAGGTGCGCCGGGTGTTCCCAGGTGAAGCCGATACCGCCGTGGATCTGAATGTTCTCGGCGGTGGCGTGGAAGTACGCCTCCGAGCAGTAGGCCTTGGCGAGCGAAGCGACCGAAGCGAGTTCGTCGTTCATCTCGCTGGCGCACCACATGCCGTAGTACGCCGCCGACTTGGCCGACTCGACTTCGAGCAGCATGTCGGCGCACTTGTGCTTGATGGCCTGGAACGAACCGATCGGACGACCGAACTGCACGCGCACCTTGGCGTACTCGACAGCCATGTCGAGCACCTTCTGCGCGCCACCGACTTGCTCGGCAGCAAGCGCGACGGCGGCGAGATCGAACACCTTGCTCAACACCTCCCAGCCCTTGCCTTCGGTGCCAATCAGTTCGGCTTCGACGCCCTTGAACTCGAGCTTGGCCTGCTTGCGCGTCTGGTCCATCGTGTTGAGCGACGTGCGCGTGAGACCCTTCGCGTTGCCGTCGACCGCAAAGAGCGACACGCCCTTGCCGGTGCGCGCCGCGACGATGATCAACGACGCGGTGTGACCGTCGATCACGAACATCTTGGTGCCATCGAGCGTGAACTTCGAACCCGAGCCCGACGCCTTCATCGTGATGCCCGCTTCGTCCCACTTGCCGGACGGTTCGGTCGACGCGAGCGTCGCGATGGTCTCGCCGCTCGCGATGCCCGGCAGGTACTTCTTCTTCGCTGCATCGTCACCGCTGTGCAGCAGTGTGTTGGCGGCGAGCACGACGGTGGAGAAGTACGGCGCGCACAGGAGTGCGCGGCCCATCTCTTCGAGCACGACGCCCAGCTCGACGTAGGAAAATCCCATGCCGCCGAATTCCTCGGGGATGTGCAGACCCATGAGGCCCATCTGCGAGCCCATCTGCTCCCACACGGCCTTGTCGAA
>SYCI01000046.1 GCA_005787035.1 Actinomycetota bacterium | reverse complement strand
GGAGGTCGCGGGTTCGAGTCCCGTCGGGACCGCCAGTGCATTCGGGTATCCGAACGCACACGGTCGAGTAGCTCAGTCGGCAGAGCGTCCGCCTGAAAAGCGGAAGGTCACCGGATCGACGCCGGTCTCGACCACCAAGAGGCGCCTTCGGGCGCCTCTTCGCAGTTCACACGCGACGCGGGCGCGCGTCGCGCAGCAAGAACTCCTGAGCGGCCGTGGCCACGTGGATTCCGTCCTCGCTGAAGACGTGTCCGATCGCGAGTCCGCGGCTGTTGGTCAACGAGTGGCACGTGAAGTCGTGCAGGTGCCAGTGGTCGGCGCGCATCGGGCGATGGAACCAGATCGTGTGATCGAGGCTCGCCCCGTAGTAGTTGCCGTGCGGATCGGGATCGACCGAGCGAACCGGATGGGTGCGATCGACGGATTCCGACGGAAGGTCGTCGCTCAGATACGTGAACGCGCAACGATGCACCAACTGCAGCGCCGGATCCATCGGATCACCGATCGATTCCGAGATGCGGAACCAGCTCATGCTGCGACCCAGACCCTCGCGCCCGTCGTCGGGCATGTTGGCTGGTTCGATCGAACGGCGGTCGAAGACCTCCGACCACGAGGAGTTCGACACCGAATCCGGTCCGGGAACTCCCTGGGGATAACGAATCGTCTGCACGTCGGGGCTGACCTCGGGAACCTGAAACGAAGCCTCGAGGTTGAGGATCGCGCCGACCGTCTGGCGCGCGACGACGCGCCGGGTGCAGAAAGTCTTGCCGTTGCGAATGCGATCGACTTCGTAACGAACCGGTTCGGAAGCATCACCTCGGCGGATGAAGTACGCGCGCATCGAGTGCGGCTCCATCGGTGCATCGACGGTCGCGGCCGAAGCGCGCAGTGCCTGGGCGACGATGTGACCGCCGTAGAGCCCGCCCCACGGATACTGACGTCCAGCACCCACGAACGTGTCGGGACCGTGGTTCTCGAGGTCGAACAGTTGGGAGAGCGTCACGCCGTCAGGCTACGTACGTGATCTCGCGGAGCGACGGGTCACGCCGAGTGAACCACGACCACCGGTCCGCGACTGCGATGCGCGACGGCCACTGCGGTGCTCCCGAGCAAGACCGACGCGAGCAGGCTGTGACTCTTCGACGACACCACGATGACGTCCTGCGGTCCGGCCTCCTCCGTCAGCACATCGGCGGCCGAACCCTCCACGGCCTTGGCCACGATCTTGGTTCCGTGCGGACCTTCGAGTTGCTTGCGACCGCGCTCGGCGACGTCTTTCGCATCGCGCAGCAACGCGAGCCGCAACTCTTCGACTCCGGGCCCCATCATCATTCCGGCTTCGGGAATCATCGCTTGATACGGATAGTGCCAAGCGGTCACGACTTCCAGTTCTCGGTGCAGACACTTGGCGAGCGACAGCGCCCAATGCGCGGCCTGTAAAGAACGAGTTGATCCGTCGATTCCCACCACCACCCGACCGGGCACCGATCGATTGCTCGTCTCCGGCACGAGCACGACCGGGCACTTCGCGCGGTGCGAAACGGCGTAACTCACCGAACCCATGAGAAGACCCTGGGCCGAACCCACACCACGCGTGCCGAGCACGATCGCCGCCGCGTCCTCGCTCGCTTTCAGAATCGCCGTGGCCGGAGCGCCCTGATCGATGAACGTCTCGATCGCGAGCCCCGGACATCCGTGGCGAATCCGATTGGCCAACTCGTTCATCATCGCGTGGTGCTTCAGATCGATCTCGTGCACCTCACTCGACGTGAGGGCCGGCATCACGTAACCCGCGCTCATCCCGATGCCGACCATGGCCGGCAACGAGTAACTCGTGATCACTCGCAGAGATCGACCCGTTGCCCGCGCCATGTCGGCGGCCCACCACACAGCGGCTTCGGCATTGGCCGAACCGTCGAAGCCCGCGAGGATCGGGCGCTTGTCGCCCGGGCTCGGATCGATGTGAAGATTCGGATCGTCGTTCATGCGCCGATGATGCGTCCGTATGACCTTCGTCCCCTAGGGGACATGGGACGGAATCACCGGGTCCTTGGGCCCGAAACGATTCCGATTCTCACTCGATACCGCGAGTCAGGTGCCGTATCCGAAGCCGAGGTCGGGTGCGGTCAGCATCGGCGCGAACGGAATGCCCCGCTCGGCGGCCATCGCCGCGCACGTGCCGCCGCGATCGACGATCACCGTGATCAGAACCGGCTCGGCCCCGAAGGCGATCACGGCATCGACGGCTTCCATGATCGACGTTCCACGCGTCACGGTGTCTTCGGTGATCACCACTTTGTCGCCCGGCTGCAACGCGCCGGCGATTCGACCGGTCACTCCGTGATCCTTGGCTTCCTTGCGCACACTGAAACTGCGCAGAGCTCGTCCGCGAGTTGCACCCACCGCGGCGATACCGAAGGCGACCGGATCGGCACCCATCGTGAGTCCGCCGATGGCGGTCGCCGACGACGGGATCAACGACAACGCGACATCGGCCACGAGCACGATGCCATCGGGGCGACACGCGGTCTGCTTGGTGTCGAGAAACCACGAACTCTTCGCGCCGGACTTCAAGGTGAAGTCGCCCACCTTCAACGCGTGTTGAAGTACATGGGCTCGGAGCGCCGAGCGCGCCGGGTCGAGTGTGGGAAGCTCGGCCATCAACCGACCTCGGGCAGTTGATCGAAGATTCGCGACACGTGCACGAGAGAGCGACGGAGGTCGAAGGCGTCGTCGAGTACCGAACCCGGTAGAGCCGCGATCTGCGGATCGAGAGCGAGCGTCGCACGGAAGTCTTTGCCGCCACTCGACGCCTGGCTGGCCGCCGACTGCACGATCCGATAGGCATCGTCGCGGCTCAGGCCGGCCTGCACGAGGGCGAGCAGGACCGGTTGGCTGAACACCAGACCCCGCGTGGATTGCAGGTTTTCACGCATGCGTTCCGGAAAGACCTGGAGGCCTTCGAGGAGTCGACGCAGACGGTGGATCATGTAGTGAGCGAGCATCGACGAGTCCGGAAGGATGATCCGCTCGACCGATGAATGCGAGATGTCGCGTTCGTGCCAGAG
>SYCI01000045.1 GCA_005787035.1 Actinomycetota bacterium | reverse complement strand
TTTCCACTCATCGAGCAATCGGGTCGGTTCACGGTGTCGGTTCTGGCTGGCGACCAAGTGGCCGAGGGGCAGTACTTCTCGTACCCGGGTCGGAAGTTCCGGTACATCGCCGACGAGTTCATCGTGGACTGGGCTCATGACGATCGGGTCGATCCAGCGGTCGACCGAGCCATTGCTTGGTTGGCCTGTGACGTGGAAGAGACCAAGGACCTGACGGACCACCGGTTGTTCTTCGCCCGCGTGACCTCGGTTCAGGGGAACCGCCTTCGGGAGTCACCTCTGACCTACTCGAGCCGTCTGGGTTGGCGGATCGCATCGGAGAAGGCCCGCGAGCCCGGTCGTTCGATCCGCGACGAGCTCTTGGAGCGACTGCGGGCGAGTGGAGTCGACGTCGACGATTCCGAGGAGACCGACGACGATTTGTGACTCCTGTCGTAAGGGGGTTTCGATGTCGAGTGAGTCCTCGGCGGTCGGTATGTTTCGGGTCGTCGTCGCAAGCAAGGGGAGATCATGAGCACTGCAGTAATGACCGCCGATGAACAGAAGGTGAGCGAACTCGTCGATCGTCTACTCGCCGAATTCCCGCCCAAGGCGACCGATCCGCAGACCTTCCTCGGCGCTCAGTTCGATGCCGGATTGGCGTGGGTCCACTTCGACGAAGGCCACGGTGGTCTCGGTCTCAATCCGAAATTGCAGCGGATGATCAACGAGCGCCTGTTCGCCGCTGGAGCCCCCAACCCGGTGGCCCGCAACCCCATCGGTCACGGCATGTGCGGACCCACGGTCGCCGTGTGGGGAAGCGCCGAGCAGAAGAAGCGTTACCTGCGTCCCTTGTTCACCGGGGCCGAAGTGTGGTGTCAGTTGTTCTCCGAGCCGGGTTCGGGTTCCGACTTCGCCGGTCTCTCCGCCAAGGGAATCAAGGACGGAGAGGAGTGGGTCGTCAACGGACAGAAGGTCTGGACCACACTTGCCCACCTGTCCCGTTGGGGACTGCTGATCGTCCGCACCGATCCGGAAGCGGTCAAGCACGCCGGGCTCACGGCCTTCGTCGTCGACATGCAGGCGCCCGGAGTCGAGGTGCGTCCGCTGTACCAGATCACCGGAGAGGCCGAATTCAACGAGGTCTACTTCACAGATGTTCGGGTTCCGAATCACGAGATGCTCGGCAGCATCGGCGATGGTTGGCGCGTGTCGCTCACGACGCTCATGAACGAGCGCGTGTCGATCGGCGGCGCGATTCCGGCCAAGGGTTCGGGACCCATTCGTGATGCGGTCAAGGTCTGGAATGCACTTCCGGCCGACGCCAAGCACCCGGCGACGAGGGACGAATTGATGTCGCTCTGGATTCGGGCCGAACTTCTTCGCCTCACCAACATCCGCGCGTCGCAGATGCGCAAGATGGGTGATCCCGGCCCCGAAGGTTCGATCGCCAAGCTCGCCATGGCCGAACTCAACAAGGACGTCTATTCATTCGCCGTTTCGATGCTCGGCGCCGAAGGCATGTTGTTCCCGAGCGGGTATCAGATGATTCGTCCCGAGGCGGCCATGGGTCTCGAGAACCCGCAGAAGGCCTTCTTGCGCAGTCGGGCGAATTCCATCGAGGGTGGTACGAGCGAAGTGATGCGCAACATCCTCGGCGAGCGAGTTCTCGGTCTGCCCGGTGACGTTCGAGTCGACCGCGACGTGTCCTGGAGCAAGGTCCCGCGCAACTAGGCGGTTCGAGTGGCGTCAGGCGCCGGTCGACGACAGTAGACCCACGAACATCGCGCCCAGCGCGGTGAGGAGTCCGATCGCGCCTCCGAGCGCGAGGGCCAGTTTCGATCGACCGAGCGAATGAACCGCGGCGGCCGTTCCGCTGACGGCGACGAGTGACACGTGAACGAAAATCGTCACTTGGTACGCGGTCGACTGGTCCGACATCGAGATGTCGAGAACGCTCCAGATCCCGGTCACCACGGCGACAGCGAAAGCGGGCCACGCGATCCGACCGAATGCTTGGGCGGCGACCTTGGTGCTTTCGGGGAATGCTCGGCGCAGTCGCGGTACCAGTCCACCGAGGACGATCTGGCCGCCGACCCAGACGCTGGCCGCAAGAACGTGAAGAAAGATTCGAATGGTGTCGGCGGTAGGCGAGAGCATGAGAGAACTCTGTCAGACCGTCAGCGCGGACAGCACATCGCTCGCCGCCAACGCCCGATCGTCGACCGGCGCACGGTCGGCGAGTGATCCACCGGTCAGAACCGTGGCCGCGGTCTCGATGCTCGTTTGCAGATCGCGGAGATTGCGCGGAGGCGGGAAGTATTCGTCTTCATCGGTGATACGAACCTCTTCGACTCCCTGTCGCGGCGCCAGGCGTCCGATCACCGCGTCCACGAGTTCTTCGGGTGCCGAGGCTCCCGCCGTCACACCGACGATCCCGGAGAGATCGACGGGAAGTTCGTCGGCGGCGTTGACGCGGTAGACGTGCCCGCACCCGGCCTCCTTGGCGAGACGCTCGAGGGCACGCGTGTTCGACGAGTTCGCCGAGCCGATCACGACGATGGCGTCGCATCGCGGGGCCATCGACATCAATGCGGACTGGCGATTCGTGGTGGCGAAGCAGAGGTCGCTGCGTCCAGGAGTCCAGACGTCGGGGAAACGTTCGCGGACGCGTACGGCGACGCCTTCCCAGTCGCGGTGCGACAACGTGGTCTGGGCGAGCAGGGCGACCGGTTCGTCGAAGTCGGGCAGATCGTCGACCTCCTGGGTCGACTCGACACGCGAGATCGAGTCGGGGGCAACCGCCATCGTGCCCACGGCCTCTTCGTGTCCCTCGTGTCCGACGTAGACGATGCGGTATCCCTTGCCGGCGCGCACCTTCACTTCGTGATGGACCTTGGTGACGAGAGGGCAGACCGAGTCGACCACGATCGAGCCGCGATGTCGGGCCGCCTCGACGACGTCGGGCGCCGACCCGTGCGCCGACAACATGATCGGGCGACCCTCGGGAACATCGGCGATGTCGTCGACGAATACGACACCCAGGTTCTGGAATCTCTCCACCACGAGTTTGTTGTGAACGATTTCGTGGTAGCAGTAAACGGGACTCGGGAAACTGCGCACCATCCATGCGAGCGCCTTGATCGCCATCTCCACACCGGCACAGAATCCGCGCGGTGCGGCGAGCAGAACTCGATCGACGGCCACGAGGCGAGGATAACGAACGGTCGAACGTCGCTTGTTCACCGAAGGCCGTGCAGACGTCTCGGTAGCCTGCTCGCATGCCGGTGCGTCGATCCATGCCCGTTGTGGTGGCGGTCACACCGGAGTCGCCCGCCGATGTCGCCGGTTTACGCGCTGGCGACGAAATCGTGGCGATCGACGGCACGGTGCCGCGCGACATCATCGAGTGGCGTCTTCTCACCGACTCATCCGATGTGGAGATCGATTTTCGTCGCGGGGGTATCGATCATGCGGTCGTGGTCGCCAAGAGCGAAGGCGAGCCGCTCGGTACCGAGATCTCCAGTGCTCTGTTCGATCGCGTCCGAACCTGCGACAACCACTGCCCGTTCTGTTTCATCTATCAGTTGCCCCCCGGCCTTCGTCAGAGTCTCTATCTGAAGGACGACGACTATCGACTCAGCTTTCTGTACGGGAACTTCACGACTCTGACCCGCTTCACCGAAGCCGATCTCGAGCGAATCGTCACCGAAGGTCTGTCGCCACTCAACGTGAGCATTCACGCGACCGATCCCGAGGTTCGGATCCGGCTTCTTCGCAACAAGCGCGGTGGCATGAGCCTCCGATGGTTGCGTGCACTACTCGACAACGGTATCCGCGTGAACGGTCAGATCGTGGTCTGCCCGGGGATCAACGACGGTGACGTTTTCGAGGACACCATGGTGGGGATTCTCGACCGCTTTCCCGAACTCCAGCAAGTAGCGGTGGTGCCGCTCGGTGTGAGTCGATACAACTCCGAACCCGACATGCGCGCGCACACGCTCGAAGAGGCCCGCTCGATCGTCGACTCCGTGGCGGCCTGGCAGGAACGTTTCCGGTCGTTGCTCGGTCGTCGCCTGGTGTACGCCTCGGACGAGTACTTCCTGATGGCCGATCGTCCATTTCCGGACGGAGAGATCTACGACGGATTTCCGATGCACGAAGACGGAGTCGGCATGGCCCGTACGTTCGAGTGGGAGTTCACCGGAAAACTGGAAGCCCCGACCGGACCACAGAGTGGTTTTTTCGCCTGGGTCGACGGTGCCCCGGCGGTGGGTTATCGAGCGCCTCGTAATCCGGCCGGAGACACAGGCCTGCGCGGCGGCTGCGATTCGGACACCGGAGCGCCCGTGCGGTTGTCCCGTCGTGTGGACGCGAATACCCGGATCGGAATACTGACGGGGGAGTACGGTGCTCGGGTGCTCGCTCCACTTCTCGAACGAATCGATTCGGACCGAGCGCGCATCATCACGGTCCGCAACGATTTCTTCGGCGGCAACACCGCCGTCGCCGGGCTCATGGTGGGCGCGGACATCGATCGGGCACTGGCCGATGAACCGGACGGCGACCGCTACTTGTTGCCCGATGTCTGCCTGTCGGAGGGTCGGTTCCTCGATGGACGTACCCCCGATGATCTGTGTCGTCCGGTCGAGATCGTTCCGACCGACGGCATCGCACTGCGTCGAATTCTCGAGGTCGGTCGATGAGCGAGGTCGGTAAGGAAGCCGCAGTCGAGGCGACTCTTCCGGTGGTCGTGATCGTGGGCCGTCCGAACGTGGGCAAGAGCACGTTGTTCAATCGGATCATCGGGGAGCAGTCGGCGATCGTCGAGGATCGTCCCGGAGTGACCCGCGATCGCA
>SYCI01000044.1 GCA_005787035.1 Actinomycetota bacterium | reverse complement strand
TCACCTTCGTCGACGTTCCCGGATTCCTTCCCGGTGTCGACCAGGAATACGGCGGGATCATCCGCCCCGGCGCGAAGTTGCTCTACGCGTACTGCGAAGCCACAGTGCCGCGAATCCAGATCATCACCCGCAAGGCCTACGGCGGCGCGTACGTGGTGATGGACTCGAAGTCGATCGGTAGCGATCTCGCCTACGCATGGCCCACCGCCGAACTCGCCGTCATGGGACCCAACGGTGCCGTCGAGATCGTGTACCGCCGCGAGATCCAGCAGGCGGCCGACCCGGTGTCGCGTCGGGCCGAACTGATCGCCGAGTACACCGAGAAGTACGCCAACCCGTACGCGGCGGCCGAGCGCGGTTACATCGACGATGTGATCGACCCGGCCGAGACCCGGCAGAAGGTGATCGCCGGATTCAAGATGCTTCGCAGCAAGCGCGAAGAACTCCCCCGGCGCAAGCACGGCAACATGCCGCTCTGATCATGTCGACCTCGATCACACCCGTTCCGAACGACGAAGAAGCCGTGGCCATTGCCGCGGCGATCGAGGCCCTCTGGCCGCGACCGGTCGTGATCGAGTCCGCTGATTCCGCACGGCGCTCGTCGTGGCGGTTCAGTGGTCGCTGGTGGTCACCACCGATCGTCGCCCGCCGCAGTCGTCCTTGGTAACGCCACTTCACTGACGAGAACACGACGTCAGCTTGCTGACGTCCGCCGTCCACGCCACGCCCACCACTCCACGGCTCCGATCGCGCCCACCACGAGGGCGATGGTGACGATCTCCCCCGACGTGTCGAACACACGGGCGATCTCGTCACCGAGCCTCGCCACACCGTGCGCAGGTGTGGGCACCTTCTTCTCGGTGGCCATCGCTCCGACGAGTCCGAGCACCACCAGAGCCAAGAGGGCCGATGCGAGTCGGACGAGCCATCCGGTGAGTGATGAAGCGTGCAACAGACGGAACACCTTGGCCAGTTTCAGGATCTTGAGGGCCTTCAGGAACTTCACCGTGCCGAGGACGGGTGCAACGCCGATGAGTTCGCGAACTCCGGGCAGATCGAGAAACAGCGGAAAAGACGTGACCGTCACGAAAAGTTCGAATTGGTGGGAACGCAACCAACTCCGGCGATCGTGAGACGCAACGGTCATCACCACGACCTCCACGGCGAACACGATCCAGATCACCCAGCCGAGGATTACCCCCCAGTCATGAGCGGATCCTTTGGAGGCATGCAGATACACGCCGGGAATGGAAGCCAACGCGGCCACCAGAACCGACCACTCGATCACCCGTGCGGTGGACGGGCCGAGTCGATGTGAGGACGCCACGCACCCGAAGGTAACCGAACCTCGGCCCACTACCGTTGGTGTCGTGAACGAGCGGCCGAAGACGAACGGCACCGGGCCGACCGATGAATGATCGTCAGTTGACCGCGGCCTGGCGCGCCGCGCAAGTGCCTCCGTTCCACGCCATGGCGATGTCGGCCCGCGCGACCGAATGGGCCCGTCAGGGTCACGAGGTCAAGTACCTGCAGGTGGGTCAGCCCAGTACCGGCGCACCCCTCGGCGCCCGTCGTGCAGTGATCGAGGCACTCGAACGCGGCGACAGCCTCGGTTACACGAACGCTCCCGGCCTCCCCGAACTCTCGCACCGCATCGCGCAGCACTACTTCCACAACTACGCCGCGACGGTCGCACCCGAACGCATCATGATCGTGGGAGGAGCCTCGGCCGGATTCACCCTTGCCTTCCTCGCTGCCTTCGACGCCGGTGATCGGGTGGCGGTGCTCGAACCGGGGTATCCGTGTTACCGCAACACGCTGATCGCGCTCGGCATCACGCCCGTGTCGATTCCGGTCGGACCCGAGACGGGCTGGGCGCCGACTCTCGCGCAACTGAACGAAGCCGGGCCCCTCGACGGATTGGTGGTGGCCTCCCCCTCCAATCCGACCGGAACGGCGCTCGATGCCGCCACCGTGAGTTCTCTCGTCGCCCATTGCGACCAGCACGGAATCCAGCTGGTGGCCGACGAGATCTACCACGGCATCACGTACGAGACGACCGCGGAGTCCTTCGCGGGCCACACCGACCGGGCGATCATCATCAACTCTTTCTCGAAGTACTTCTCGATGACCGGGTGGCGACTCGGTTGGATGATCGTCCCCGACCATCTGCGCGACGAAGTCGAACGGCTCCAGCAGAACCTCTACATCTGCGCGCCGCACATCAGTCAGATCGCCGGCCTGGCCGCCTTCGACTGCACCGAAGAACTCGACGGTCACGTTCGTCGTTATGCCGAGAGCCGCCGACTTCTGATCGATGGTTTGCACGCCGCTGGAATCGACCGCTTCGCGTCGGCCGACGGAGCGTTCTACGTCTACGCCGATGTCTCGCATCTGACCGACGACTCGATGGACCTGTGCGGCCGTTGGCTCGAGGACATCGGGGTGGCCACCACACCCGGCCTCGACTTCGATCTCGGCCGCGGTCATCGTTTCGTTCGGTTCTCCTACGCCGGTGAGCGATCACACATCGCTCGGGCTTGCGAACTGCTGGCAGGCTGGCATCCGTGACCGAACAGAACGGGCCGCTCCACGACCTCCGGGTGATCGACATCTCCACCGTGATCGCCGGACCCAACTGCGCGCGCTATCTCGCCGATTTCGGTGCCGACGTGATCAAGGTCGAGCGTCCCGACACGGGCGACAGCCTCCGCAACATGGCGTGGAAGGACCCCCGCGACGGGGTCGGTCTGTGGTGGAAACTCTCCAACCGCAACAAGCGGACGATCGCCCTCGACCTCAAGGACGACGACGACCGGGCGACGTTTCTCGATCTCGTGTCGCAGGCCGACGTGCTCGTGGAGAACTTCCGGCCCGGGACCCTCGAACGTCTCGGACTCGGTCCCGATCGCTTGCACGAACTCAACGCCCGCCTCGTGATCACGAGGGTCAGCGGCTTCGGTCAGGACGGTCCGTACGCGCAACGCCCGGGCTTCGCATCCATCGCCGAATCCATGTCGGGGTTCGCGGCCGTGAACGGACCAGCCGACGGACCGCCGATGCTGCCGGCCATCGCGCTCACCGATGAACTCACGGCACTCGTCGCCGCCTTCGCCACCATGGTCGCCGTGCACTCACGAGTCGGCCAAGTGGTCGACGTGAGCCTTCTCGAGAGCATCTTCCACGTGATGGGTCCGGTCGCTTCGCTCTACGCACTGAGCGGTGAACTCCAACCCCGTCTCGGCTCCGGTCTCCCCTACACGGTTCCACGCGGTGCCTATCAGTGCGCCGACGGTCGTTGGGTCGGGATCTCCGCGTCGTCCGACTCGGTGGCCACACGAGTGATGGAGATTCTCGGAGTCGGCGACGACCCTCGGTTCACGTCGTTCGAGGGCCGAACCCGCCATCGCGAAGAACTCGAGGAGCGGATGCGCGATTGGTGCGCGGTTCGCTCCCAGGAAGAAGTGCTCCGGATCTTCGAAGACGCCGAGGCGGCGAGCGGCCCGATTCTCGACATGGCCGACATCGCTCGCGATCCTCACTACCTCGCTCGACAGGCCATCGTCCGAGTCGGCGATACCCCGATGCAGAATCTGATCGCCAAGCTGTCGCGTACGCCGGGAGTCCTGCGCCACGAAGGTCGGGCCAAGGACGCCGATGGCGACGAGATACGTGCGAAAGGTTGGGAACGATGAATGCGACGAACAAGCCCTACGTCTACGTGGCCGGCCCACTCTTCGACGAAGGTGAGCGTTGGTTCATCGAGAAAGTCGACGCCCTCGTTCGCTCGTGCGGATTCGACACTTTTCTGCCCCACCGCGACAATCCGCCCAAGACCGCGCACAACGTCGGCCAGATCTTCGAGAACGACAAGGGCGGCATCGATCGCTGCGACGTGATCGTGGCCAATCTCAATGGCATCACCACCGACGACGGCACAGCGTGGGAATTGGGCTACGCCTACGGTCTCGGCAAGTACTCGATCGGACTGTTCACCGACTGGCGAGCCCGTTTCCCGGCTCCCAACGAAGTCGTGAACCTCATGATGCAGTGCTCGATGAACGAACTCGTACGTTCCCTCGAGGAACTCGAATCGTCGCTGAAGGTCTGGCTCGCCGCCAACCGCTAGGCGTTGGTGCCGATCGGGCAGGACACACCAGTACCGCCGATCCCGCAATATCCGTTGGGGTTCTTCGACAGGTACTGCTGGTGGTACGGCTCGGCGTAATAGAACGCGCCGGCCGGAGCGATCTCGGTCGTGATGGTCGGATAACCGGCCGCGGTCAGACGTTCCTGGAACACGACCGCCGACGCCCGCGCCGCCGCGAGTTGCGCGTCGCTGGTGGTGTAGATCGTGCTGCGATACTGCGTCCCGAGATCGTTGCCCTGCCGCATCCCTTGTGTCGGATCGTGGTTCTCCCAGAACACGCGCAAGAGATCGTCGTACGAGACGACCTTCGGATCGAACACGACGAGGACGACTTCGGCATGACCAGTGAGACCCGAGCAGCACTCCTCGTAGGTGCAGTTCGGTGTGTAACCACCCGAGTAGCCCACCGCGGTCGAGTGCACGCCGGGGGTCTGCCAGAACTTGCGTTCGGCCCCCCAGAAGCAACCCATACCGAACACCGCCGACTCGAGACCGGCAGACCAAGGACCGACGAGTGGCGTGCCCAGAACGTGATGTTCGGTCGGCACCGGCATGGTTTGGTCGGTTCGACCGGGCAGTGCCTTGTCGGGGGTCACCAGGTCGAGGTTTTTCTTGGCGAACAACATGGAGGCAGGTTACGACCTACTTCAGCAACAACTTGTCGATTCGTCGTGCGGCCACGACCAAACCGCCCACCGACAGCACCAAAAGATACCCCACGTGCACCACGACGCCCCACGAGGCGTCGCCCAGACTCGCCATTCGCACGAGCGCGGCTCCGTGATACAGCGGGCTGATCTGCACGACCCAACCCCAGTCACCGTACGACGACAGCGGGTAGAACGTCGCCGAGAAGAGGAACATGGGCATGGTCACCGCCTGTACCCATTCGAAATCGTTCCATGAACGCATGAACGTCGTGAACGCCATGCCGGCGGCCGAAAACGCGAAACCGATGAGCATGCAGATCGGCAGGCTCAAGATGATCCAGCCCGACTCGGCCATGCCGAGCGCCACGATGCACACCATGAACGATGTCGAGTAGATGAACCCGCGAAGCACCGCCCAACCGATCTCCCCCGCCGCCACGTCGGTGCTGCTGACCGGCGTGGCGAGAACCGCTTCGTACACCCGCTCGTACTTCAGCTTGAAGAAGATGTTCATGGTGCTGTCGAAGATCGCACCGTTCATGGCCGCGCTGGCCATGAGGGCCGGTGCGACGAATTCCGCGTAGCCCAGCGACCGGCCGGCGAATTCGATGTCACCCACCAGCGCGCCGAAGCCGACGCGAATCGAGAAGAGATAGAAGAGTGGCTCGAAGAAGCCCGAAATCAGGACCATTGGGGTCCGGCGATAAACGGTGATACTGCGCTCGATCAGCCGCAACGAGCGATGGGTCGCCCGCATCGACGGCGGCACGACGCGCCAGACGAGTGCGGTCTCACTCATCGATGAAGCCTCTTCGCGAAGTTGCGTTGACACATGATCCAGCCCACGACGATGAATCCCACGAGAACCGACACGTGCACCAGCGACTCGCCCCAACCGGCGCGATGCAGCGACAGATCGCGGCAGAGTTCGACTGCGTGCCAGAGCGGCGTCACGTACGCGATGGGTTCGATGGCATCCGGTAGCGACGACACCGGATAGAACGCACCACCGAAGAGGAACAGCGGTGTGATGACGAGCCGCGAGATGTTCGAGAACGAGTTGTCGAACTCACGGGTGGAGGTCCAGCTGCCGGTCAGAGCGGCGAAGGCGACGCCACAGGCGGTGGCCACCGGTACGGCCCAAACGATGCCGATCGATCGGGTTTCGGGGATGCACAGCAGGACCACGGCCACACCGAGAACCGAGATGCCGCATCGCGTGGTCCACCACAGGACCTCACCGCGCACCACTTGTTGGGGCGTGAGTTCGGTGGCCGCCATGGCCTCGAACGATCCTCCCCACTTGAATCCGCCGAGCAGGGGCCAGAGTGCTTCGAACGCGCCGATCATCATGGCCGTCGTCGCCATGAGGCCCGGGCCGAGGAAGGTGAGATACGGAACGTCGCCGAGGGTCGAAGCGGATTCGACTCTCCGATCGACCAACGAACCGACACCGAGTCCCATGCCGAGGATGAACAGCACGGGCTGCAGCAGATTGAGCAACACGTCGGTCTTCCAGATCCGACGCATCACGTACAGATGGCTCTCCCACACCCGGACCGACGGCAGAGTCGACATCACTCCACCAACGAACGACCGGTGAGGCGCAGGAAGACGTCTTCGAGCGTGCTGCGGCGGACCAGGGCGCTCTCGGGATGCAGATCGCGCGCGTGAACGAGCCGGAGAAGTTCGTCGCCGTCGTGGCCGTAGATCAGAACGCGATCGGGCAAAACCTCACGCCGATCACCGATGTCGGCCAGAGCACTCTCGAAATCAGCGTTAGTCCCGGCCGGAAATCGGAGCTCGAGAACTTCACGGCTGGAGTGATCGACGATCAGCTGTCGGGGCGCTCCTTCGGCCACGATCCGTCCACCGTCCATCACGACCAGCCGATCGCAGAGCTGTTCGGCTTCGTCCATGTAGTGAGTCGTGAGGACGAGCGTGACACCTTGTTGTTTGAGTCGGTAGAGGCGATCCCACAGGATGTGTCGCGCCTGCGGGTCGAGACCGGTCGTCGGTTCGTCGAGGAGCAACAACTCGGGCTGGTTGATCAGACTGCGGGCGATCGTGAGGCGCCGTTTCATTCCCCCACTCAAGGTCTCGACGATGTCGTTGCGCCGATCGGCGAGTTGGACGAAATCGAGGAGTTCCTCGCTCCTGCGTAGGCACTCCTTGCGAGGAATGTCGAAGTAACGCCCGTAGACGACCAAGTTGTCGATGAGCTTGAGTTCGGTGTCGAGGTTGTCGAGTTGGGGAACCACCCCAATCCGGGCACGAATCTCGGCACCGTGCGACGCCGGATCGAGTCCGAAGATACGCAACGAACCACTGCTCACCGGCGAGACGCAACCGATCATCCGCATCGTGCTCGACTTGCCCGCGCCGTTCGGGCCGAGGAATCCGAACGACTCGCCGCGCTCGATCCGGATGTCGATGCCGCGGACCGCCTCGAAGTCGCCGAAGCGTTTGACGAGGTTCTCACCGACGATCACGGGCTCGGAAGTCACCGCCTGAGATTAGTTCGGGCGATCTCGACTCTCCGTGAACCGTTACATTCGAGTCGTGCACATCCGCGACATGGTCCACACCGATCTCGACACCGTGTGGGCCATCAATCAGGCGAACGTTCCCGCGGTCGGAACGGAGACCCGGTCGAGCATCGAGGAGATCTTCCACATGTGCACGATCGCGCTCGTGGCCGCCGACGACGAGATCCGGGGCTTCTGCATGGTGCTTCCGCCCGGAACCTCGTACGACAGTCCCAACTATCTGTACTTCTGCGACAACTACGACGACTTCACCTATCTCGACCGCGTCGCGGTGAGCGAATCGCATCAACGACGCGGAATCGGCCCGCTCCTCTACCGCGAGGTCGAACGACGAACCACCGCCGAGTGGTTCACACTCGAGGTCAACGTCAAGCCGCTCAACGAAGGCTCGCTTCGGTTCCACGCGCGCGAGGGATTCGTCGAGGTCGACCAACTCGAGACGCGACCGGGCAAGATCGTCAGTTTGATGGTGAAGCGTCTGCGCTGATCACGATCGGCGATCAGGAAGAAAACGGAAGCGGTCCCTGATCGACGCGACGTGCTCACTCGTCACTTCAGCCATCAGGATTCCCTCGCCGTCGGTGCGTACCGCGAGAACTTCGCCGAACGGATCGATGATGCAACTGTCCCCGCCGTAGTGGAGACCGCCACCTTCACCCACGCGGTTGCAACCGACCACGTACGTCTGATTTTCGATGGCCCGCGCGCGCAGGAGGGTCATCCAGTGCTCACGCCGCGACGACGGCCAGTTCGCCGGAATCAAGAAGACGTCGGTTTGCTGCGCCTGCTGCCAGAACTCGTCGGCGAATCGCAGGTCGTAACACACGAAGAGTCCGACGCGCAGACCACCGATCGACACGGTCACGAGATCGGAGCCCGGGCGGACATGACGATCCTCACCACCGAACGTGAACGGATGGATCTTGCGGTAACGATGCGAGGTGCCATCCGGTCCGGAGAGAACGAAAGTGTTCGCCGGTCGACGATCGGTGGGGTCGGAATCGGCCGGAAGCTCCGGACACGAGCCACCCACCCACACCCCGAACTCGCTCGCACATCGACGTAGGAACTCCGACGACGGCCCGTTCTCGACCTCCGCGAAGTCGGCCGAGTCGACGGCGAAACCCGTCGAGAACGTCTCCGAGAGCAGAACGAGATCGGCGCCATCGGCCGCCGCCTGGGCGACCATCGGGGCTAGCCGTTCGAAGTTGCGCGCGCGATCGCACCACACGATGTCGTGTTGAACGGCAGCGATCTTCACGACAACGCCTTCAGACGGGTGACCGCTTCGTCGATCGATTCGAGGCGTTTGCAGAACGCGAAACGAACCAGGTGTCGGCCTTCGTGATGACGAGCACGGTCGTAGAACACGACGTTCGGTATGCCGACCACGCCGCAACGCTCGGGAAGCGAACGACAGAAGGCATAACCATCCCCATCAGGAGCCAGCGGACGGATGTCGACGGTGACGAAATAGGTTCCCGCGGGGCCGAACACCTCGAAGCCGGCCTCCCGAAGACCACTCATCAGCCGGTCGCGCTTCGTCTGCAGATCGGCGGCGAGTTCGGTGAAGTACGCATCGGGCAGACGTAGACCGACCGCGATCGCCGGCTGGAAGGGGCCTGACGAAACGTAGGTGAGGAACTGCTTGGCCGCTCGCGCGGCCGCCACCAGTTCGCTCGGTCCGCACAACCAGCCGACCTTCCAGCCGGTGGTGTTGAAGGTCTTGCCGCCACTCGAAACCACGAGGGTCCGTTCGCGCATCCCGGGCAATTCGGCGATCGAGTGATGACGGATGCCGTCGTAGGTCAGATGTTCGTACACCTCATCGGAGATGACGATGAGGTCGTGACGAATCGCCAAGTCGGCGATGACGCGTAGTTGTTCGAGATCGAGGACCACACCGGTCGGGTTGTGCGGGGTGTTGAGGAGCAACACACGAGTTCGGGGGGTGATGGCCGCACGAAGCTCGTCCGGATCGAAGGCGTAGGTCGGTGGACGAAGAGTCACCGGACGCGTGATGGCGCCGGCCAAGGCGATACACGCTTGGTAACTGTCGTACATGGGTTCCAGGAGCGCGACCTCGTCACCAGTTTCAAGAATTCCGAGCAACGCGCCGGCCAGTGCCTCGGTGGCCCCGGCCGTCACCAAGATCTCGGTGTCCGGGTCGTAGCGGAGACCCCAGAATCGCTCCTGGTGCTCGGCGATGGCCGCGCGCAGTTCGGGGACACCCGATCCGGGTGGATACTGATTACGTCCCGAGCGGATCGCGTCGATCGCGGCCTCCAACACTTCCTGCGGACCGTCGTAGTCGGGGAAACCCTGTCCGAGATTGATCGAGCCCGTGGCCGTGGCCAATGCCGTCATCTCGGCGAAGATCGTCGAGCCGAAGCCTTGCAGTTTCGAAGTCAGGAAGGGCGCGGCGCCGTTCGCCATGAACGCAGACTACGACAGTTCGTCGAGGATCCCGCCGAGCAAGCCACTCGCGCCGAAACGGAAAGTCGACGGGCTCACCCAATCGGTTCCCATGATCCGATCGGCAACGGCGAGGTAGCGCGCCGCATCGTCCAACGACTTGATGCCGCCCGATGGTTTGATGCCGACCGTTCGAGGCGTTTTCGCGATCACCGAGAGCATCGTCGCCACGGCTTCCACTGTCGCCGAGATCTTGGTCTTGCCCGTCGAGGTCTTGATGAAATCGGTACCGGCGGCGATGGCCAGACGTGAACAGCGGGCGATCGTCGCATCGTCGGGCAACTCACCGGTTTCGAGGATCACCTTCAGAAGAATCGGATGAGACGCGACTCGTCGAACAGCCCTGAGCATCCCGACGGCGCGGGCCTCGTCCCCGGTCAGTACCGCCCGATACGGAATCACGACATCGATCTCATCGGCGCCATCGTCGATCGCCCGGCGCGTCATGGTCACGACGTCGTCGATGCCCTCGTCCCCGGACGGAAAATTCACCACCGTGGCCACGCGTACCGGAGTTCCCGCCAACGCCTCTTTGGCCGAACGAACGAAACGTGGCCACACGCACACCGCCGCGACGTGGCCATGAGGACTGACCGCGCGTCGGCAGAGGTCGGACACCGATTCGACGGTGCAATCGTCTGAAAGGTCGGTCAGGTCGAGCAGCCCGAGCGCACGACGGGCGACCGAACCGCGATCGGTCATCGGACGAAGCCGCGCAGATTGTCGGGACCGAAGGAGACCGGGAGGAGTTCGGCCATCGTGAACGTGGCCCGCACACCTTCGGGTCCGCAGGCATAGATCGGAGTGTCGAGGCTCCCGAATTCGCGCACTCGTTGCCGACAGCCACCGCAACACGTACCGACTTCGTCACCGTCACAGATCGTCAGCAACACCGCGATACGGAGGTCACCGGCTGCCACCATGGCCGCAATCGCCCCCGCTTCGGCACAACTCCCGACCGGATAGGCGGCGTTCTCGACATTGCAACCGACGTGGATGTTCCCTTCGGGAGTGAGAATCGCCGCCCCGACCGGAAAATGCGAATAAGGGGCATAGGCACGTTCCTGCACCGAACGAGCGGCCGCGAACAACTCCGCCACTCGATGTTCACGGGGAAACTCCTCGAATCCGCTCATGGCGACAACGCTACGCCAACCGTCGGGACGACTTGTGTGGAAGACTGCCCCCCATGTTGCGACGGAGTCTGCTCAGCATCTGGAGTTGGACGGCCCTCGTCGTCATCATCATCGTGTGGTTGCCACTCGTGTTCGTCACGTGGTTGGTCACCCTCCCCTTCGATCGTGGCCGCTACGCAGCCGGATATCTGTTCCGCAAACTCACGGTCGCCCATCAGGTGCTCACGCCGATGTGGAAGTTCCGCACGAGTGGAAACCTTCCGTCCGACAAGCGTCGTCCGTACGTGGTCGTGGCCAATCACGAGAGCTTCGTCGACATCCTTCTCATCAGCCACCTCCCGATCGAGATGAAGTGGCTCTCGAAAGAGACATTCTTCAAGTTCCCGGCCGTCGGCTGGATGATGCGCATGGCCGGTGACATCCGTGTGGTGCGCGGTGATCGGGCGAGTGGCGCCGCCGCCATGAAGGCCTGCCACGACCGCCTCAAGAAGCGGGTTTCGGTCATGATCTTCCCCGAGGGCACACGCTCGGCCGACGGCACGCTCGGTTCGTTCAAGGACGGAGCCTTCCGGCTCGCGATCGAGGCCCAAGCGCCGATCCTTCCGCTCGCGGTGCACGGCACTCGTACCGCACTCAACAAGCACGACTGGCGACTCGGTGACGCACACGCCGAAGTACGCGTGCTCGAACCGATCTCCACCGACGGTCTCACCGAAGCCGACATCCCGGAGTTGCGGGAGAAGGTCCGATCGGTGATCGCCGCCGAACTCGAATCGATGAATGCGGCCTAACGGCCGCTGTGTCCGAATCCGCCACCGCGATCGTTGTCGTCGAGTTCGGACACTTCGCGCCACACCACCTCGACGACTCGTTGCACCACGAGTTGGGCGATGCGGTCGCCGCGCGCGATCGCATAATCGCTACCGGGGTCCGTATTGAGGACCACCACCTTGATCTCACCTCGATACGCGGAGTCGATCAGGCCCGGGCTGTTCACGACCGTGACACCGTGCTTCAGAGCGAGGCCACTCCTCGGCAACACGAAGGCCGCATGTCCCCTGGGCAGAGCCAGAGCGATTCCGGTCGGGATCAACACGCGACCGCCGGCAGCCGGCACGATGGCGCTCTCCCGTGCCACGAGGTCGATCCCCGCATCGCCTTCGTGCGCGTAAACCGGTAGCGGCAGATCGGGATCGAGACGAACGACGGGTATCTCCAGACGTGACCACGTCGTGTTGTCACCGGACTCGGACATGGTCCGACGATAGACAACGCGACTCCTGCTCATCCGTGTCGGGGCGATCCCACATCGATGGCGTATGGTCGGAGACGTGCTGGTGTGGATGGATCTCGAGATGACGGGGCTCGATCACGAGAAAGAGGTGATCGTCGAGATCGCCACCATCGTCACCGACGACGAACTCAACATCGTCGCCGAGGGACCGGATCTGGTTGTCCAAGCTCCCGCCGAGGTCTTGGCCGCCATGGATCCCTTCGTCGTCGACATGCACACGAAGTCGGGTTTGCTCGAGGCCATCAAGGTGTCGACCCTCACCCTCGACGAAGCCGGAAAGCGCACCCTCGAATTCATCAAGCAACACGTACCCGAGGCCCGAACCGTCCCGCTGTGCGGTAACTCGATCGGGACCGACCGGAGATTCCTCGCGAAGTATCTGCCCGACATCGAGAACCACCTCCACTACCGATCGGTCGACGTCTCGACGATCAAAGAACTCGTGAAGCGTTGGTACCCGGGCACCGACAGCTCCCGGCCCCACAAGGGCGGAACGCATCGCGCCCTCGACGACATCCGCCAGAGCATCGAAGAACTGCGCTTCTACCGCGCTCGAGTATTCGTCGCCGGCGGCAGCCCACAAGTACCCTGACCACGTGTCGTCGACTGCTCACCAGCACGGATCGGAAGCCCCCCGTCCGCTGAAAGAAGAGCAACGACCGGCCACCGAGCAGATCGACGAACTCGCGCCTGGCGTTCTGCGAACGCAATTGCCCATCGACATCCCTGGTCTCGGTCACGTCAACATGTACGTCCTCGAGGACGAGCGCGGTGTGGCCGTGGTCGACCCCGGATTGCCCAACAAGTCGAGCTACGCACAGATCGCCAAACACCTACGGACCATCGGCGTACCAATCAAGCGGGTGCACACCGTGATCGTCACGCACAGCCACCCCGATCACTTCGGTGGCGCGCACTGGATACAGAGTCAGTCGGGTGCCGACATCGTGACCCACGAGCGTTTCCGCGTGATCTGGGACCCGACCGAACCACCCGACATCGACGTCGAGTCGGCCGCCGAACTCCCGCCGGCCCGCAAGCCATGGGAACCTACTCCTTGGGGTGGACCCGGCATCCAGATTCCGTGGAAGCGTCGGACTCGCTACAAGTTGATGAGCCGCATGCCCAAACTCATGCGTCTACCGCGGCCGACCGTGCGTCTGGCCGACGCCGAGCGCTACTCGTTCGCCCGTCGCGAATGGGTCGCAGTGCACACACCCGGTCACACCGCCGATCACCTCTGCCTGTTCGATCCGGAGACCGGACTCATGCTCTGTGGCGACCATGTGTTGCCCACGATCACTCCGCACATCAGCGGACTCATCCGTGCGCTCGATCCGCTCAATCTCTTCTTCGAGTCCCTCGACAAGGTCGCGGCCTTCGGGGACGAGGTCAAGTTGGCTCTACCCGCCCATGGGAACCCGTTCACCGATCTGGCCGGACGGGCCAAGGAGATCAAAGAACATCATCACGGACGTCTGCAGCGTCTTCGCGACGCAGCCGACGATCTCGGTCGGCCGGCGACCGTGATGGACATGTCGCGTTATCTGTTCTCACCGCGTGCCCAAGGCGGCATGGCCGACAGCGAGACCTTCGCCCATCTCGAGCACCTGCGCCTCTCCGGAGAATTCACCCGAATCGAAACAGATGGTGAATACCGGTACGTTCCGGTCGGTTGAGTGACACAATCAGCCTCATGTCCGGTGTCGGCGGCCTGAACGTTCTCTTCATCACACTCGATCAGTTCCGCGGCGATTCCTTGTCGTGTCTCGACCACCCAGTGGTGCGCACTCCCAGCCTCGATGCTCTCGCTCGACACGGCACGCACTTCACGCGTCACTACACGCAGTCGACTCCATGTGCACCCGGTCGGGCCGGCCTGTACACCGGCATGTACCAGATGAACCACCGGGTCGTCGCCAACGGGACACCACTCGACGAGCGCTTCGACAACGTCGCCCGTCTGGCCCGGCGCGCCGGTTATCGGCCCTGTCTCTTCGGTTACACCGACCAGTCGATCGATCCACGCGTTGCCACCGGCCCCGACGACCCGCGACTGCTGAGTTACGAAGGCCTGCTGCCCGGTATGGACTGGAAGCTCGATCTCAGCGGACCACATCAGCCATGGGTCGATCATCTCGACGCGATGGGTCACGACGTGAGTCGAGGACACCTACGTCTCCTCGCCACCGAGAACGAACGGCCGGCCGAACACGGATTGTCGGCCTTCATGACCGATCGAATCATCGACCACCTCAGGAACCGTGCCGATGACGAACCTTGGTTCGTGCACGCGAGTTATCTCCGCCCCCACCCGCCGTATTCGGCTCCCGGTCACTTCTCCTCGATGTACGACCCGGACGACGTGGGTCTGCCCATCGCCCCCGCTGACGATCGGCATCCGTTCCACGATGTCCTGATGGCGATCGACTGGGTGAAGCGTCCGCCCACCGACTCCGAGATGCGGCACGTACGTGCCCAGTACTACGGAATGATCAGCGCGGTCGACCACGAGGTCGGACGTCTCGTGAGCACGCTTCAGGATCTCGGAATGTGGGACGACACGATCGTGGTCGTCACCGCCGATCATGGTGAGCAACTCGGTGATCACGGGCTCGTGCAGAAAGCGGGCTGGTTCGAAGAGAGTCATCACATCCCTCTCATCTGGCGAGACCCTCGGCGCCGAGGCGGTCGAACCGTCGATCGATTCACCGAAAGTGTCGACGTGATGCCGACCCTCGCCGAATCCCTCGGCCAAGCAGTGCCTCTGCAATGCGACGGTCTACCGCTCACACCCTTCCTCGATGGCGAGGAGCCGGCTTGGTGGCGTGACGCGGCGTCGTGGGAGTTCGACTGGCGGTTCGCCCTCATTCCCTTCGGGGAGTATCCCTGGCCCTGGGATCGACGGCTCGAGCAACAACACCTCGCGGTGCGACGAACCCTCGACACCGCCTACGTTCAGTTCGGCGACGGGTCGTGGTTGTGCTTCGACATCGGTGCCGATCCCACGTGGCGAACTCCCGTCACCGATCCGGCACGCATTCTCCGTATGACCCAGGACATGCTCGTGTGGCGAAGTCGGCACGCCGACCGCACCCACACCGGACTGTTGGTCGAAGATGGTGGTCGGGGCCGTTGGCCCGATTTCGTGCCTTGGCGCAACTGAGGAGTGATCATGAGCAAGAGCAGCAACGTGGCCCGAACACTTCGCCGATCGCTGTGCGACGAACTCGAACGAATCGGTCCCGACGCACCGACCTTGTGTGCCGGGTGGACGGCCCGTGATCTCGCGACCCATCTCATCGTCCGGGAAACCCGTCCCGACGCGGCCGTGGGAATCCTCGTCAAGTCCCTCGCCGGATACGCAGCGCGAGTTCAGCGCTCGGTCGGCCGATCCGAGTGGTCAGAGCTCGTCGACAAGATCCGTTCGGGACCTCCTCTCTTGTCGCCGATGCGTTTGCGCTCGGTCGACGATCTGACCAACACCCTCGAATACTTCGTCCACCGGGAAGACCTCCGGCGCGGTACTCCCGGTGGCGAACCCGGTGCACTGACGACTGCCGAAGAAGAAGCGTTGTACACCGCGCTCAAGCGCGGGGCCCGACTCATGACCCGTCGTGCCCCGGCCGGTCTCGTCCTCCGCCCCGATGGCCGACCCGTGATCGTGGCCAAGAAGGGAACTCCCGAAGTCACCGTGAGCGGTCCGGTCGGCGAGTTGGTTCTCTTCGTCTACGGACGCCAATCGGCGAGTCACGTGGCACTCGACGGGCCGGCCGATGCGGTCGAGGCCGTCCGAACGGCGAAGTTCGGGGTCTAGAACTGCCACAATCGATGGCATGAACGGTTCGGGGGAACGTCGAGACGTGACTCGACTCGTCGACGAACTCACCCTCGACGAAAAGGCGAGTCTCACCACCGGTGCGACCATGTGGTCGACCCACGCAGTCGAACGCCTCGGAATCCCATCCGTCGTCGTGACCGACGGACCGGCCGGGGCTCGCGGACCTTTCACGCCCGGGCTCGGACATCAGGTCGCCACGTTGTGCGTCCCGTGCGGTTCGGCACTCGGAGCCACGTTCGACACCGAACTCATCGAGGAACTCGGCCGCGCGATCGGCCATCAAGCGCGCACGAAGACCGCGCGGGTCCTTCTCGCCCCCACCGTGAACCTGCACCGTTCACCGCTCTTCGGTCGCAGTTTCGAGTGCTACTCGGAGGACCCACTTCTGTCGGGCAAGCTCGCCGCCGCCTACATCCATGGCGTTCAGTCCCAAGGAGTAGCCACGACCGTCAAACACTTCGTCGGCAACGACGCCGAGTTCGAGCGAATGACGATCGACAGTGTCATCGACGAACGAACGCTGCGCGAGGTGTATCTGCTTCCATTCGAACTCGCCGTCCGCGAAGGTGGTTCGCTCGGCATCATGACCTCGTACAACCGCATGAACGGTCTCTACTGCGCCGAGAACCAATGGCTCATCGAAGACCTTCTGCGAGGCGAATGGGGATTCGAAGGATTCGTGGTCACCGACTGGTTCGCCGGTTTCACCACCGAAGGCGGAGCGCGGGCCGGACTCGACCTCGAGATGCCGGCACCACCGCGTGCCTACGGCAAGCATTTCGGTACTGCCGTGACCGAGGGTCGGGTCGACGAAGCACTGCTCGACCGAGCGGTGCACAAACTTCTCAGCGTCTTCGATCGAGTGGGTGCACTCGACGATCCGGCCGCCGAACCATCGGCGGTCGATCTTCCCGAACACCGCGCCATCGCCCGACGGGCCGCGAGTGGCTCGATGGTGCTGTTGCGAAACGCGCCACTCGGACGCAAGGGCCCTCTCCTCCCACTCGCCACCAAGTCACTGCGCTCGGTCGCCGTCATCGGACCCAATGCCGAACGCACCCGCATCATGGGCGGTGGTTCGGCTGAGGTCATGCCGCACCACCGCACGGCGATCATCGATGCACTCCGCCAACGACTCGGCGAGAAGGTTCGAGTGCGGTACGAGCAGGGGTGTTCGGTCGACCGCTCGACACCGATCATCGAAGGCGAATCGATCGTCGCGCCATCGGGGCGTCGTGGTTTCGACCTCGTCGTGACCGATCGCTCGAACGACACGGTTCTCGGCGAACTTCATCGCCCTGATGGTCGGATCCTCGTGGTGGCCCGTCAGGACAAGGGCATCCCGGTGTCCGGTTTCCGGTTCCGGGCCACGAGCCGACTGACGGTCGAACGTGACGGTGAATACTTCATGTCGATCAGCGAGACCAGTCCGTGCCGCCTGTACCTCGACGGTGAACTCGTGGTCGACGGCGCAACGCAGATGCCACCACCGGGACATCGCTTTTTCGGACTCATTCGCGAAGAACTCGGAGCCACCGTTTCCCTCCGGGCCGGAACGTCGCACGAGATCGTCCTCGAATGTGAGGCCGTCGAACGTCAATGGGCTCACGGAGCACAGATCGGTCTGCAATACATCGAGCGCGACGATCCGGTCCGACGGGCCGCCGATCTCGCGAGTGAATGCGATGTCGCCGTCGTGGTGGTGGGAACCACTGACGAATGGGAGAGCGAAGGACACGACCGCACCACGTTGCAACTCCCGGGTCGTCAGGACGAACTGATCACCGAGGTCCTGCGAGCCAACCCGCGAACGATCGTTCTCGTGAACACGGGCGCACCGGTCGACATGCCGTGGGCCGATGACGTTCCGGCAATCGTGCAAGTGTGGTTCGGCGGACAGGAGATGGGCTCGGCGGTGGCCGACGTACTCGTCGGCGACTCGGATCCCGGTGGTCGCCTGCCGACCACGATCCCGATGTGTATCGAGCACACACCCGCGTTCGGAAACTTCCCGGGAGAGCACGGACAGGTGCGCTACGGCGAGGGGCTCCTCATCGGGCACCGTTGGTATGAAACGCGTCGTCTTCCGGTGCGCTTTCCGTTCGGTCACGGACTCTCGTACACGTCGTTCTCGATCGGTGAACCCGACCTCGATCGTTTCGAGATGACGACACGAGACACGCTCACCATCCGGGTGCCGGTGACCAACACCGGCGCTCGCGTCGGCTCACACGTGGTCCAGGTCTACGTGGCACCACTCGGCGCCCAAGTGTCGCGGCCACAACAGGAACTCAAATCGTTCGCCAAGGTCCATCTCGCTCCGGGAGAGTCGACCGAGGTCGAGATCGAACTCGGTCCACGCGCATTCGCGCACTGGGATCCGGGCGACACCTATCGCTCGTACCTCCAACCACAGGTCACCGGCGAACGCGCCGAGATGAACGAGCGCGCGCCCGGGCAGTGGCGCGTCGAACCCGGACTCTACGAAGTTCGTATCGCATCATCGTGTGTGGCGATCGATGCCACGTCCATCGTCACGATCGTCGAGAACGACTGATGTTGCTGCGACGTCTCGACGATTATCAGAGTTGGCAGATCGCCTGGCGGGGTGGATCCGTCCTCATCGACCCGTGGCTGACTTCCGAACCGATCGGTGGAGTTTTCGATCGTCGTCATCCCGAGGGCTTCACGACTCTCGACGATCTACGTCGTGAAGCCGGCCGGATCGTCGGTGTACTTCTCTGCACTGCGGTCAACGATCACACTCGGCCCGACACCCTCCGCCTGCTCGGCGATGTTCCGATCTTCGGTCCGGCTCCGGCGGTCAAGATCGCTCGCGCCAACGGTTGCTCCGACACCAATGTGGCGCGAGTCGGAAATGCGTTCTCGTTCGATTGTCCGGAGGGTGGAGGTATCAGAGTCACCCCGACCAAGCCGGGTCTTCCCCTCGGACTCATCGCCCATGGTTATCTGATCGAAGCGATCGACGAATCGGGTTCGGTGGCCGGTCGGATCTGGCTCGAAGCTCACCAACCCACCACCAAAGTCGCTCAGCGGATCGGGACCGTCGACGTTGCGGTTCTCCCCACCTCCTCGGTCACCGCCGTGGTGTTGCCGGTGACCGCCGGTCTCCGTACGTCGGCACGGGCGGCGGCGACGTGTCGGGCCCGAGCCATCGTGCCGACCGCGACCGATCCGCGACGCGACATGAAGTGGTGGCAGAAATCGATCTACTTCGTGGGCAACGGACCTCGTCGACTCCGTGAGTCGCTCACGCGCTCGAGGAAGTTGATCGAGTTGAAGCCCGGTGACTGGCTGGACGCCACCATCGGACGGGGTTGATCAGCGACCGATTCTCAATGTCCAGACGGGCGTGTCGTCGGGCCGGATCGGAAGTTCGAGAACGTTTCCTCGCCGGGTCACGCGGACGTTCTGCTTAACGAGATGTACCTCGCCCTCCGGAAGCCCGTCGATCACGACCCGCGCCGAGGTCGGTCGACCGCACACCATGGCGTACACCGCACCGTCTCGTCCGTTGGTGAGTCGGACGACGAGCCCTTCGTCGGTCGACAGCGTCGACTGCTCGAACGGCCGACTGCCGTAAATAGCGGCTCCGTTGTCGGCCAACCATGAGCCCAAGGCAATAATCCGAAGTTGCTGGGCCCAGGGGATGTAACCACCCGGCATGGCGCCGAAGTTGAGAAGAAGATTGCCGCCATCGGCGACGATGTTCGCGAACATCGTGACGAGTTCGGGTATCGGCAGGTAGGAGGTGTCGTCCTCGAACTGCATGTACCCGAAGCTCGTGCCGATACCCCGACACACCTCGAACTTCTTGTGGGCGTCCATCGGCCGGGTCGTGTATTCGGGTGTGGTGAAGTCGGTGTGGCTCCGGCCCTGGATGACACCGATCATGTCGAAGCGATCGTTCACGACACCATCGGGGTTCTGGTTGTAGAAGTCGGCGATCAGTGGCATGGCACCGTCACTGAACTTCGGGTAGCCGATGTCGTTCCAGAGGACATCGGGTTGGTAACGCTCGATCAGCTCGCGCCAGTGCGCATCGGCGTACTCGAGATAGGCGTCGTCCTGAGGAATCGCCGCGAAGAGACTCGACCAACCCTTGATACCGAGACCTTGGAACGTCCAGTCGATACCACCCGAGTAGTACACACCGAAACGCATCCCCAATTCGCGGGTGATTCGCGCGCACTCACCCACGAGATCCCGTTCCGATCGCCACCTGTCCCCGTGCACCGGATTGGGCACGTCCGAGGGCCACATCAGAACACCGTCGTGATGCTTCGTGACGAAGACGCAGTACTGCGCGCCCGACCGGGCGAACACATCACGCCAGTGGTTCGGATCCCAGTCGCGCGAAGTGGTCAGGAACTTGTCGACGAACGTCCCGTAATCGGGATTCCCGAGGACCTTCTCGTGATACTCGGCCGCCGGTGATCCCGGTATCGAGATCGAGTTCCAGTACCACTCGGCATAAGGCGTGTGGCTGAAAGCGACTTCCTCACCTTCTTCGCGGGCCAAGGTGAACGGATCGCGACCCATCGGTGCGAACGAGGGCACCGACCCGACCGTCCAGTGTGCGAAGAGTCCGAGCTTGGCGTCCTCGAACCAAGTCGGTAGTCGACGCGTGCGTAGTGATTCGAAATTCGGCTCGAACATCTCGATGACCCCCGGACGGCACCCTAGTCGGGCGACATCGTTCAGGTTTCCTGTGAACTGAGCCGTTCCTCGGTCCGACGCACGAGGGTTTCGCGTTCGGCGGCCGACAAGGGTCGGGCCGTCACGACCTTCACCTCGAGTTGATCCACACCTTCACCGGGAGTGGCAGCCGCGATGTCGTCCACCAGAACCATGTCGGTGAGCCTCGGTGTTCCGGCCAACTCACGAATCGTCTCGGCCGCTCGCGAGGCGACCTCGCTGCGTTCGGCGTCGATCGGAAACTGGATGGCCAGACGAGTTTCCACCGGCTCCTGACTGTGATTGCGCACCGTGACCAACGCACTGTGCGGAAGATGAACGGTGCTGATTCCGTCGCGGATCCGGGTCGAGACGAATCCGATGTGCTCCACGATCCCGCGGACGGAGCCTTGCGGGCCGGCACTCGCTTCGATCTCGTCACCGATCCCGTAGCGATCTTCGAGCAGGACCGAGAGTCCGGTCAGGTAATCGTTGACCTTGTGTTGTCCGCCGATGGCGAGTCCGGCCCCGATGAAACCCGCACTCGACAAGAAGAAGGCGGCATCGAGCTCGAGGATGTGGAAGACCGCGATGAGGACTCCGATCCAGAGAATCACCGCGAAGAGGTGATGGATCATGCGCGCCGCGGCGTCGGCGCGCTGCTGGCGGCGGTTCTCTCCCACCTGACCCGATTCGAGTTCCTGATAGCGAGCGCGAGTTCGCCACCAGCGACTCGGCTGCACGATGCTCCGACGTGAAAGGCGGTGGACGACGCGTCGGACCACGAAGTGCGTCACCCGACTGGCCACCACCGCGCCCACGACGACGATCACCACGAGAAGCGGCTTGGAAATCACGTCACCGGCCGTGGTCTCGTCGAGCGGACTCGGAGTGAGGGTCAGCGGAAACACGAATTCCATCCCCCTCAGTGTGCCGTGATTCCCAGCCAAGCGGGAAGCTCTTTCAACGACCCGAGTTCGGTGAATCGTCCCCCCGTGGGGAGGACATCGACTTTCTCCAGCTCCCAGAGGTACGGGTACGGCACGTGAACCGCATGTCCACCTTCTTCGAGAACGGGCTGAATGTCGCTGCGAATCGAGTTCCCGATCATGCAGAACCGATCGGGAGTGACGGCCAAGCGATCGAGGACTTGTCGGTACGTGTCACGATCCTTCTCCAACACGATCTCGACGTGGTGGAAATGATGATCGAGGCCGCTAGTCCGCACTTTGCGGGTTTGATGGATCAGGTCACCTTTGGTGATGAGAACCAACCGGTAATGTCCGCTCACTCGTTCGAGGACTTCGGCGACATCGGCCAGGAGCCGCACGGGGGCCAACAACAGATCCCGAGTGACGTCGATGATCTCGGTGAAAACGGCACTCGGAACCCGATCCTGACCGACGGCGATCGCCGCTTCGATCATCGACAACCCGAAGGCCTTCACACCATATCCGTAGACCGCGAGGTTGGCGCGTTCCATTGCGGTGAGCGCCTCGGCCACGTCGATTCCCTTCGGAGCCAAAGGAGTGAGGAGTCGGACGAAGCGTTCCTCGGCGGCACGGAATCCGTCCTCGCTGTGCCACAGAGTGTCGTCCGCATCGAAGGCGACGACGTCGAACTCTCTCATCACTTCAGCGGTGAATGGCGTTCAGATAGTTGTAAACGGTGATCCGTGAAACGCCCATTGCATCGGCGACGTCCTCCACGGCCCGACGCAGAATGAACGCTCCGCGCTCGTCGAGCAAGCGGATCGCCGTCTGTTTCTGCTCACGATTCATGTCGTCGACCGAACAACCGACCTCGCGTTCGACGGCGTCGATCAGTCGATCGAGGGCACCGTGGAGGGCCGGCAGACGAACCGCGCCGAGCACTTCTCCGGCGAGCACCAACGGGATGTCGGACGCCTCGGCATCGGCGCTCGACACGAGCGAACACCCCACTGCGTCGAGCAGTGGTCGGATCATCTCGATCGCCGGATGACCGGAGGCTTCCATCAGTCGACTCGCTCCACGTGAAGATTCACGTGCGTGGCTCCGTTCGCATACGCGGCCGCGATGAGCGCCGACACACCGGCGGCGACGATGGAGTCGTCGGCCACGAACTCCGAACCGAAAGGTCCGAACTCGACCTTGGCCCCCAGCCCCTGCACGGCGTCGACGGCGGCCAGGACATGGCGTCCCGGCTGGCCTTCCACGAATGGCTCGATGGTGAATTCGACCCTCAGCACGATCTCAGCGTAGGTCGGGAGGTCGGTTCCGTGACACCCGAGCGCCGACACCGTTGTCACCGGCGTGGTGCAACCGCCGATTCACCAGCGAATTCGTGGGAGTACGAGGGCGAGGCTGTCGGGCAGGAATCGTTCGCTTCGACGAACCTGCTCGAGTTCGTCCCGATCGACCCACCACGCGTGGGCGACCTCGCCGTCGGCGAAGACGAAGGGGCCGGTGTGGATCACCTGGAAACAACGACCGATGAGCGAGACCGACTCGTCGTCGAAAATCCGTGGCCGTCCGCCGTCGAGTTCGAACAACTCGGCCCGCCCGACCCCGATCTCCTCGGCCAACTCGCGATGCGCGGCCGCGACGTAGTCCTCACCGGAGGCCACGACCCCACCCACTGCGATGTCGCACCATCCCGGCCAGATGTCCTTGGAAGTCGATCGCCGGTGGACGAGTAGTCGTCCGGAACCATCGGTGATCGCCACGAAGACGGCCCGATGCCGAAGTATTCGCGCTCGCATGTCGGCCCGGGTGACCCGACCGATCACACGATCGTTCTCGTCGACATGGTCGACCATCTCGTCGGCACGATCCGTCTCCAACCCTTCCTCCATCCGTCCGATCATCGCATTCACACCTTCTAAGGTTGGTTCATGTCCGAATCCACGATCCTCTCCACACTCGCCGAGGAGGCACTCGACTTCCAGAGCGGAGCGATCTCGTTGCGACGTTCGCTGCACGAGTGGCCCGAGATCGGCAACCACCTCCCTCGTACCCGCGAGCAGGTCCTCGAGGCCCTCGACGGACTACCACTCGGCATCACCCTCCACGAGACGACGTCGGGTATCGCCGCGACTCTCGAAGGGGATCACGACGGACCCACCATGTTGTTGCGCGGCGACATGGATGCTCTCCCCATGCCCGAGGACACCGGCCTCGACTTCGGTTCGCGGGTCGATGGCGCGATGCACGCGTGTGGCCACGACACGCACGTCGCCATGCTCGTGGGTGCAGCTCGGCTGTTGAGCGGACACCGCGACAAACTCCACGGACGCGTTCTCTTCATGTTCCAGCCGGGTGAAGAGGGCTACCACGGCGCGCAGCACATGATCGACGAGGGTCTCCTCGACATCGGTGCTCTCGGATCCGGAGCACCGTCGCCGATCACCGGCGCCTTCGCCATCCACACCACGTCGTCATTGCCCACCGGGTTCATGAGTTCTCGACCCGGCCCGCTCATGGCGTCGAGTGATTCGTTCGACATCCGGGTGGTGGGCAAGGGCGGTCACGGCAGTGAGCCCTACCGCACCCTCGATCCGGTTCCGGCTGCCTGCGAGATCGTGCAAGCACTGCAGACCATGATCACGCGCCGTATCAGCGTGTTCAATCCGTCGGTGGTCACGGTCACCCGCCTGAATGCCGGCACCGCCTACAACGTGAGTCCCGAGGTCGCCGAAATCGGCGGCACGATCCGTGCGATCAGTGAAGCCACTCGAAAGTCGGTCCACGACGGAATCCGTCGGATCGCCGAGGGAATCGCCGCCGCCCACGGTCTCGACGTCGAAGTCGATCTCAAGATCGGATACGACGTGACCGTCAACGACAAGGATTACGCCAACTTGGCCGCCGACCTCGTGCGCACGGTCGCCGGTGCCGACCGGTTCATCGAACTTCCCACTCCCGTCATGGGAGCCGAGGACTTCGGAGTCGTGCTCGAACGCATTCCCGGCGCGCTCGTCTTCCTGGGGGCCACTCCGCACGACCGCAATCCGGCCACCGCCGCGCCAAACCACTCCAACCGCGTGTTCTACGACGAGGCCGCCATGTCGACCGGCATCGCGCTCTACAGCGCAGCCGCGCTCAATCATCTAGCCGTTCACTGAGGCGGGCCGCTCGGATACCGAAGGTCGCCGAGCGCCATCTCCATGAACGGTTCGATGTTCGGGCCTCGACGCAGGTGATGCCCACCATCGATGCTGATGCACGTTCCGGTGATCCACGAACTCTCCGGACCGAGCAGGAAGCGCACCAGGCGTCCGACGTCTTCGGTCGTACCCACACGACCGAGCGGCATCTGCTCGAGATAATCGGAAACGATCGCCTCGGTGGCGAGCATGGCCGCCGTCGCATCGGTCGGGACCAAACCGGGTCGCACCGCGTTGGCCCGGATGTTGCGACAACCGAGTTCGTCGGCCGTCTGGCGTACGAGCATCTCGAGCCCGGCTTTCGACACGTCGTACGGGGTCATGAACCGATGGGTCGCGGTACCGGCAATCGACGAGATCGCCACGATCGATCCACCGCCGTTGGCGGCGAGGTGAGACACCGAGTGCTTGATCGTGAGGAACGCGCCGGTCAGATTGGTTCCGATCACTCCGTTCCAGTCGGCGAGTGGAGTCAGATGAATCGGCCCACCGGTTCCGAAACCGGCGTTGGCGACCACCATCGTGAAGCGACCATGCGAGGCGGCCGCGGCACACGCGGCCGCCACACTGTCCTCGTCGGTCACGTCACACGAGACCGTGTGCACCTGCGCTCCTCCCTGCGCCACCGATCGCAGTTCGGCCGCGGCCGCCGTGAGTCGATCGGTGTTACGAGCGGCCAGAACCACGGTCGCGCCGTCGAGAACGAGTTCGCGAGCACAACCGAGGCCGATACCGGACCCACCTCCGGTGACGAGGGCGACGTTGTCAGCGAGCGGTGAATCTGTGCGGGCCATGACCCGATCCTGTCACAGGCGACTCACCTCACACGATGGCGAGTGCATTGGGCGGACTCGCCACACCGCGGGGGAGGTTCAGTGGCGCCGACACGAAGAAGCATTCGTAGCGACCGACCGCGGCGCAGTGCTCGGCCAGCGCGTCGAGATACCACATCTCTCCTAGGGGGATACCGAGCATGGGCAGCAGCAGGGTGTGCGTGAAGATCTCGTGCAGACGCGTCCGATCGCTCCTCACCTCGGCTTCGTGTTCGGGAGTGGTCGCCGCCCCCGGTGGCCACACCTCCACGGCCGGGTTGTCACAGCCGACGGCCGCCACCCGGAGGTTCCACAGAACCCGGGCCAGCTCCTCACCCGAACGCAAGCCGGGCGTCCGCAACGAATCGACTCCGGCGATGCGCTCTCGAACCGCCCGACTCTGCTTCTCGTACCACGCGATCCATCCGAAACGAAGAAGCAGCACGTCTCCCGGCTGGCGACTCGTGCCCTGCGCACGAAGACACTCGTCGATCTCCGCCGGTTCGATCGCGTCCGCATCGTCGCAGCGAATCGGTCGTCCGATCGACTCGCGCCATCGACCCAGATCGGCGAGCACGGCCCGACCGGCAATACCGCGGCGTGCCCAATGATCGATGCCGTGTTCTTCGTCGTCCACGCCACCGAAGTGACCACTTCCGTCCTCGCTTTGCAGCGCCGCGTGATTCCGAATGTGCCGAAAGCCGTCCCACTGACTGCTCGACTGCGTGTTCCAGCCGTGCAGAACGTCGTCATGACTCGTACTCGTTCCACCGCCGGTCACTTCGTGGCCGAAGGCCTGGCGTCCGAACAGCGGTGGATCGGGCAGACCCATGCTCCAGTTCATCGGGAACACGCGACCTTCCCGGATCAGACCGGCGGCGGCCACGATCCGTTCGGGAGTGAGCAGATTCAGGCTGCCGAAGAACCGGCCGTCCGGTTCCGGCCAAATGTCCCAACTCGCGCGTCGACCACCGCGAAGTGGGAGATCGTCGTAATCGGGGAGTTCGGGATCGTTACCCGATGTGTTGCTCGACATGGTGCGACCGTATACCGCTCCTCACTCGTGCGATGACGAGCGAACCATCGCCGCCGACCATCATGGGAGGCGTGGCCACCCCATCCACCGACGAGTCGAAGGCGCCCCTTGCCGGGATCCGGGTTCTGGATCTGACGCGTGTTCTCGCCGGCCCGCATTGCGGCCGGATGCTCGTGGACTTCGGTGCCGATGTCGTCAAGATCGAACCACCCGACGGCGACCTCACCCGCTTCTCGAGTCCGCGAGTCGGCTCACTGGCCACTTATTTCATGCAACAGAACGCCGGCAAGAAGTGCATGAGCATCGATCTCTCGAGCACCGAAGGTGCTCGGGTGTTCCGGTTGCTGGCCGACCGCGCCGACGTGCTCGTCGAGAACTATCGCGCCGGGGTGATGGATCGACTCGGTCTGGGCTACGACGTTCTCGCCACCACCAATCCGCGCCTCGTGTACGCCTCGATCAGCGGTTACGGCGCCGACGGACCATGGGTGCACCGACGGGCGTACGCCACGGTGATCGGAGCCGAGAGTGGGCTCACACGCATGCAGGGCGAATCGAGTGGCAACTACGTGAACGACCCATGGTCGCACGCCGATACCTACACCGCGCTCGAAACCACTTCGGCGATCCTCGCCGCCCTGTATCGACGCGAGAAGACCGGACGGGGTGATCGCATCGATGTCTCGATGGCCGAGACGATGCTCTACGTGAACGAGCATGCGCACGATCAACTCTTCGACGGCCCCGTCGATCCGAACTGGATACGTTCGTTCCAGCCCGGTGACTACCCGATCCTGCAGGTCGCCGATGGCACCACGGTGGTGATCAGCGGGCACCCGGCCGAACGGGGCACGTTCGAGATCATGCTCGCCATCATGGACCGTCCACACCTCGCCGACGATCCACGCTTTCGGTCGGTGGAGTCCCGACTCGTGCACTTCGACGTCCTGCGTTCGGAGATGACCCAGTGGGCGCGGACCGTGCCCGACGCCGAGACGTTCGAGGCGCGATGCGCGCAGCACGGTCTGGCCATGGGTGTGGTGCGAAGTGTGCGCGAACTCGCGGCTACCGAGTGGGCCCACGCCCGTGGTGCGATCACCCGGATCCCCGATCGCATCGGTGGATTCATCCGGGTGCCGAATTCACCGTGGCACTTCCGCGACGCCGAAGTCGGTGTGCACGGTGAACCGCGCTACCGCGGGGAGGACAATCGCGCCGTACTCCGCGAGATGGCCGGTCTCAGTGATGCCGAGATCGACGACCTCGAACGCGCCGGCGTGTTGTCGAGCCGCCTACCGCGCGGCTGAAAGTCAGGCGTCCAGACCCCTCGGGGTCATCATCACCGTCGTTCCCATGTACGCGACACATGGTGGGATCGTCCGCGCCAACACCGGACCGGTGAGCACCACGAACAGAACGGTCCCCACACCGAGTTCGCCACCCAACAGCACGCCGATCACGAAGATGACGGCCTCCAGACCCCAACGCGCCACCTGCACGCTCATTCCCTTGTCGGCCAAACCGAGCATGAGTAGTTCCATCGGTCCGGTGCCGAGTGTCGTGGCGACACCGATGGAGACCGCGGTGTAGATCAGCACCAGGCCGATGAGGAGCATGGGAATTCGCGCGATCAACGCCTCTGGCTCGGGGGTCAGATCGATCGCGATGTTCACGAACAAGCCCACGAACACCGCGCCCAACAGGGTTCCCCACTGAGGCGGACGTTTCAGCGACCACGCGATGAGCGTGAAGAGGGCGCCGGAAATCCATCCCATCGTGCCCACGCCGATGCCGAGACGCTCGGCTCCACCGGTGCTCAGGATGTCGGCCGGTGACACTCCGAGATGGGACGACACCATGAGCGCGATGCCCACCGCCACCACGGCGAACGACACGAACAAAGCCACCGCTCGAAAAGCGAACGAACGCCGATCGGGCGAACGTTCGTCGATGGGCACCGACTCACCCTAGATGAGTGAGCCGATCGAACTCAGCTTCGCTTGGGCGGACGCGGAAGGAAGGGGCTCGTGCGGGCGATGTATTCGGCATATCCCTCGCGTCGCTTCTTGAGCGATCGCTCGAGCATGGTCACGCCCGAGACTCGACGAAGGAAGAACGACATCACCGCCGCACCGATGAGACCCCAAGCACCACCACCGGTCTCGGCGGCGATCAACGCGAGGCCCCACCACACGCACGCATCACCGAAATAGTTGGGATGGCGCGTGTAGCGCCACAGGCCTTTGTCCATCACCTTGCCGGCCGAATTCGGATCGGCCTTGAACTTGGTGAGTTGAGCGTCACCGATGACTTCGAAGAAGAGTCCCACCGCGTACACGAGAACACCGATCAGGGCCAGCACGCCCAGATCGGGGGTTGCATCGGCCTGACCGAGTTGAACGCCGAGGGAGACGATCCACATCAGAGTTCCCTGAAGTCCGAAAACCGTGACGAGGCTGACCACCGGAAAGCGCGAACCCCAACGCTTGCGCATGCTTCGATACCGAAAATCCTCGCCGTGGCCCGTGTTGCGCCAGGCGAGATAACCGGCGAGGCGCAGACCCCACAAGGTCGTGAGGAGCGTGATGAGCCACTGACGCGCATCGTTGCCATCACCGACGATGCGCCCCACCCACGCAACCACCACGAACCCGAGTCCCCACACGATGTCGACGATCGAGGCATTGTGGATGATCACGCTCACGATCCACGTCGAGACCATCAGGATCAGGATCGCCACCGCTGAAGCGAGCATGACGTCACCCATGTCAGTTCCTTTCCGAGAGCGCCGCTTCGACTTCGCGGTCCATCTGCAACCATTGATGATCGAGCCATTCGACGAACGATGTCGAGTCGGCCGTCCCGACATCGGGAACTTCGTGCCGCGGAACCCGCCGCACGACGAACCGAACCGGACGCAAGGGCCGACCAACGGCTCGCAGGATCCCGCCGAAAGTGTCGAGCCCCTCGAAACCCACGTGCCAGGCCAGGATCACGTCGGCGGTCGGGCAGCCGCGCAACATCGCCACGGCACCGGCCGGTCGGGGCGGGAGAAGGTGGCGGAGCACGCGTAGTCGCTCGGCCCGGACCGGATCAGCGGCGGCGATCTTCTCGAGTGCTCGTTCACGCTTCACCGGATTCGCTCGTGTCCCCTCGGGGAAGATCACTCCGATGTCGTCGGCACCCATCTCTGCGGTGAGCGCGGTGAGGGCGGCCAGTTCCGGCGCCGAATCGTTGGCGCCGCGATCGAGGAAGTGATTCGGTAGACGATTGCCCACCACATCGAGACACGGTTCACTCAAGAGTTCGCGTTTCAAGACGTAACGGGGCCGCAGACGCGCACCGGAAGTGACCGCGTAGGCCGACACCAAGGAATCGGCCAGGCTCGCATGACGCGCGAGCAGAACCGTCGGCCCCGGGCGGAGGGCCTCCACGTTCTCCACCTGAACCCGCACACCACACGTCAGGCGCAGAGCCCACATGAGACGCTTCGCCCACCAACGCTGAAGTGCGAAGTGCAACGACACCCGACGCGACTGACCGGTGATCCAGAAGATCGCCGCCGCCGACACCCCGATGATCTCGGTGATCGCCCACAGAACCGCGAATCCGAGGAGTCGTGCGATGGGTAGGCGGGGGCGTCCGCGGACGAGATCGACCAGTACGACAACGGGTAGCCACACGGGAAGCAGGGCCACGAGCAGCAGACCACCGACGTACAACGCCGGGATCGAGATCAGGCGCCGCTTCATGGTCCGATCGTACGCCTTCCACCGATACCCGTCGGACGGGGTCCTCCATGCACGCACCATCGGTGCCCAAAGGCAACAATGACGTCATGTCTTCGACTCCTCGCTCTCGCACCCGGTCGTTCGCTCTGATCGTCCTCCTCTACGCGATCGCGGTTCCGCTCGGCATCGTGGCCGCCGGGCTCATCGGTACCGACTCCCCGATCCTCGCCCTCATCGGTGGATACGGAGCGTCGGTCGTGTTTCTCTACATCGCCTCGCAGATCGTGGGGAACGGATCCACGTTCGATGCTTGGTGGAGTGTGATGCCCCCGGCCATCGCGATCTGGTTCGCGATCGCCAACGATGCGAGTGATGGAACCCGACGTTGGTTGGTCGTGGCCTGTGCACTGGCGTGGGGGATCCGACTCACCGCCAATTGGTCGATCGGCTGGCCCGGTCTGCACCACGAGGACTGGCGTTACCAGAAGCTCTACCGGGACACCCCCATGCCCCGCTGGCTGGTGAGTCTCACCTCGGTACATCTCTTCCCGCTCGTGGTCGTGACCCTCGGTTCACTGCCCATGGTCGCCGCCGCGACGTCGACTGGTCGGTCGTTCGGCGCCCTCGACGTGATCGCCGCCGCGGTCACGGTCCTCGGAACCGGACTCGAACACTTCGCCGACGTCGATCTGCGTCGCTTCAACCGGACCAAGCAGCCCGGAGACGTCCTCGACATCGGCCTGTGGTCGCGGTCGCGACACCCCAATTACCTGGGCGAGATGCTCTGGTGGTGGGGACTCTTCTTGTTCGCCGTGGCCGCCGACCCCGGATCGTGGTGGATGGGCATCGGGGCGCTGGCCATGACGATCATGTTCCTGACCGCCTCCATTCCGATGGCGGAGAAGCGCAGCGCCGAGCGGCGGCCGGGCTGGGCCGAGTACACCGCTCGCACCCCGCTCCTGATCCCCCGCCTCGGTCGCCGCTGAAGATCCCTCAAGTCACGCCCCCGGGCAGCCGATAACCCCAGCGTGTTGATCGGTCTCTTCATCGGAGTCGCGTGTTTGGGCGCGCTCACCGGAGTCGGTTCGATCGTCGCGCGCCAACGCCGTCTCGACCATCGCGCGACCCACGACTCCCTGACCGGACTCTGGAACCGCGCCGGCCTTCTCGAGCAACTGTCCGATCGGACGACTCGCGAGCACGACTTCAGCGTTCTCTATCTCGATCTCGATCGCTTCAAGTCGATCAACGATTCACTCGGCCACGCCGCGGGTGACGAGGTCCTGCAGGTCGTCGGCCACCGCATCGCCGAAGTGATCCCCGACGACTCCCTGGCCGCCCGTCTCGGTGGCGACGAATTCGTCGTGGTGTGTCCGGCTCATGAATCGTCGATTGGTCCTCGCCGCATCGCCGAGCGAATCGCTGCCGCCATCGTCGAACCGATCGAGATCAACGGCCGACTCCTTCGTATCGGTAGCAGCACCGGTATCGCGGCTGGACCGTGGAACGGCTCGTCCGCCACCGAGATCATCGGCTACGCCAACGTCGCACTCCATCGCGCCAAGAGCAACGGGCGTGGACGCATCGACGTGTTCACCAACGAAATGCGCAACGAACTCGATCGTCGGACCGCCGACGAGCAAACGCTCCGTGCGGCGATCGACGCCGGTGACATCGTGCCGTTCTTCCAACCCGAGTACGACGTCGAGAACGGTCGACTCATCGGTGCCGAGATCCTCGCGCGTTGGATCGGCCCCGATGGTTCGCCCCGCTCGGCAGCGACGATCCTCACCTTCATCGACGACCCGAGCACCCTCGAAAAGATCACGTCGTCGGTCGTGACGCAGGCGATCCCGATCATTCGTCGGCTCACGGCCCTCGGGCTGCCGGCCGACTTCCGCTTCCGGGTCAACATTCCCCAACGTTGCACACCTCGTGCGTGGCGCGACGGACAGATCGCTTCGGCTCTCCGCGGAATCGATCCGAACCGGCTGACCATCGACCTCCACGAATCCAGTCGCGTCGACGATCCCGAAGGTGCCGACCGGATTCTGCGGACTCTTCGCGATACCGGTGCACGCGTCTGCCTCGAAGACGTGGCCGGCTCGCCGACCGCGTTGGGTTCGGTCCCCGATCTCCCCCTCGATGAACTACGAGTCGACGCGCGTCGGCTCACATCTCCCACTGCCACCGCCATGGTCCGTGTGGTTGCCGGACTGGCGCGCGATCTCGGTCTCGGTCTGTCGGCGACTGGTGTGGAGACATCGGCCCACGAACAACTTCTCGGCGAAATCGGCTGCCATCGACAGCAGGGCTTTCTCCACGCGAGTGTGCTCACGGCCCACGGTCTCGAGGAAGAACTCATGCACGATGCACTGAAACGGGTGTCCGCCGGCCTGATCGCCTAGCGTCTTCCCACTGTGTCGGCCAAACAGCGCGGGATCCTCTGGATGCTGATCAGTGCTCTCGCCTACTCGCTGTTCACCGTGTTCGGCAAGAACGTTCTCGAGCAATTGGGCACGACCGACGTTCTCTTCTGGCGTTTTGCCATCGCCATGCCGGTGTCATGGGTCGTGGTTGCCGTACGACGAATCAACGGCTTCGGACCACGGCCGCTCGGCGTCGAGTGGAAGCCACGAGTACTCGCCGGCGTCACCTTCGGTTTCATGGCGTATCTGGCGTTCGCCGCCCTCGATCGCATGCCCGGCGCCCTCTACATCGTGATCTGCTACACGTACCCGGCCATGGTCGCCTTGGGTGCCTGGCTGCTCGGTAAACCATCGTCGAAGCACATCTGGTGGGCGGCCGCCGTGACCCTTCTGGGCATTGCGTTCACGGTGCCCGAGGTCGTGAAGGGCACCGACGACGCCGCGCTGATCGGGATGCTCATGACACTCGGCAATGCATTCATCTACGCGTGCTACATCCTGTTCAGCGAGCGACTCATGGCCCACGCCGACGACACCAAACCGGCCGGCGACGGTTTCGTGGCCGCGGCGTGGGGTTTCACCGGCGCCTTCGTGGTCGGTGCACTCCTCAGCATCGCGAACGGTGGGCTCATGGCACCGAGCGGAGCGAAATACGTGAGTTCGATGATCGCGCTCGGTGTGATCAGCACGGTGGTGTCGGGGACGACGTTCTTCTTGGGCGTGAAACACCTCGGACCCGCCCCGGCCGCACTCGTCGCGGCCATCGAACCCGTTCTCACACTCATCTGGGCGGTCACGATTCTCGACGAGACACTCGTGGCCGTGCAGATTCTCGGAGCTGCCTTGGTGATCGTCGGCGTCGTGTGGTCGCAACGAGTTCCGAACGTCACGCCGTCAGTGCCTGAAGTTCCCGCACTCTGACGGTGAGATTCGCCGAGTTGGTGTAGGGCGGCAGAACCCCGCCCGCGCCCACATTCGAAGTCCAGGTGATCGCCCACGTGACCGACATCGTGGCCGGAAAGCGGCCACTCGGGCGTGACGACGATGCGTGTCGATAGGCGTACGAACACGGACTGGTCGTCGTGTCACCGGCAAGTGGTGTCCACGGAACACCCGGTCCGAGACACGTCGTGTTCCCACGTCCACCACCCGCATACACCGCGTCATCGGTGTCGAAGCGCATCGTGATCGGCGTGGCCGTGGTGCGCGTCCAGATGATTCCGGTCGGTGTCGGGATCCAGGCCGTGGCCGTGACGGGCTTCCAGGCCGAAGGATCGGTCCAGATCCAGGTCCTCACTTTCACGACCACGTCGTCGGCCGACGGCGCGAAGCGAAAACCGGGTCGGGGCAACTTGCCGTACACGAGAAGTGAAGATTGCGTCGCGAGTTGTCGGGCGGACAACTGCGGGATCCAGACGAGCCGCCGCCGACCGTTGCACGTCCGATTGAACAATCGATACCGCAGACCGTTCAGACGCATGGTGATCGGTGTTCGCGAACCGGTTCCCGTACTCGAGTCGTACGCGGTCTCGGGAGCCCATCGGCACGCGCTTCCACCACCTTTCAACGACGACGGAGGCGCACTTGTCTGAACTCCGGCCCAGATCGTCCCGCCGTTCGAGCCACCACTTCCCGTTCCGCCGTCGGCCGCATGGGCGACACCCACGAAAGAGACCATGCAGACGACCACACACGAGACCAACGCGATCAGACGGCGCATAGGTCCTCCCCGACTGCCCAATTCAGCGGATGCTCGTCGGCCCATCGCCATTCATCGTCGTGCCAACGCAAGTCCCAGTCGGTCCGAGCGCTGAACAACGAGTCGTCCACCACGATCGGTGGCAACACCTCACCGATGCCCGGTGGCATCGGTTGTACGAGCACTGTGTCGTCGGTGAAACACACCCGGACCACGGCGGTCTCGGCGCCGACCATCGAGACCGACTCGATCCGATAGCGCAATGAACCGGTCGTCGAAGCCACCACGTGATTGGCGACTCGCTCCTTCATGAGATCGGCGAGCCTTCGGTGGACCTCGGTACCCGGAACAGCGATCCGATCGACATCACAGTCGTGTGGTGACCGCCCGCACCGAATCCGCCGGTCGATCAGGGTTGCGAAAGCCCCCTCGATCCCTTCCCGACTCGTCACTTCGACGGCGGTGTCGGCGACGGCCGGCGTGGGAGCCGAGGTCGACGGCGCGACGCGCCGAACTTCTTCCGACAGCGGACGCGCCGATTCGTGACCTCCGCAGCCGACGGCCAACGAACCGATCACCGCTGCGATACCAGCCAGACGAACATGTCTCATGAGTCCTCCTCGACCGGATGTGTGTCCGGTTCCCGTGACCAAGGAGGCTCGTGCGCGATCTCTTGAGAATCAGCGAGACGAGTGGCCCATTGTCACGACGGACGAATGGTCGGCCCCACCGAGGTCCTGACATGATCGGGCGATGTCCGAGCCGCGCACCATGCTCCTCGCCCGCGACGCAGCATCGGCGCTACGCATCATCCTTGGCATCATGAGCGATCAACTCGTGGTCTTCGGTGGTGAGGACACCGGCTGGGGTCCGCGGTCCTGGAAACTCGACGAGATCATCCGTCTGGATGCACGGATCGAGGAACTATGGCCCGACGAATCGTGGGGCATGACCGAGTCGGATCCCGGATCGGCCACCGATCGCGATCAACCCGGACGCGACTTCGAGATACACATCGAGGACGCCGAACTCATCCTCGCCGGTATGGCCTTCACCGAAATGGCGAGCGCCGAGTTTCCGTGGGCCGACATGGTCCGATGGACGAGCGATTTCATCACGACCGAGATCAGAGAACTCTGGCCCGACGAAACGTGGCGCGCCCGATCCGGACGCTAAGCCGCTGACGTCGTCGACGCAGCCAACGCCTTCTTGGCGCGAGCCTGCGCAGCGCCGGCGCGAATCGCACCGGCGATACCTTCCGGATTCTGCACGGCAGTGAAGATCAGGAGCGTGCCTCCGATGAAGGGTTCCCATCGACCCATGCCGCCGATGATCTGGTTCATGCCGTAGAACGCCACACCAGCCGTCGCCGTGATACCAGCCGTGACGGCGCCGCTCACGCTCGTGATGCCGCCGAGGTACGCGACCGACAGGGCGGTGAGTGATGCCATGACTCCGTACGAGAGATCGGAGACCGAGCCAAACCGATAAGCAACGAGCGTGCCGCCCACGCCGGCGATGAACGACGAGAAGCCGAACATGGTCATCTTGACGCGCACCACGTTGATACCGATCGCCGATGCAGCGCGTTCGTTGCCCCGCACGGCCAACATGACGCGACCCGAGCCCGAACGCCGGATGTTGGCGACCGCGATGCAGAGCAGAATCAAGATCACCACGAGGAACACACCGAAGATCGGCCGTGACACCTTGTTACCGAAGACAAGTCCGAAGTCCCATGGTCCGAGTTTGGGGTTGGGGACTTTCGCTCCACCACTCGCGATGTCGCCGATGAACGACGGGTTCTTGAAGACGAATTCGGCGATCGTGACGCCACCGGCCAAGGTGATGATCGCCAGGTTGGTTCCCCGCACTCGGAGCGCCGGAATACCCACGATCAGGCCGAAGATCATGGCTCCGAAAGCGGCGAGCAGCGGCGCGATCGGGAAAGGAATGTCGTATTGCGTCGCCAGCTTCGACAACGAGAAACCGGCGATACCGGCAAAGGCCATCTGGGCGAGAGATGTCTGTCCACCGAAGCCCGTGAGCACCACGAGCGACAACGCGAACACCGCCGCGATCACCGTGGTCATGAGTGCGGCCCGCCACAACGGGCCGAAAGCGAAGAGTCCGAGGACGGCCAGCCCGGTGGGAATGAGAAGCGAGAACGGAGTCACTCGCGCCGGCGGTACCGAAGGCAATTTCCAGTTCGACACCGAACCTCGTTCGGGGAGACGTTCACCCAGGACGACCATGGTGATGATGATCACGAGGAACGGAATGCCCTCTCGTGCCCCGTACTCGGGGAACCAACTGATCTCGTTCTGCAACTTCGTGCAGAGCGACTGACCCATGCCGATGAGAACACCGGTGATGAGCGTGGGCCAGAAGTTCTGGAACTTGCCGATGAGCGCCGCGCCGAGAGCCGGGATCAGGAACGTGAACGTGAAGATCGTGGGCGTCAACTGGATCTGCGGTGCGGCCAGGATGGCGATGAGGGTCGTGACCACCGACGACATCACCCAGCCGAGTCCGGCGAGCAGATCGGGTGAGTAACCCAGCATCACCGCGCCTTTTTCGTTCTCGGCCGCGGCGCGCGTGGCCAAGCCGATGCGGAGGTACTTACTGTAGGCCCACAGCACGCCAGCCGTGATGGTGACGAACAGAAGCAGCCACAGGCCATCGCGCGGAATGGTGAGATCGCCGGTGATCGTCACCGGCTCGCGCGGCAGAATCGCGTCCACCCGCAGACCACCGGTGATGTCTTCGAACCGGCGCTCGACGAGCGTGATGAACAAGATGATGAGACCAACGCTCGCGACGACCTTGGCCAACGCCGGGGCCTGTCGCAGCGGGCGGAAGATCAAGAGATAAACCACCAGACCGAGCACCGCCGCGGTCAGCAATGCGAGGAGCAAAGCCCACCGATACCCGACGTCTTCGCCGAAGTGGTAGCGGTCGGGAAGACCCGGGATCGGGAACGGATACTCGCCCTTGCGGAGGTCGGCGTACACGTAGGTACCCCACATGGCCATGGCCCCAGCCGAGAAGTTGACGACCCCCGAACCCTGATATGTCATCACCATGCCCAGACCGAGCGCGGCGATGATCGCCCCCGCGCCGCTGCCGAGCAACAGAAAGAAGAGGTAGTCGGTCATGCCGATTCCCTCAGTTCTCCGTCACTCGACAGCGGTTGCACGGTCAGGGCAGAAGCGGACGACTGTCGACGAGATCGACGCCGTCGACCGGTCCGACGACACCGTCACCCTTGTACATGGCGAACGGGAAGACGAACGAGCAGACCGCCGGATACTTGGCTTCCGAGCCGCATGCGATGGGCGTCTGACCACCGAACAAGAAGAGATCGGTGCTCGACTTCAGGAAGTCGAACAGCGAAGCTCCCGTGAGTTCGGTGCCGGCTGCGACCATCTTCTGGCCGTAGTCGTAGAGCGACATCCACATCGTGTAGCCGAGGCCACCGAGGCCGAGTCCGGTCGGGGTCACTTCTTCTTCGGAGATACCCATCACCGGGGCGAGCAACTTGGCGAGCAACGCGCGCTCGGGAGTATCGCTGTCCTCGGGCAGTCCGGCGAAGTACCAACCAGTGGCGTCGTCACCGACGGCGGCGATCACATCGGCGTCGGCGCAGATGCTCGTGGTCACGACCGGTGTCTCGATGCCGAGCGACGCGCGAGCGCGCATCGTGCCGATGCAACCGGCGTCGGAGTACAGCGACACCATCACGTCGGGGCCGAAGTCGGCCGCCTGACGCATGAGGCCCTGGAAGCCGGCGTCGGTTTCGTCGTTGCCACCCTTGACCGCGGTCCACTCGATACCGGCGACGTCGAGCGACGCCTCGAGGCCAGCGGCCGTGGAGTTCGCGCCCGGGTTGTCGGCGTGGATGATCGAGACCTTGGTCGCGTTCAGGACGTCCTGGGCGAACACCGCAGTAGCTGACTGCGACGTGGCATTACCACCGGTGAGGAACAAGGCGTTGGCCGTGTAATCCATCGGCATGATCGGTAGCACGCCGATCACCGGAACGCCGGCTGCCTCGTAGGTCTTGTAGTCGATGAAGAGATCGAGACCGATGAGGACGAGTTCCACACCCTTGCCCACGAGTTCCTGCGCGCAGGCCTGCGAGGTCTCGGGATCACCCTTCACCACACACGACTCGATCTTGATCGGACGATTACCGAGACCACCGTGCTCGTTCGAATATCCCACTGCCGCTTCGAGGAAGCGACGGATGTCCGGGAAGTCGAGGCCACCCGCACCACCTTCGGTATTGACGAGACCGATCACGATCTCCTCACCACTGGGTGCCGGAAGCGCATCGCTGGCCAGTCCGCTGTCAGCAGGTGCCGAACTGTCGCCGGGCGCCATGCTTTCAGCAGGTGCATCGGAAGTCGGAGCCTCGGTGCTCGCGGCCCCGTCGCCCGCCGAATCGTCATCGCCACCGCACGCGGCGACGATGAGGCTGCCGGCCATGAGTGCCGCAAGGATTCGCGCCCGCGATCCCCGTGACCCCCCCGTCATGGATCTCTTCATGTTTCCCCCTCAGTTGTGTGCCGCCGGAGCGGCGATGTCAGTTGGCCACGGAGGCCGGTACCCAACTCCCGTGGAAGCCAAAGGGCACCCGGGGCAATTGGACGGTGGCGATCGGATCGGCGGCCATGGTGAGCGCGTCGAAGATCACGAACTGGCTGGTGTCGGCCGCGGCGTCGTAGACGTAGGTCATGAGATAACCGTCGTCCTCCGACTTGGCCGACGCCGACGGAGCGAACACCGCTTCACCGCACACTCGGCCACGACCGAGTTCGATGGAAGTACGGGTGTTGTTCTGCCGGTCGTACTTCAGGATCGCGCCGGCATCGATCTCACCGAAGCCGGCATTGCCCATCGACATTTCGTACCCGTAGCGATGCTTCTTGCCGATCACGGCGTCGTTCACACGCGGGAACTCGGCCGAACGATCGTCGATCTGCTCTTCGCTCACGCGTCCGGTCTTGGTGTCGATCACCCAACGCCACAACATCGGTGACGGGAAGTCCATGTCGTTGTCCTTCCAGATGTGCTCGAAGCGCGCGACGTCGAGAACGATCTTGTCGCCGTCTTCGTAACTGTTCATCGGATGGAACACGTAGCACGGGTTGATGTCGTACCACTTGACCTGCGAGTCGTTGCCGTTGCGCGGCATCACGCCGAGGCGCGCCGGATACGAATCGCTCCAGTGGATCGGCATCTTGCCTTCGAGCGCGAGGTCGAGATTGAACACGGCCGGAAGGTCCATGAACACCACGTAGTTCTCGGTGATGTTGAAGTCGTGCATCATGGTCGGACCGGTCACGGTGATGGGCTCGGACTGCAGGAGCTCACCCTTGGCCGACACGCGTAGGTAGGTGAGGTACGGCGGAAGCGGTGCGTAACCGAAAGCCAACATCTCTCCGGTGGTGGGGCAGATCTTGGGGTGCGCGGTGAATGGTCCCTTCAGTCGACCCGCGTAGTCGGTGGGTCCGACGGTGTCGAGATCACCGTTCAACACGTACGGGAAGTGACCTTCCTCCAGAGCGAGGATCTGACCACCGTGGCCGACCACATGAGTGTTGGCCTTCGAACACGCCATGTCGAGCGTGACCGACGGATCGAGGATGTCGAGGGCCGGGTTGGCGATGAACGGAGTCTGCACGTAGCGGTTGCGATACCACTCGGCCTTGCCGTCGCGCAGGCGGACACCGTGGATCATGCCGTCACCGAAGAACGGGTGATCGCTCATGCCAGTCGTGGGATTGGCCCCGTTGCGCAGATAACGACCATCGAGTTCGACCGGAATCTTTCCGGTCACCTTCAGATCGGTGATGGTGCGCTCCTCGAAAACGGGAGCACCGTTTCCGCGGAGATGGACGGGGACGTCTTCGGTCATCGACATGGTTGTCTCCTTGCTGTTACTGAACGACTTCGGGTGAGCGCGCCCACATGAGCGTCGCATCGAAACTGAGCGAGTAATCGGGGGTGAACTCGATGATCACACGGTGCGGTGAATCGAGGAACTTCCGGAAGGCTTCGGCGGCGGCTGCGTTGTCGGCTCGCAGACGATGGGCGAACTCGGGGTAGAACCAATCCTTGGTCTCCCGATCGTCGTGGATCACGCACGTGCCCTTGTAAGTGACGGTCTTGCCTCCGCCCATGCGGGTGCCGGTGCTGTTGATGCAGATCGACGCGCGCGGATTACGGCGCAAAGCCGGAATGCGCTTACGGGTCTCGGCCGCAGTCAGCCACAACTTGCCGTCCTTGGGTAGGTACGACATCACGACACCGAAAGGTTCGTTCTTGCTGTTGACCCACATGAACACGCATTCACCGTGTCCGTAGACGAGTTGGTGTTCGAGCTCGGGTGTGAGCGCGCACTCGGTCAGATCCTCGTAATTGTCCTGAGCACTCATGAGACCTCCCCCAAGATCTGTGACGACAGTAACACCCGACGCAAGGGCTTATCTACCCCTCGTAAATAATGACCTCATCACCGTTCGGGCCGGCCGGGTAGGCCGTTCCAGAGCAGGTCAGCGACCTGCCGGGCGATCTCCCGGGCCGGCCGCTCGGACTGCGCCGTCCACCAGATGGCGACCATCTGCAGTGCCCCCACGATGGCCGCCGCCCAGGTGTCGGCGACCTTCGGATCGGCGGCGAAATGGTCGCGCCAAGCCCGGATGGCCAAGGTCATGGGATCGATCGAGCGTTCGGCCACTTTCAGCCGGCCGAGGGCCGTCTGCTCGGTGGAACCTCCCGTGACATAGAGGAACAATTCGCGATTCTGGCTGACGGTCACGAGGTTGACCTCGATGAACCGGGCCAAGGCCTCCTCGGAAATCGAGCCCTCCATGAGGGTGTCGCCGGCGGCCTTGACCATTCGATCGGCCAACCGTTCGGCCAGAGCGTCGGCCAGCTCCGACCGGCTTCCGACCCGGTCGTACACGATGGGTTTGGTGACCCCGGCCTCGATGGCGATGTCGTCGATCGAGACGCCCGCACCCTCGCGAGCAATCACCCGTTCGGCGGCATCGAGGACGCGCTCGCGGTCGACCACCAACTGCCCACCGGCCGGACGTCCGGGACGGCGAGCCCCCGTTACCCCCATGCTTGCGATCCCCCATCGAGTCGTCGGGATCCACCTTCCGGTCAACCCGAGCGCCTCTTCCCAGACTTACTTACTCAAAGTAACTTAATCCCGGAGCGGCTCGCCGCCAAGGGGGAAACATGAACGAGTCCATCGAAAAGCTCTTCGATCTGTCCGACGACGTCGCCGTGGTGACCGGAGCCGGACGCGGCATCGGCGAAGGGATTGCCAACACGCTCGCCGACGCGGGAGCCGCTGTGGTGTGCGCGGCGCGCCGGGCCGACGAAGTCGAGCGCGTCGCCGCCGCCATCAGATCGCGCGGTGGTCGGGCGATCGCGGTGCCCACCGACGTCACCGACAACGCCGCCGTCGAAGCGCTCGCCCAACGCGCGATCAGCGAGTTCGGTCATCTCGACATCTGGATCAACAATGCCGGTGGTTCGCCGATCCAGACACCACTCACCCAACTCGATCCGGCTGAGTGGGACGCGACCATGCGACTCAACGTCACCGCCATCTGGGTGTGCACCAACACCGCGGCCCGTCTCATGCGCGACGGCGGTCGCATCGTGAACATCTCGTCGAAGGCTGCCGTCAGCACCGTGATGGGAAGCGGTCACTACTCGGCGGCCAAGGCAGCGGTGAACTCGCTCACCACTACCTACGCGAAGGAACTCGGACCGCGCATTCGCGTGAACTGCATCATGCCCGGGGCGGTTCCCACCGAGATCATGATGAAGGCCATGCGCCTCGAGGACGAAGATCTCCCCAAGCTCGAGAAGATGTTGCGCATGCCGATGCGCCGACTCGGCACGCCCGACGACCTCGGTCAAGCCGTTCTGTACTTCGTGTCACCGGCATCAAGTTGGGTCACGGGTCAGATCATCGGCATCGACGGCGGGCTCTGATGGGACTCGTCAATCGCAAGATCGTTCTCGTCGAGCGGCCCAAGGGTCGGGTGTCGGTCGAGAACTTCACTTACGTCGAAGAAGAGATCGGTGATCTACCGGATGGTTGCGTGCTCATCGAGGTCGGTCACCTCGGCATCGACGCCTTCATCCGCACCACCCTGAACGAGGACAGCTTCCATCAGGGAGCGCAGATCGGGGGAGCCATACCCGCGCTCGGCGTGGGGGTGGTGCTCGACAGTCGTTTCGACGGCCTCGTCGCCGGTGACCACGTGTTCGGACCGCTCGGCTCGCAGACCCACTCCGTCATGCCGGGTGGATTCATGCGCAAACTCGACCTCTCGATCGCTCCTCCCAACGTCTGGCTCGGTGCCCTCGGCCTCACCACCGGACTCACCGCCTACTTCGGGATCATCGAAGTCGGCCGAGTGAAAGCCGGAGAGACCGTCGTCGTGAGCGCGGCCGCCGGTGCGGTCGGCTCACTCGCCGGGCAGATCGCCCGTCTGCGGGGTGCCACGAACGTGATCGGGATCGCCGGCGGTCCCGACAAATCCCGCTTCCTCACCGAGGAACTCGGCTTCACGGCCGCCATCGACTACAAGAACGAAGACGTCGCCGCGCGCCTCGACGCCCTGGCTCCGAACGGAATCGACGTCTTCTTCGACAACGTCGGTGGTTCGATCCTCGACGACGTTCTCATGCGGATCAAGGAGTTCTCGCGCATCGTGATCTGCGGCGCGATTTCGCAGTACGAGAACATGGAGTCGGTCCATGGCCCGCGCAACTACCTCAAACTCGCCGAGCGCCACGCGACCATGGAGGGATATGCGGTCTTCCACTTCTCCGATCGCTACGCCGAGGCCGAGACTCAACTCGCCGAGTGGGTCCGCAACGGTGAACTCGTGATGCGCGAACAGATCGAGCGTGGCGTCGAGAACTTCCCGCGCGTCCTCCAGATGCTGATGACCGGTGGTCATCACGGAAAGCTCCTTCTCGCGGTGTAGATCGGGTCTCCCCGGGCGAGAATGCCCGGGTGAGCAGCATCGTCGTTTCGGAGTTGGCGTACTCGCCGCCCGGTGCCGACCAGTTGTTCTTCGACGTCGGATTCGGCGTGGCCCCCGGGGAGCACGCGGCCATCGTCGGCGCGAACGGCGTCGGCAAGAGCACGATTCTCCGCATCCTGTCCGGAGTGGTGGAGGCCGATGACGGTGAATTCACCGTCAATGGTTCGTGGTTGAGCATGACCCAGGACGTCGGAATGTCGAATCCGACCGACACTCTGCGCGAGATGCTGATCGAGGTCGCGCCGGCCAATCTGCGGGCGGCCGGCCGCAAACTCATCGCCGCCGAGAAGGCCCTGGCCGACGGGAGCGACGACGGTATGGGTTACGCGGAAGCCCTCGCCGACTGGGGCGATCTCGGTGGTTACGAACTCGAGACCAAATGGCACGCGGCCGCCGATCGCAGTGTGAAGACCCCGATCGACGACTTCTCGACCCGACTCGTCTCCGAATTGTCGGGTGGCGAACGAAAGCGACTGGTCCTCGACCTCTTGCTCACGTCCGGTTCGGACGTGCTGCTCCTCGACGAACCCGACAACTACCTCGACATTCCGACCCGAGGCTGGCTCGAGGACCAGATCCTCTCGTCGAAGTCGACGATCCTGATGGTGAGCCACGACCGCAAGTTGCTCGAGCGCGTCGCCACCAAGATCATCGTCGTGGAGGGATCCGGATGCTGGGTGCACGGAGGTTCGTACGCGACGTTCCCCGAGGCACGGGCTAAACGGCAGGAACAGCTCGGGGACGATCTCAAACGTTGGAACGACGAAGAACGTCGCCTCTTCCATCACATGAAGATCATGAAGCAGCGCGCCGCTCAGAACTTCAAGAACGCGACCAAGGCCAACGCCGCCGAGACCCGGTGGGAGAAATTCGTGGCCGCCGGTCCACCACCACCGCCCGTACCCGATCAGCAGATCCATGTCCGACTTCGCGGTGCCGATGCGGCGCGTCGGGTCGTGAAGATCGACGGAGTCGGCATCGGCGATCTGTTCCTGCCGTTCTCCGACGAGATCTACCACGGCGAACGGGTGGGCCTCATCGGACCCAACGGCACCGGTAAGACCCACCTGCTCGACGTCCTCGCCGGTAAGTCGTCGGTCGAGACGGGTTCGCTCCAATTCGGCCCGCGTACGTCGATCGGGATGTTCACCCAGGTGAACAACCGACCCGAGTTTCAGGACCGGCAAAGCATCGACATCGTGCGCGATCGACTGATCGACGAAGAGAAATCGATGCGGGCTCTGGCGCGTTACGGATTACGACTCAACGCACGGCAGGAGTTCCCCACGTTGTCGGGTGGTCAGAAGGCCCGACTCGAGATCCTGTGTCTGGAACTCGACGGACACAACGTGCTTCTCCTCGACGAACCGACCGACAACCTCGACATCGAGTCGTCGGAAGCACTCGAACAAGCCCTCGACGGATTCGAGGGAACCGTCGTCGCCGTGAGTCACGATCGCACGTTCCTCGAATCCCTCGATCGGTTCATCATGATCACCGACGAGGGCGAAGTGTTCGGCCTACCCGATTTCGACGTGGCCATGAAGGCGCTCGCGGCACCACACACGACGGCCTCGATTCGCCTGGCCAAGCCCCTCAATTAGTCTCTCCCCATGGCACGCACGAAGGGAGCTCTCGGTCGTATCGATCTGATCGACCGTCTCACCCTGCCCCTCTTCGCCATCACGATGGTTCTCGAGCATCGTGCACTCACGAAGCGGGTCCGGCGCGATCTCGAAGACATCGACGCACCGATTCCAGTCGACGACGGTGATCCACGACCCGATCCGCTGGTGCCGCTCGGTTACGAAGCCAAGGACACGGCGTCGAGTCTCGGTCTCCTGGCCGGCAACATCGTGATCGGCCTGACCATGGACGCCGTTCTCGGCAAGATCAACCGCCGACTCTTCCGACGTCGTGTGACGAATTGGGGTTCCGGTCGGCTGTCGTTCTGGAAAGCCATGATCATCTGGGACTTCCTCTATTACTGGAATCACCGATGGATGCACGAGGTGCGTCTGTTCTGGGGCAATCACGTCGCGCACCATTCCGGACGGCGCTACAACCTCTCCACCGCACTGCGCCAACCGTGGTCACCGTTCCTGATGTCGTGGATCTACTTCCCGATGCCACTGCTAGGCATTCCACTCAAGACCACGGCCCGGGCCGCACAACTGAATCTTCTGTACCAGTACTGGATCCACACCGAAGCCATCGACCGTCTTCCGGAGCCGATCGAAACGGTCTTCAACACACCTTCACATCATCGGGTGCACCACGGCGCCAATCCCCAGTACCTCGACAAGAACTACGCCGGAATCCTCATCCTGTGGGATCAAATGTTCGGCACGTTCGAGCCAGAAGTTCGCCGGGTTCGATACGGCCTCACCAAGAACATCCGCTTCCGGAATCCGGTCAGAGTCGCCTATCACGAGATGATCGACATCGCCCGCGACGTCCGGCGATCCGACAACTGGTCGGATCGTCTGCACTACGTGTTCAACCGACCGGGGTGGCAGCCCGTCAGTGCGTCGACACCGTCTCCCGAACCCGCCGCCGCGTGAACTGCATGACTCCGTCATCGACGGGTGCCTTGCCGATCGTCTTCTTCTCGATCTCGTAACGTTGCGGGTTGGTCCAGGGCACACGATCACCCTGTTTGGGCATGTGGTCCATGAATCGTTCCATGTAGCCGGCCGAGAATCCCTCGATCCACCGACGCGGCTCCATGTTGCGATCGCTCTCGCGAAGTCGCGGAACCGCGATGTCGGCCCCGACCGAACGCATGTGATTGAGCAACCGGCACACGTAGGTGCTCACCAGATCGGCTCGCAAGGTCCACGATGCATTGATGTAGCCGAACGTCGACGCGAGGTTTGGAACATCGGAATACGCGATGCCCCGGTAGGTCCAGACCTTCGCGAAATCGACGACCTCGCCATCGACCACGAACTCCATGTCGCCCACCGTGACGAGATTGAGACCGGTGGCCGTGATGATGACATCGGCTTCCACGATCTGTCCGGACTTCAACTGCACCCCGGTCTCGGTGAACGTGTCGATGTGGTCGGTGACCACCGAAGCTTTCCCGGAGTTGATGGCGCGAAAGAGATCGCCGTTGGGAATGAGGCACATGCGCTGATCCCACGGGTCGTAACGCGGAGTGAAATGCGTGTCGACGTCGTAGTCGGGACCGAGTGCCTTGCGCACGCCACCGAGGATCTTGGCGCGGACCTTGTCGGGTTGCGTACGGGTGCGGTTGTAGAAGAAGCTGCCGAGCACGGTGTTCTTCTTGCGCGTGACTGCGTACGCGATCTTCTCGGGGAGGAACTTGCGAAGCGCGTCGGAAATCGCGTCGTTGTCGGGCCGGGAGACCACGTACGTGGGCGACCTTTGGATCATCGTCACGTGGGCGGCCGAGTCGGCCATCGCCGGCACGATGGTCATGGCCGTTGCTCCGGAGCCGATCACCACGACTCGCTTCCCGGTGTAGTCGAGATCAGCCGGCCATTCCTGCGGATGCACGATGCTTCCCCGGAAACGATCGCGGCCCTCGAAGTGCGGTGTGTAGCCCTCTTTGTAGCTGTAGTAACCCGAACACATGAACAGATAGCTGGCGGTGTAGCGAACCTCCACGCCGGAGTCGGCACGGGTGGCCGAGATCGTCCACTGCGCGTCGTCGGTCGACCATTCGGCGCGCGTGACCAAGTGGTTGAAGCGGATCTTGGAATCGATCCCGAACTGCGACACGGTCTCACGCAAGTAGTTCATGATCGACGGGCCATCGGCGATCGCCTTGGCATCGGTCCAGGGCTTGAAACTGAAACCAAGAGTGTGCATGTCGCTGTCGGAACGAACACCGGGATACTTGAAGAGGTTCCACGTGCCACCGAGGTCGCTGCGCCCTTCCAGGATCGCGAACGTGCGATCGGGGCACATGGTCTGCAGGTGGTAGGCCGCGCCGATACCCGAGATACCCGCACCCACCACCAGAACGTCGAAGTGCTCCTCGGTCGCCATCACAATTCCTTCCGCTGCGCTGATGATTCGAACTTACTGCTGATCGGTCCGTGCCGACCGACGCCGAGAGTGCCTAACTGACGACGAGCCCACCATCGCAGGTGATGACCTCACCGACCGTGAAGGCACCGGCTCGCGAACTCAGGAAGATCGCCAATCCGGCGATGTCCTCGGGTGTGCCCACACGCTTGCGTGGGTTGGTGCGGCCGACCACGGACCAATCGGTGCCCTCGACGTCACCGCCGGTACCGACACCGGTACTGAGCATCCACGTCGGGAACGGACCGGGAGCGATCGCGTTCATGATGATGTTCCGCTTCACCAATTTGGCCGCCATCTGACGCGTGAGACTGTGAAGTGCCGCCTTGGACGGGCCGTACGAATGAGTGTCGAAGATCGGAGTGCGAATGCCGTCGATCGATCCGATGTTGATGACGCGTGAAGGATCGTCGTTGGTCGCGCCCGCCTCCAGCGGAGGCAGGAGTTTCTGGGTCAGGAAGAAGACACCCTTCACGTTGGTGTCGAAGACTTTGTCCCATCCGGTCTCCGGGAACTCGTCCAACGGAGCCCCCCACGAAACACCAGCGTTGTTCACGAGGATGTCGAGATTCTTCTCGCGTTCGGCGAGAGCCTTCACGAGACTCTCGATCCCCGACATCTCGGCCAGATTGGCCGGCAACGAAATGCACTGACCGCCGTAGGTGTCCGAGAGCCTCTTGGCCGTCTCGTCGCAAGCCGCCGCTTTGCGCG
>SYCI01000043.1 GCA_005787035.1 Actinomycetota bacterium | reverse complement strand
GGGTCGCGAGAGCAGGAGGCGACATAGCGCCACGCGTCGGCGTTCACCGCCCGACAACTTGGTGACGTCGGAATCGTTGGGCGGGCACCGGAGCGCGTCCATCGCGATCTCCACGTTTCGTTCGAGGCTCCAGGCATCGGTCGCGGCGATCTTGTCCTCGAGTTCGGCCTGCAGCGCGCCGACCTTTTCGTAGTCGGCGTCGGGGTCGCCCCACATCGCCATGACTTCGTTGTACCGATCGAGAATGGCCTTGACCGAGGCGACGCCGTCCATCACGTTGCCGAGGACGTCCTTGGCCGGATCGAGTTGGGGTTCCTGGGCGAGGTGGCCCACCGTGAATCCGGGGGTGAGGCGGGCCTCACCCGAGTAGCCGTCGTCCTCGCCGGCCATGATCCGCAGAAGGCTCGACTTGCCGGCGCCGTTGGAGCCGAGACCGCCGAGCGTGGCCCCGGGCTAGAAGGACAGCGAGATGTTCTCGAGCACCGTTCGGTCGGGCGGGTAGTGCCTCGCCAACTTGTAACAGGTGTAGATGAACTCGTGCGCCATGAGGACCTCTCGAGAGAGTGAACGGCCGGGTGAACGGCACTTCGCAGGCTAGTCCCCACCCCATTCCGGGGACCGGGGTGGGGAAGGGCAATCGCTGACTCCCTTGTCGATGATTGGTACCTTGATCAGGTCGTCGCCCGCTCACGGGCGCCCACAGGAGGAAACAAGGTGGAGATTTTCACTCAGGACGGGTTCTCGCAGTTCGTGCGTGCCCTGCACGTGCTCGCCGGTATCGCATGGATCGGCTTGCTGTACTACTTCAATCTGGTCCAGGTGCCGGCCTTCGCCGCGTACGGCGACGAGGGCAAGGCCCGCAACATCTCGATCGACAAACTGGCCCGCCGCGCGCTGTGGTGGTTCCGCTGGGCCTCGATCGTGACGCTCGTTCTCGGTCTGCTCATCATCGGCGTGACCAAGGACTACATGCAGGACTTCATGAGCGACTTGGCGACCAATGATCTGGCCCACGACTCGGCGATCTTCGTCGGCATGCTGCTCGGCATCCTGATGGCCGCCAACGTGTGGATGGTCATCTGGAAGAACCAGCGCACCGTGCTCGCCAATGCCGCCAACGTGCTCGGTGGTGGCGAAGCCGATCCGAATGCGCCGGCCGCCGGCCGCCGGGCCTTGCTCGCCAGCCGTCAGAACATGATCTTCTCGTTCTCGATGCTCTGGTTCATGGTCGGTTCGGCCCACTTCTACGGCGGTGCTTTCGACGTCGACAGTGCTGGCAAGGCTTGGACCTTCGTGATCATCGCGGTGGTCATCGGAGCGATCCTCGAACTCAACTGCCTCGGCAAGCTCGGTGGCACGGCGGCGACCAACAAGTTGCTGTGGCCCTACGAGAGCCACAAGAACGCCATGATCACCGGTGGTGTTCTGTTCGTGGTGCTCTACGTGTTGAGCGAGATCCTGCTCAAGGCCTGATCAGCCCTCGACAATCGAACGAAGTGAGGAGGCCGCCCTTCGGGGCGGCCTCTTCGCGTCTCGGGTCTGTCGAAGGGGGAGCCGTCAGGAGACGGTGAGGGTGGAGTTCATGCCCCCGTGGCCGGGCACGATGCAATAGACGCTGTAGGTGCCGGCCGATAGTTCGATGACTCCCTCATCGGTGTCGCCCCGTTTGTTCACGATGAGCTCGAGATCGCCGACGACCTTGTCGCCTTCGCGGATCACGAGGACGTGCTTCACGTTGTCGTCGTTGGCGAGGAACACGTTCACCTCACCGGCGGTGGCGGTGTATTCGGACTTGTCCCAACGGATCGTGGGTACGGCCTTCACCACGAGTCCGGCATCGGCCGGGATGGTGGTCTCGGGGGCCGACGAGCCTCCGCCACACGAGACGAGAAGGGCCAGCGGGGCCAGAACGAGTGAGGTCAGCAAGCGGGGGCGCATGTGAGCAATCTAGAAGTTCGAACTTGCGAAAATCAAACCGGCGCCAGTACGCCTTTCACTTTTGATCACCGCAGGTCAGCCGAGGGGGAGGGGTACAGTTCTCGACGTGACTGACACCGTTGCCCAGCCGGCCGAAGGGTCGCCCGACTTCGGAGCCAACAGCTGGCTCGTCGAGGAGATGTACGAGCAGTTCCGGCAGGACCCGTCGCTGGTCGGCGAGTCGTGGCGCGAGTTCTTCTCGGACTACAAGTCGTTGGCCGAAGTCGCCGCCGCGGCCCCGATCGTGACCCCGGCTCCGGCCGTGGCTCCGATTTCCAATGGCGTGGCCGCTCCGGCCGCGCCGTCGACCAATGGAGCGGCCGCCCCGGCGACCCGGCCCATGCCCACCGACGCGACCGGTGAACTCATCAAAGGTGCCGGAGTGGCGATCGTGGCCAATATGGAGCGCAGTCTCTCCGTGCCCACCGCCACGAGCTTTCGCAACGTGCCGGCGAAGTTGCTCGAGGTCAATCGTCGGGTGATCAACGGCTACCGCAGCCGTAGTGGTCTCAGCAAGGTGTCGTTCACGCACCTCATCGGTTATGCGGTGGTGCGCGCCATCGCCGATGCCGTGCCGGTGATGAACAGCGCCTTCGTCGAAGGAGCGGACAGCAAACCGCGTGTGATCCGTCACGAACACGTGAACATCGGCCTCGCGGTCGACGTCGCGAAGTCGGACGGCAGCCGCACACTCGTGGTGCCGGTGCTGCGCGATGCCGACACGCTGAACTTCGCCGAGTTCCTGGTGGCCTACGACGATCTCGTGCGCAAGGTCAAGGCCAACAAACTGCAGGTCTCCGATTTCCAAGGCGCCACGGTGAGCCTCACCAACCCGGGACCGATCGGCACGGTGCAGAGCGTGCCGCGTCTCATGCCCGGCCAAGGTGTGATCGTCGGGGTCGGCAGTATCGATTATCCGGCGGAGTTCCAGGGAGCCGACGAGCGCGCGCTCGGAACGCTCGGTGTCTCCAAGGTCGTGACCGTCACGAGCACGTACGACCATCGCATCATCCAGGGCGCCGAGAGCGGACTCTTCCTGAAGCGCGTCCACGAACTCCTGCTCGGCGAACACGGCTTCTACGAAGCGGTGTTCAAGAGCCTCGGCGTTCCGTACGAGGCCGTCAAGTGGCGGACCGACGTCAACCCGCTCGACCGTGAAGAGGCGATGCTGCACAAGCAGATGCAGATCGCGACCCTCATCCGTGTGCACCGTGTGCGCGGACACCTCATCGCCGACATCGACCCGTTGCGTTGGAAGGAGCCCAAACTCCCGGTCGAACTCGATCCGGCGACCTACGGCCTCACCATCTGGGACCTCGACCGCGAATTCCTGACCGGTGGAGTGGCTGGTACGACGCGCATGGCGCTCGGCGATCTGCTCGGCGTGTTGCGCGACGCGTACTGCCGGACCATCGGTGTCGAGTACATGCACATCCAGGACACCGAGGAACAGCGCTGGATCCAGTCGCGTTTCGAGGGGGTCGACTTCCAGTTCTCCAAGGAGGAGAAGCGGCGCATTCTCGAGCGTCTGAACGCCGCCGAGGCCTTCGAGAAGTTCCTCGCCACCAAGTACGTCGGCACGAAGCGTTTCGGACTCGAAGGTGCCGAGAGCGCGGTGCCGATCCTCGACGAAGTTCTCTCGTTGTCGGCCAATGCCGGCATGCAGTCGGCGGTGCTCGGTATGGCCCACCGTGGTCGACTCAACGTTCTCGCCAACGTCATGGGCAAGAGCCTCGACTCGCTGTTCAAGGAGTTCGAGGGTTACGTCGATCCCGACACCGTGCAGGGCTCGGGCGACGTGAAGTACCACCTGGGTGCTTCCGGAACGCACACGAGCCCGACGGGTAACTCGATCAAGATCGAACTGGCCTCCAATCCGAGCCACCTCGAGACCGTCGACCCGATCGTGCTCGGCATGGTTCGCGCCCAACAGGACCAGATCGACCCACCCGGTTCGTTCCCGGCCCTCCCGCGCCTCATTCACGGGGACGCCGCGTTCGCCGGCCAGGGCCTCGTGCCCGAGTGCCTCGCGATGAGCGACATCATGGGTTATCGCGTCGGCGGAACGATCCACCTGATCATCAACAACCAGATCGGGTTCACGACGGCTCCGCAATACGCGCGCTCGTCGCTCTATTGCAGCGACGTGGCCAAGACCGTTCAGGCGCCG
>SYCI01000001.1 GCA_005787035.1 Actinomycetota bacterium | reverse complement strand
GACGAGTCCTTCTCGATGTACGTGTCGCTGGAGGCGATGTAGGCCTCGGGTTGGTAGTAGTCGTAGTAACTCACGAAGTACTCGACTCGGTTGGTCGGAAAGAACTCGCGCATCTCCTGAGCCAACTGAGCGGCCAGGCTCTTGTTCGGCGCAAGGATCAAAGTCGGCCGTTGCGTTCGTTCGATCGTCCAGGCGATGGTCGCACTCTTGCCCGAACCGGTGATTCCGAGAAGAGTCTGGAAACGCAAGCCGTTCTCGATGCCGTCGGCGAGTTCGGCGATGGCTTTGGGCTGATCGCCCGCCGGCTCGTACTCGGCGGTCATCCGGAACTTCTGGTCGGTCACCGCCACGCGCCCAGCCTACGGTGGGGTTCCGGACACCCCGGTTCTACTTCGGCTTCGGTGTGGTCGGTTCGTAATCGGCCGGCAACTGCGGCAAGGACGTGAGCCAACTCCATAGTTCGTCGATCTGCGCCCCGAGATTCTCAGGACTTCCACTGTTGTCGATCACGAAATCGGCCGCGGCCAAGCGGGCCTCGCGAGTGGCTTGACGTCCGATACGCGCCCGCGCATCGGCTTCGTCGAATCCGCGAAACTCCACCAGCCGACGCACCTGAGTCTCCACCGGTACGTCGACCACGATCCGCCCCTGCAGGCCTTCACGCGGGTTCTCGGTCAACAACGGAATGTCGAGAACCACGACGTGATCGGTCGATCGCTGCTCGATCATCCGCCGATTCATCTCCTGTCCCACGGCCGGATGCACGATTTCGTTCAGGGACTTCAGCGCATCCGGATCGTTGAACACGATCGCCGCCACGGCCGGACGGTCGAGTGAACCATCTGCGGCCACGATCGACGGTCCGAAACGTTCCGCGAGGCGGCTGATCACGGGCGAGCCCGGTTGCTGCACCTCGCGGGTGATCGCGTCGGCATCGATGATCACCGCCCCCCGCTCGGACAACAAGGTGCTGACGGTCGACTTACCCGAACCGATGCCACCCGTGAGGCCGACCAGAATCATGACCTCACGCTAGATGACGATCTTGACCGGATGCTGAGAGAACCGACTGATGCGCTCGACCATCGGCCGATACTGTCCCCCAGCGATGGACATCGATCCGATCCGCGTTCTGGTGGCCGAGCCGGTGCCCCTCGTGGGAGAACTTCTCGCCGACCGCTTGGTCACCGACGGATTCGAGATCGTCGCCGTCGCCCCTGACGGATCAACGGCCCACGACCTCGCACTGCAGCACCAGCCCGACATCGTCGTCCTCGACATCGAGTTACACGACCCCGACGGGATCTCGACCATTCGGAACATGGTCCGAGCCGACCGTCGGTGCCGGATACTCGTGCTGACGTCGGCCGACGACCTTCTCTCGGCCCGGTACGCAATGCAGGCCGGGGCAGCCGCTTTCGTATCCAAGACGGGTTCGTACGACGATCTCGTCCGGGCGATCCGAACGGTTCTCGCCGGCGACAACGTGGTCGCCCACCGACCAGACGACGACACGAGGCAGAAACACGCGATGACGATCGGGCCCCTTCTCTCCGATCGCGAAGAGGAAGTCCTTTCTCTAGTCGCCGCCGGATTCACGAATCCCGAGATAGCGACGCGGTTGTTCATCAGCGCCCGAACGGTCAAGAACCACTTGTCGTCGATCTACGACAAGTTGGGCGTGGGCGACAAGACGCAGGCGCTGATTCGCGCCATACGTCTCGGAATCGTCCGGGTCGAGTAGCGGTCAGGCTTCGGGGGCGGCCGGTGCAGCCGGCTCTCCCGATTCGCCGTAGTACTCGGCCCACGTGGCTTCGCGCGACGCGTCGTCGGCACCAGCGGTCCAGTTGCCGTGCTCGTCGACCTCGAAGTGCTTGCGGTACTCCTCGGCGAGTTCGCCACCCTCAGCGGCCTGCTTGATGCTGAGACTGATCCGGCGACGTCCCAGATCGAGATCGATGATCTTGACCCAGAGTTCCTCGCCCGGCGTCACGACCTGCTCGGGGGCTTCGACGTGCTGCGTGCTCATCTCCGAGATGTGCACGAGACCCTCGATGCCCTCGCCCACCTGCACGAAGCCACCGAACGGAACGAGCTTGGTCACCCGTCCGTAGACGAGTTGGCCCACCTCGTGGGACGAAGCGAACACTTCCCACGGATCCTTCTGGGTCTGCTTGCGCGACAAGCTGATTCGCTCGCGGTCGTAATCGATGTCGAGGACCTTCACGGTCACCTTGTCGCCAACTGCGACTTCCGAACCCGGGTGGTCGACGTGGTTCCACGAAAGTTCGCTGACGTGGATCAGACCGTCCATGCCACCGAGGTCGACGAATGCGCCGAAGGCCACGACACTCGAAACGACGCCCTCGCGGACGTCGCCGACCTTGAGGTTCGAGAGGAAACCGTCACGGGCTTCCTTCTGGGTCTCTTCGAGGTACGCGCGACGCGACAACACCACGTTGTTGCGGTTCTTGTCGAGTTCGATGATCTTGGCCTGCAACACCTTG
>SYCI01000042.1 GCA_005787035.1 Actinomycetota bacterium | reverse complement strand
ACTGCGAACTTGGCCGAACTGTAGGCGGTGTGTGGAATGTTCGGGCCGAGTGAGGCCCAGAACCCGTTCACCGAACTCGTGTTGACCACGTGGCCGGCGTCGGACTCGAGGAGCAACGGCAGGAACGCCCTCGTGTTGTAGTAGACGCCGTACCAGCAGACGGCGAAGGTCTTCTCCCACTGCTCGCGATCGTCCTCGATGATCGAACCACCACCACCGATGCCGGCGTTGTTGAAGAGCAGGTTCACGTGCGGGCGCCACGCGGCCACCGCATCGCGGAAGGCCAGGACGTCGATCTCTTCCGAGACGTCAGCGACGTGAGTGAGAACTTGGCCGGGGTGCCCGGCCGACGAGCAGAGCGCAGCCGTGTCGACGAGGTTCTCCTCGATCACGTCGCAGGTGGCGACGTCGCAGCCATCGGCGGTGAGCTGGCGGACGAGTTCACGACCCATCCCGGTTCCGCCGCCGGTCACCACGGCGACCCGGCCCTTGAATCCCTCTTCGAAACGCATGCGTCCCCCTCGATCGATCGACCGAAAGGGACGCTAGTCGTTCAGGGGTTGTCGGGATCGAAGCGCTTGCGACGACCACGCGAGGAGGAACGGGACAAGGAGTACATCGTCTTCATGCTGAGGGCGTCCTTGGGTCCACGAATCGACAGCCACTTGCGGGTGTCCTCGAGTTCGGATTCGGGGGCGCCGAGCGCAGTGAGTTCGTCGAGAACCTCGCTCATGAGGAGGTCCGAAGTCTCGTAGTCACCCGAGCGGGCCGCGTCGATCGAGCGCAGGCGGATGTCCTCCACGAGTAGTTTGCGGACCTCGCCGAGAACTCGCGGGTCGGCATCGCCCACGGCCGCGAAATCGGCGGTGACCGTCACCTCGATGGGGAAGGTCTCCTCGTGCAATCGCGCGTCGCCGATGACCGATGCGTAGCGGACGGTGACATCGGCGATGTGCTTGAGGCCTTCTTGGTTCTGTGGCGTGACGATGAATTCGAGGACACAGGTGCGCACCTCCTCGCCGTAGGCGTCACCGATGTTCACGGTGAGACTCCGGCCGTCGGTCTCGGTCACCTGCTGATTGAGGAGACGAACCTGGGTCGCGTCGTTGGTGGCCGTGGCGACGACCGAGATGTTCTGGGCCACGACCGAGGCCAAGCCGTCGAATTCGGTGGCGAAGACGTTGAGCGCCTGGTCGGGTCCGCCGCAGAAGTAGTCGTTGCCACGGCTGGCATCGGCCACGAGGGCGAGAAACTTTTCGTCGTAGTCGGTGCCGAAACCGATCGTCGACGTCGTGATGCCGAGTTTGGCGGCTCCCGCCGTCATGGTGGCGACCGCATCGGGCTCGACGACACCGGCGTTGGCCTGACCGTCGGTCAGAAGGACGATCCGACTGATGGCTTCCGCACGACGCTGGGCGGTGAGGATCTCGCACGCCTTCAACCAGCCACCGGACAGATTCGTACTTCCACCGCACTCGATACCGCGGATCTTGGTGACGGCGTCGCTCGCGATGTGGCCGCCGAGTTCGACGATCACGTCGACATCGTTGTCGAACACGACGACACCGAGGCGGTCCTGAGGGGTCAGTTGACGTAGGAGGCTCACAATGGCCTCGCGGACGGAGTGCAACTTGCCGCCGCTCATCGATCCGGATCGGTCGGCCACGACCACGATGTCGAGAGGCGCGCGTTCGATGGCCGGGGCCGGAGGAGCGGTGATCTCCACGAGGACATGGACGTTGGCGGGGGAGTCCTGGAGGACGTTGGGATTACCGAGGGTGATGTTGGTCTTCATGTCGTTCTCAACGAGCGTGAACCCGCTCCGTGTGCGTCCGCCGACGAATGGGGCTGTGAGCAGGGGTGACGAACAATTCCTCAAGTGCTGCCGACGCGGGGCCGATACCTGCCCCGTGATGATTCCGCCTCGCCGACCCGCCCGGTTCGCCCCGATCGTCGTCCTCGTCGGTCTGGTGGCCTATCTCGCCGTCGTCCTTGCGATGGTGACCGCACCGTCCACCGCTCGAGCCGCCACGTCCGACCCGACGGCATGGCTCACTCCCACCATGCCCGCTAAGTGCTCCGAGGATGCGATCGCCGAGGGGAACGTCGCCGGTTGTCTGATCACGAACTGGGGTGGCATCACCGATAAGGGTTGGGGCAAGCCTCCGTTTCCCGACGGCTCGTCGAATTGGAAGTGGCTCGGTTGGTCGTACAACGGATCGCCCGCGCTGAAGGAGTGGGAGGCCGCTCTCGCCGCCAACGCGACGGGCATCGGACGCGTGGCCGCCAAGCAAATTAAGGCCCCCAAGCCCATGCTCGTTCTCCTCGAGGGATTCCTGCGCGAAGTTCAGGACGGCGGCTACCGGATCAACGACGCGATCGCCTACAACTTCCGCTGCACGTCCAACACTCGCAAGGACTGTTCGGGGTTGTCGTCGACTTCTTTGTCGTATCACTCGTGGGGTCTGGCCATCGACATCAACGTGTCGGCCAACCCGGAACTCACGTACACGCCGGGTTCGGGCCAGCGCACGGCCTGTGAAGTCCCGATGAAGACGAACATTCCGCAGTGGGTCGTGCAAACGGCCGAGAAGTGGGGTCTTCTGTGGGGCGGCTACGGATGGAGCGGTGGCTGCGCGTCGCCGTCGGCGACGAAGAGCAGCATCCTGCGCGACCCGATGCACTTCGAGTTCCGCGGCTCGGTCGACAACGCCGTGGCCATCGCGGCCCACCACGGCATCGAGATCCATCAGGAGTGCGACGACGACGTCTGCCAGTGGGTCGATGGACCCGGGACCGATCGTTCCGAGGACGACGACGATTCGGACGAGCCGGCTTACGACGCCGATGTCGACCGTATCTACGGCGCCAATCGCTACGAGTCCGCGGCGGCGACGGCCGAAGAGTGGAGTCGCGCCGAAACGGTGTTCCTCGCCACGGGCGAGAACTTCCCGGATTCTTTGGCTGCGGGTCCCGCCGCCGCTCGCCTGAACGTTCCCGTTCTTCTGGTGACTGCGAACGGCATCCCCGACTCGACGCGTGAACAGCTCGAGCGCCTCGACCCCAAGAACATCTTCGTGGCCGGAGGGCGTCGGGCCATCTCCAATGACGTGCTCGACGAGGTCGAGGACATCACCGGCGTCGAGCCGGTGCGCGTGAGTGGCGACGACCGCTACGAGACCGCCGAGGAACTCAGCCGACTCTCCTGGTTCAGTGCCCAATCGAGCTCCGTTTGGGTGGCCAGTGGTACCGACTTCCAGGATCCGCTCATTGCATCGGCGGCCGCTGCGCTCTACGGCCAGGCTTTCGTGCTCCTCGATCTGCGAAACGGTCTCTCGTCGGGAGATGTGCAGTACCTCCAATCGCTGGGTGCCACGAAGATCAATGTCGTTGCTGCGCCCGGAACGCTCTCGAGGGCCGCTGAACGCGACTTGAACCGCATCGCCGATGTCGAGGTGTTCGATGCCCAGGACGTGTCCGATCGTTCGGCTTCGGTCTGGAAGGACAAGCGCTCCAGTCGCAAGGTGGCCTTGGCCACGAGCAACAACTTCCCCGATGCCTTGTCGGCCGTCCCGTACACGGTGCTCGGCCGTGGCACGCCGATCATGCTCGTGCCGGGCACGTGCGTGCCGCGTGGGACTCTGCGTGAGATCGATCGCCTGTCCGCCTCGACGGTGACTCTCTTCGGTGGGCCGGCGGCGCTCTCGCGGGACGTCGAGTCGTTCCGCACCTGCTGATCCGGCGAGGATGATCCGATGCGTCGGCTCGCTTGGATCGTTCCCATCGTGCTCGCCGCGTGCTCATCGACGACCGCCGGCGATGTGGGTTCGAGCGGGTCGTTGGTGAGGTCGAACTCCGATTCGTCGACTTCGTCCACCTCACCGACCACCGTCGCCGCGACGACCACCTCGCTCGCGCCGATCGAACTCACTTTCGCCTTCACCGGTGACACGTTGGTCCACAGCCCGCTGTGGGCTGTGGCGGCTGAGAACGGTGCCGGATCGGGGTCGGCCTACGACTTCCGACCCATGTTCGCCGACGTGCGTGAGATCATCTCCGCCGCGGATTTCGCGATCTGCCATCTCGAAACTCCGTTCGCTCCACCCGGGGTGGAGCTCAGCACGATGCCGAAGTACCAAGTACCCACCGAGGTGGCCGCGGCCCTGGCTGACGCCGGTTACGACCGCTGTTCGACGGCGAGCAACCACACGATGGACGGGGGAGTGGCGAGTATCGACCACACGGTGACCGCGCTCGAGGACGTCGGCATCTCACAAGCCGGCATGGCACGGACGCCGGTCGAAATCGAACCAACGGTGATCGACGTGGGTGGCCTCGCCGTCACGCATCTGTCGTACACGATCCACTTCAACGGTCTGTCGTTGCCAGCCGACGAGCCGTGGCGATCGGCCCGCATCCACATTGATCGCATCCTCGCCGACGCCGCCACCGCCCGTGACCTCGGTGCCCGACTCGTGATCGTGAGCATGCATTGGGGCAACGAGGGGTCGGCCCGACCCAACCCGCAGCAGAAGGAGTGGTCGCAACGCTTGGCCGATTCGGGGCTCGTCGACATCGTGGTGGGTTCGCATCCTCACGTCTTGCAACCGATCGAGCGCGTCGGTGACATGTGGGTGCTTCAGAGTCTCGGCAATTTCATCTCGGCCATGCCGACCGGCGACAAGTGGCCGCCGTCCACCCAAGACGGCGCGATCGTTCTCGTCGACGTCACGGAGCAGGTGGACGGATCGATCGAAGTGCAACGCCCCCGAGTGGTTCCCACCTGGGTCGACCGGGAGGCCGGATACGTGGTTCGCGACGTCCGGTCCTGGTCGACCACGCATCCCGACGATGAGGGTGTACAGGACTCGCTCGAACGTACCCTGAAGACGATGGGTGACTTCGTGGAGTCAATGTGAACACGACGGCCCCGCCGACCATGCGCCTGATGACATGGAATCTGCTTCGGTTCGACAACTGGGCCGAGCGCCAGGCGGCGATCGAATCGGTGATTCGCACCGAGGAGCCGGACATCGTCTTGTTACAGGAAGTCGCGACTTCCGAACGCCAGTCCGAACGCTTGGCGGAGAAACTCGGATTCCACGAATTCCACACATCCGATACCGACCCGGCTTCGGCGTACATGGGCAATGCGGTTCTGTCGCGCTGGCCCCTCGCGAACGCTGTCGATTCGCGTTTGCCGGGGATCGATGGTCGCCCCGCTTACCGATCGCTTCTCACGGCGCACGCAAGCACACCCTGGGGTCCGTGGCCCATCGCGTGCACACACCTCGACCACCGCTTCGATGACAGTGAGCTGCGTTGCCGACAGGTCGATGCCGTCGTCGACGTCGTCGCCGAACTGAGGGGTGATCCCGATCGGGACCGCCCGGTGATTCTGGGGGGAGACTTCAACGCGGTGCCCGACAGCGACGAGATCCGTCGTCTCACCGGTCGAACCACACCTCGCCGCCGCGGCCTCGTGTTCAACGACATGTGGGAGATGGCCGGCGTCGGCCCCGGTTGGACGTGGAGCGCCGACAACCCGATGCTGGCCGAGGCGAACTGGCCCAATCGTCGGCTCGACTACCTCTTCGTGTCGTGGCCCCGACTCAAACCGGCTGGTCGCCCGGTCTCGATCCGACTGGCGGGGACGCGGGCGATCGATGGCATTCAGCCGAGCGACCATTATGCGGTGGTCGCCGACGTGCGCGTCTAGGTTGCTCGGCGATGGCCGTCCTGCGTTTCAGTTTCGGGACCATGGGTTCGGGCAAGAGCACGCTTGCGCTGCAGATCCACCACAACCTTGCGGTGCGGGGGCTCCGTGGGTTGCTCCTCACCAAGCTCGATCGCGACGGAGTGCAGGTCACGAGCCGACTCGGTGTCTCGGCGCCGGCGGTCGAGGTGTCGACCGATCTCGATGTGTACGGCCTGGCCGCGGCGCGACTACCGCTCGACTTCTTGGTGTGCGACGAGGTCCAGTTCTACACCGCCGAACAATGCGATCAGCTCGCTCGGATCGTCGACGAACTGGGTATCGACGTATTCGCCTTCGGACTGATCACCGACTTTCGCGGGCTCTTGTTCGAGGGCACCCGCCGGATGCTCGAAGTGGCCGATGAACGTGTGGAGATGCAGGTCGAAGCCCGCTGTTGGTGCGGATCACGGGCCACGCACAACGCCCGCGTCGTGAACGGTGTGGTCGTGTACGAAGGCGAGACGGTGGTCGTGGGCGATACCGCCGACGCACCGTCCGAACGTCTCTTCGGAGATTCGGTGCGCTACGAGCTCTTGTGCCGTCGCCACTACGTGCGTGGCGAGATGGGCGAGTAGGTCGCGATCAGTTCCAGGCGCACGGCATGCGCTTGATGCCGTTGATGAACGCACTCTGGAGGTAGGCCGGTTCGCCGGTGATTCGCAGATCGGGCATGCGACGACGAATCTCGTCGAACATGACGGCCACCTCACGGCGGGCAAGGTTCGCGCCCAGGCAGAAGTGGGGCCCACCGGCACCGAAGCCGACCTGCGCCGGAGTCACGGGTCGGGTCACGTCGAACTTGAACGGATCGGCGAAGACGCGCTCGTCGCGGTTGCCCGACGAGTAGAACATCACGACCTTGTCGCCGGCGGCGAGTTTCTGACCGGCGATCTCGGTGTCCTCGGTGGCCGTACGTCGGAAGTGGATGACCGGCGTCGCGTAGCGCACGATCTCTTCGACGGCGGACTTGGCGTGCGTCTCGAAATCCGAGAACCAGATCGCTTTCTGATCGGGATGGTCGGTCAGAAGCTTCATTCCGTGACTGATGGCGTTGCGGGTGGTCTCGTTGCCGGCCACCACGAGGAGGATGAAGAACGAGCCGAACTCCTGGGCCGTCAGACGCTCACCGTCGACGACTGCGTTCATCATGGCCGAGGTGACGTCGTCCTGCGGGTTGGCCACGCGCGATTCGCCGAGGGCCTGCGCGTACATGAACATCTCGAGGGCGACACTCATGAGTTCTTCGTACGAACCGACGAACTCGGGATCGCCCACACCGAGGATGACGTTGGTCCAGTGGAAGATCTTCTTGTGGTCTTCCTCGGGGATGCCCATCATGTCGCAGATGATCCCGAGGGGGAGCGGTGCCGCGATCTCCTCCACGAAGTCGCACTCACCCTTGGGGAAACGCTCGAGCAATTCGTCGACCAGACGCTTGGCGCGGATCTTCACCTGATCCTCGACTCGACCGATCTCCTTGGGGGTGAACCCACGCGAGACGATGTTGCGGAGGCGGAAGTGCTTGGGATCGTCCATGTTGATCATGGATCCGAAGAACTCGTTCATCTCGACGGGAAGGTCGCCGATGTTGGAGCCCTTGCCGCTGCAGAACAACTGCGGGTTGCGACTGATGTGCCAGATGTCGTCGTGGCGGGTCACGGCGCGGTAACCCGGTCCGGGCGGAAACGGGGCTCCTTCGATGACGCGTTCTTCGAAGAATTGGAACGGCGATTCGTCGCGCAAGGTCTTGAACGCCCCGTCGCGCCACGCACGATCCTTCAACCAGAACTCCGGATCGGAGAGGTCGATGTCGGCGAGGGCAACTGTCGGCAATGCGAAGGGAGAGTTCATGCCGAAAAGGTAGTGGGCGAATCGAGGATCGAGTCTGGTCGGACTCGCGAGACATCGATCGAGTGGGGTGACGGTGAGCCGATCTGTAAGCGGGATTCTGTGGTTCCGATCGCTCGGAACCGGTGACCATCCATCTGTGCGGTCTACCCGAGGAGTTCCCGGTTGCCCGGGTGGACGAGCCGCCCGTCTCCTCTGCTTGACCTTGCTCCGAGTGGGGTTTACCGAGCCGTACGAGTCACCTCGCACGCTGGTGCGCTCTTACCGCACCGTT
>SYCI01000041.1 GCA_005787035.1 Actinomycetota bacterium | reverse complement strand
AGTCGCATCATCAACGAGGTCCCCGGGGTGAACCGGGTGGCCTACGACATCACGTCGAAGCCCCCCGGGACAATCGAATGGGAATGAGATCGTTGGACTCGAATGGGAATGAGATCGTCGGGCTCGAATGGGAATGAGATCGTCGGGCTCGAATGGGAATGAGATCGATCGCGTTCGCGGAACCGAATTGGCCCTCTGAGCAGGGCCGATGACCGCCCCGTCACCCTGCTGACTAGCCTCTCGGGGGTCATGTCGGACCCCGCCTCGCGCTCTTCCGGTCGGCGCTTCGCTGCCGCTGTCACGACGGGTGTGACCCTGCTCGCCGGTGCCCTCGTGTGGGTGGGTCCCGCGCGAGCGGACTCCGTCGAAGATGCGCGGCGCAAGGTCAACGAGATGGTCGATCGTCTCGAAGACGCCGAGGACGAGGTGGATCGGCTGAGCGAAGAACTGCGGGTGGCCGAGGACGACAAGGCGCGCCTCGACCTCGAGATCGCCGAGGCCGAAGTGGTGATCGCCGCGATGGAGACCGAGGTCGGTGGTCTTCAGGCTCAGATGTCGGACCTGGCCGTGCAGGCGTTCGTGGGCGGCGGCGGCGGAGGCAGCCTGACCGGGTTGCTCGCTCCGGGCGCCGGACCGAACGAGGCGGTGCAACGGCAGTACCTCACCGAGATGGCGCTGAACCTCGGTTCGGCGAACTCCGATCAACTGGACGCGCTCATCGACGACCTGGGCGACAAGAAAGCCGAACTCGAACGAGATCGAACCAATGCCGAGGAACTGGCCACGCGCATTCAGGAGAGTCAAAGCGAAGCGGCCGACAAGATCGAGGAGTACACCGCGCTGAAGGCCAAGGCCGAACGAGAACTCGGTGAAGCACTGGCCAAGGAACGCGCGCGCCGCGCGGCGGCCGCCGCGGCGGCCGCTCGCGCCCAGGCCAACGCCTTGGCGGCCAGTCGGGCGTCCGGCTCGGCCGCATCGAACACGGGCTCGTCGACGGGAGGGACCAACGTCTCGCGCCCCCGGTTCGATCCGTCCAGCATTCCGGCCAGTAGTTCGCGGGGGGCCATGGCCGTGGCCGCGGCTCGCAGCCAGATCGGCGTGAAGTACGTCAAGAACGCCGCCACCGAAAACGAGGCCTTCGACTGTTCGGGTCTCACCATGTGGGCCTGGCAACAAGCCGGGGTCTCCTTGCCGCACCAATCGCGTCGACAGTTCTCTTCGTCACCGCGCATCCCGGTGGAGTACATCGAGCCCGGAGATCTGGTCTTCTTCTACAACCCCATCACCCATGTCGGCATCTACGTCGGCGACGGCATGATGGTCGATGCTCCCGGTGTCGGACGCTCGGTGCGATTGACCGCGGTCAGTTGGAACAAGGTGGTCGGGGTGACCCGTCCGGGGTGAACGCCCGTCATGATCACGCACTACGGTCTCCGTTCGGGGGACAGGGCATGAGGGTTCAGGGAATCGACGTCGACACGGTGAGCGCGTGGCTCGTCGACAACATCGACGGTGCCCGAGCTCCTTTCTCGTTCGATCTCATCGCCGGCGGCCGGTCGAACCTCACCTATCGCGTCACCGACGCCGATGGCACTCGTTTCGTTCTTCGTCGACCACCGTTGGGTCACGTGTTGGCCACGGCTCACGACATGGCGCGCGAGTTCCGTATCATCGCCGCCGTCGGCTCCACCACGGTTCCCGTGCCCCGTGCGTTGGGTTTGTGCACCGACGAGAGCGTGAACGGTGCCAACTTCTACGTGATGGGTTTCGTGGACGGCGTGGTGCTCGACAGCGCCGACAAGGCCGTGGCGCTCCCCGCCGAGCTACGGCCAGCCGCGGCGCACCATCTCATCGACGTCCTGGCCGACCTGCACGCCGTCGACGTGGACGACGTCGGACTCGGTGATCTGGCGCGTCGCGACGGTTACATCGAACGCCAGTTGAAACGGTGGAGCACGCAATGGGAGAACTCCAAGACGCGCGACCTTCCGGAGATCGACGAGGTGGTGCGACGGTTGAGTGTCCATCTTCCTCGTCAACAAGGAGTCGTGATCGCGCACGGTGACTTCCGCTTCGGCAATTGTCTCACCGATGTTTCGTCCGGTCGTATCGCGGCGGTTCTCGACTGGGAACTGTGCACGTTGGGCGATCCGCTCGCGGACCTCGGGTATCTCGGTGTGTACTGGAGCGACGGCCCGTCGAACGCTCTGCGGGCGAACGACCCCACTCCGGCGGGAGGCTTCCCTCCCTATCGTGATCTGGTCGAGCGATACGCCGTCAACACCGGTCGCGACGTGTCGGCCGTCGACTACTACGTCGCGTTCTCGTGTTGGCGCCTGGCGGTCATCAGCGAAGGTGTCTACGCCCGGTATCTGCACGGCGCGATGGGCCAGCAAGAGGGGATCGACCTGTCCACCATGAAGATGGGAACCGAAGGCCTGGTTCAACGGGCCCTGGAAGCGGCGAGGAGCCTGACATGAGCACGAACGTCTTGAACGGATGGACCAAAGGGTCCTTCACCGCGGCGGGGATCACCCACGACACCTATCGCAAGGGTTCGGGACCGCTGGTGGTGGTCGTGCACGAGGTGCCCGGCATCACCCCGAAAGTGGCGGCCTTCGCCGAAGACGTGGTGTCGGCGGGCTTCACCGTCGTGATGCCCGACTTGGTGGGCACACCGGGCAAGGAGATGTCGAACGGATACGCCATGTCGTCGTTGGTCAAGGTGTGCGTTTCCAAGGAGTTCACCGCGATGGCGCGCAACAAGACCTCGCCGATCATCGGGTGGTTGCGCGCACTGGGGCGCTCGCTGCATCAGGAGATCGGTGGCACGGGCATCGGTGCCGTGGGCATGTGCTTCAGCGGTGGTTTCGCGTTGGGGATGATGCTCGACGATCACATGCTCGCCCCGGTGCTGAGTCAGCCGTCGTTGCCGTTTCCGATGGGAGCCGAGCGCGCGGCCGATCTGAATCTCTCACCCGACGATGCACTGGTGGTGAAGCGTCGGGCCGACGAGGGCTGTCAGGTGTTGGGTCTGCGATTCACCGGTGACCGATTGGTCGGCACCCGCTTCGATTCCCTGCGCGAACTACTGGGCGACGCGTTCATCGCCATCGAATTGCCGTCGTCGAAGAAGACCGACCACTCGGTGCTGACCGAGCAGCGCGACGAGCCGAGTGTGCATCGGGTGATCAGTTTCTTTCGCGAGAAGCTTCACTGATTCCGAGACGGAAGCGCGGGTGTTTCCAGGCCCGCAAGGCCTCACCGGGCGGCCCTTTCGATTCCAGCAGATGGCGCGCCAACATTCCTTTGGCGGCTTTGGCGTCGTGGCCGGCGACTTTCCCGGATTTCTCGACGAACGTCACCGACGTCAAACTCGCGTACGCGTCCGGTGTGGGTGTCCACGCCGCCCGATGTTCGTTCGGCAACAGATCGATCACGTGACGTCCGGAGAGTCGCGTGTTCAACGCGGTCGACAACGGTTCACGCCACCAGCTGGTGAGTTTGCCGATCGCGGGAAGTGACGCGCCGATCTTCAACTTGTAATCGGGGAGCGGATCGTCGAAACCGACGAGACCCAGCAGGCCCGACAACACGATGATGGACTCGGTGGCTCGCGCGTGCACCTTGGTGGTCATCGTCGATGGCGCCAGGTGATCCCACACCACCCCCGTGTAGCGTTGGTGCGCGGGCAGGGTGGGCGAACCCAGCAACGACACGTTGGTCCGTTGCGCCTCCTCCAGATGGCGACCGCCGACGCCGAGCAACTTCGCGTCACCGCCACCGATCGCGTCGAGGGCCGCCAACAGCTCGGAGCGTTGGCGCGTGAAGGCACGTCCGAATTCACCACTGCCCGGTCGCCAGCCGGGCTTTCCGCCACCACCGGCCTTGCCCTCCGACGGCGGGAGCAGGATGGCCAGGGGAGCGTTCGTCGCCACGGGTTTCGCGGGGGGCACGCTCCAAATTCAACTCCACGCGACGCAGGGGTAGGGTGATTTCATGCGAATTCACGTCGATGCCGAGAAGTGCCAAGGGCACAACCGTTGTTACGCCCTCGCTCCCGAGCTGTTCGACGTCGACGATTACGGCAACGCGGTCGTGATCGGCGACGGAACCGT
>SYCI01000040.1 GCA_005787035.1 Actinomycetota bacterium | reverse complement strand
TCACAACGTGGGCGGCCTGCCCGAAGACATGACCCTCAAGTTGGTCGAGCCTCTGCGCTCGCTCTTCAAGGACGAAGTGCGTCGATTGGGGCAGGAACTCGGCCTGCCGGATGAAATCGTGTGGCGACAGCCGTTCCCGGGGCCTGGTCTCGGCGTGCGGATCATCGGCGAAGTCACACCCGAGAAGGTCGCGATCCTGCAAGAAGCAGACGCCATCGTGCGCGCCGAGATTCGCGATGCCGGCCTCGAGCGCGAGATCTGGCAGGCGTTCGCGGTGTTGCCCGACATCCGTTCGGTGGGTGTGATGGGCGACGAGCGCACGTACGCGCACCCGATCATCATTCGTGCCGTCACGAGTGACGATGCGATGACCGCCGATTGGGCGCGCTTGCCTTACGACCTTCTCGAACGAATGGCGAGTCGAATCATCAACGAAGTCGCTGGTGTGAATCGCGTGGCCTACGACATCACGTCGAAGCCGCCCGGCACCATCGAATGGGAGTGATTGCCGCGCATCATGCGTGGTCAGGCGGTTGTGCTCGTGCACATGTGCGCCCGATGCCCGAGTTCGCAGGCTCGCAACTAGCCTTCAGCGGGTCATGTCTGGGCCCCGAGCCGTTCTCACGTTGCCGGTCCGCCGATCGATCTCGGTCGGATTGGTTCTCGTCGTCTCACTGATCGTCGGAGTGTTCACCGTCGGTCGAGTGGCGCGCGCCGACAACGTCGACGATGCTCGCCGCAAGGTCGAGAAGATGGCCGATCAACTCGAGGCGGCCGAAGAAGAAGTCGACCGACTGTCCGAAGAACTACGTGCGGCCGAGGACGACAAAGTTCGGCTCGACGGCGAGATCGCGGCCACCGAACTCGATATCGCCAACAAAGAGGCCGAACTGGGCGGCATCCGCACCGACATGGCCGAGCTCGCGGTGACGGCCTTCGTGAGCGGTGGTCGGGGTGGAAGCCTCACCGGACTGCTCGCTCCCGGCGGCGGACCGAACGATGCGGTGCAGCGGCAATTCCTCACCGACATCGCCCTCAATACCGGCCTCTCCGACACCGACAAACTCGACTCGCTCATCGCCGACCTCGACGATCTGAAGGGCAAGCTCGAGCGTGATCGCAAGCGCAACGAAGAACTGACGAGTCAGATCTCCAAATCGCAGACCGAAGCTCAGGACAAGATCGGGAAGTACACCGCGCTGAAGAAGAAGGCAGAGCGTGAACTCGGTCAGGCGCTGCGCGACGAACAACAACGTCGGGCCGCGCAGGCGGCTGCCAACGCGGCGTCGCAAGCCGACAACATGCGCAACAACCGGCCGAGTGGCGGCAACAACTTCGATCCGTCGAGCATTCCGTCCACGACGTCGCGCGCGGGTATCGCGGTGGCCGCGGCCAAGAGCCAGGTCGGCGTGCGCTATCGCTACGCGGCGGCCGAGGAAGGTGTGGCCTTCGATTGCTCGGGCCTCACCATGTGGGCATGGCAGCAAGCCGGTGTGTCGTTGCCGCATCAGTCGCGCCGCCAGTTCTCGTCGTCGCCGCGCATCCCCAAGGAATACGCCGAGCCCGGCGACCTGATCTTCTTCTACAACCCGATCACGCACGTGGGTCTGTACGTGGGCGGGGGAATGATGGTCGACGCTCCGGGTGTGGGCCGCACCGTTCGACTCACCGCGGTCAATTGGTCGAAGGTCGTCGGCGTCACCCGACCCGGCTGAGTCGTTCCGGCTGATCCGCCTCAACTGATTCACCGCGACGGCCCGCGCACTACCGTTGCCGGTGGAGGGAACGTGAGTATTCAGGGGATCGATCTCGAGAAAGTCACGGCGTGGCTGGGCGCCAACATCGACGGCCTCACGACGCCGGTGGAGTTCACACTGATCGCCGGTGGTCGCTCGAATCTCACGTATCTCGTCACCGATGCCGCGGGCACAAGGTTCGTGTTGCGTCGCCCGCCGCTCGGCCACGTGCTGGCCACGGCGCACGACATGGCACGCGAACACCGCATCATCGCCGCGGTCGGCCGCACCGGCGTGCCGGTGCCCCGAGCGCTTGGCCTGTGCACCGACGAGGGCGTGAACGGTGCGCCGTTCTATGTGATGAGCCACGTGGAAGGCGAAGTACTCGACAGCGCCGACAAGGCCGCGTTGCTCGACCCTTCGCTGCGCGAGGCCGCTTCGCATCACCTGATCGACGTGATGGCCGAATTGCACGCCGTCGATGTGGATGCCGTGGGCCTGGGTGATCTCGCGCGTCGCGACGGCTACATCGAGCGCCAGTTGAAGCGTTGGCGGAGTCAGTGGGAGAACTCGAAAACGCGCGAACTGCCGGCCATCGACGAAGTGGAGAAGCGACTCAGTGCCCACGTGCCCACACAACAAGGTGTGGTGATCGCCCACGGCGACTACCGCTTCGGCAACTGCCTCACCGATGTGAAGAAGGGTCGCATCGCCGCGGTGCTCGACTGGGAGTTGTGCACCCTCGGCGACCCGCTGGCCGACCTCGGCTACTTGGGTGTGTATTGGTCGGATGGTCCGTCGAGTGCGTTGCGCGCCAACGACCCCACACCGGCTGGTGGCTTCCCTACGTATGCCTCACTCGTCGAGCGCTACGCGCGCACGACCGGTCGTGACGTGTCGGGCGTGAACTACTACGTGGCGTTCTCGTGCTGGCGCTTGGCCGTGATCAGCGAAGGCGTGTACGCGCGCTATCTGCACGGTGCCATGGGCAAGCAGGACGGCATCGATCTTTCCACCATGAAATTGGGCCCCGAAGGTTTGGCCGAACGGGCTCTCGACGCAGTCAGGAGACTGGTATGACCAACGATGTTCTCGCCGGATGGCAGAAGGTTTCGTTCACTTCGGCCGGCATGACGCGCGATACGTATCGACGTGGCTCAGGGCCGGGCATCGTGCTCGTGCACGAGATCCCGGGCATCACTCCGGCCGTGACGCGCTTCGCCAACGATCTCGTGGACGCCGGTTTCACCGTGGTGATGCCGAGCCTCGTGGGCACGCCGGGTAAGGCGCCGAGTGGCGGCTACCTCGCGTCGTCGATGAGCAAGGTGTGCATCTCGCGCGAGTTCACCACCATGGCCCTCAACAAGACCTCGCCGATCATCGCCTGGCTGCGCGCTCTCGGCCGCGATCTGCACACCGAGATCGGTGGCAAGGGGATCGGGGCGCTCGGTATGTGCTTCAGCGGTGGTTTCGCCCTCGGCATGATGATCGACGATCACCTGGCCGCGCCCGTGCTCAGCCAGCCGTCGTTGCCGTTCACCGTGGGCAAGAAGCGCGCCGCCGATCTCAACTTGTCGCCCGACGATGCGCGCGCGGTACAGCGCCGTGCCGCTGAGGGGTGTCAGGTGCTCGGCCTGCGTTTCACCGAAGACAAGTTGGTGGGCGATCGCTTCGAGTCGTTGCGCAAGTTGATCGGCGATGCGTTCATCGGTATCGAACTCCCGTCGCAGAAGAAGTCGGATCACTCGGTGCTCACCGAACAACGCGATGAACCGAGTGTTCAGCGCGTGATCTCGTTCTTCAAGGAGAAACTCGTCTGATCAACTGAGGGAGAGGCGGAAGCGGGGGTGCTTCCAGACCTTGAGCGCGGCGATGGGGTCGCCCTTCGATTCGAGTAGGTGTCGCGTGAGCATTCCCTTGGCGGCTTTGGCGTCGTGGCCGGCCACCTTGCCCGACTTCTCCACGAAGGCCACGGTCACGAGGTCGGCGTAGGCGTCGGGCGACGGCGTCCACGCACTGCGGTGCTCACCGGGCAGAAGATCGATCACGACTCGCTTGCGCGCCCACTCGTCAAAGGCAGCGGCCAATGGTTCGCGCCACCACGTCGACACCTTGCCCATCGGCTTCAACGACGCACCCATCTTCAAGCGGTAGTCCGGTACCGGATCGGCGAAGCCGACGAGCCCGAGCAGACCCGAGAACACCACGACCGAATCGATGGCGCGTGTCATCGTCGCCTTGTTCATGGAGGTCGGCGAAAGGTGCTCCCACACCACACCGGTGTAACGCTCGTGGGCCGGGAGCGTGGGTGCCCCCACGGGTGCACGGTTGGCCGCCTGGGCTCGGGCCAGATGCGCGCCCTGCACACCGAGCAACTTGGCGTCACCACCCTTGGCGGCAGTGAGCGCAGCCAATAGCTCCTTACGTGGTGCGGCGAGAGCAGGGCCGAAAGTCCCGGCCGTGGCCTTCCATTTGGGCGCCCGACCACCCTCGGCCTTGCCCTCCGAGGGTGGTAACAAAAGTGCCAGTCGAACCTTGCCGTGCGAAGTCACGCTCGTGATTCTCTCCCACTACCCTCGAAGCATGCGCATTCAAGTGGATTCCGAGAAGTGCCAGGGTCACAACCGTTGCTACGCGCTGGCCCCCGAACTCTTCGACGTCGACGACTACGGCAACGCCATGGTCATCGGCGACGGTTCGGTGCCGCCGGAGTTGGAAGAGCGCGCGCGTCTCGCGGCGGCCAACTGCCCCGAGTTCGCCATCACCATCTCCGACTGATCGCACCATGACCGGTTACCAGACCCCCACCTCGATCTACGGACCCGTCACCGACTGGGCCACCGACTTCGATCACGCCGACCCGCAATACAACCGCCATGCGCATGCCATCTGGGCCGAGTTGCGCGACAAGTGCCCGGTCGCCCACTCCGATCGCTACGGCGGCACATGGTTGCCGGTCACGCACGAATACGTGCGCGAGATCGCCTACGACACCGAGAACTTCACGAGCCGCGCGGTGGTCGTGAGCACCGTGGTGCCCGAAGATCCGGCTCCCATCGGTGGCGCTCCGCCGATCACCAGCGACCCGCCGTTCCACCACGAGGCTCGTCGTCTCGTGCTGCCGCCGTTCTCGCCCAAGAAGATCGCCGAGTGGGAACCCGAGATCCGCAAACTCTGCAACGAACTCCTCGACAAGATGGAGGCGCAGGCCAAGGGTGGTCTCACCGTTGATGCCGCGATCCAGTACGCGCAGCACATTCCGGTGAACGTGATCGCTCGCATGCTCGGCTTCCCGCTCGAGGACGACGATCTATTCCGCGAGTTCGTGCACGACATCCTCGAGAACATCAACGGCGACCCGGAAGATCGCATGCGCGCCTTCGAGCGCATCGATGCGTATCTACTGGCCCAGATCGACGATCACGTCGAAAATCCACGCGACGACCTCACGGGCTATCTGCTCGAGGTCGACCTCTTCGGGGAGAAGTTGCCCAAGGAGATGGTGGGAGGATTCATCCTCCTTCTCCTCGTGGCCGGTATCGACACCACGTGGAGCGCGATCGGTTCGAGTCTGTGGCATCTCGCCACGCATGCCGACGACCGCCATCGGCTGGCCAACGATCCCTCGCTCATGACCACCGCGATCGAAGAGTTCTTGCGCGTGTACGCGCCGGTCACCATGGCCCGGCTCGTCGCCCAGGATCACGACTTCCACGGCTGCCCCATGAAGAAGGACGAATGGGTGCTGTTGCCGTTCCCGGCGGCCAATCTCGACCCGGCCGAGGTCCCCGATGCCGACAAGGTGCTGATCGATCGGCAGGAGAACCGTCACGGTGCCTTCGGTCTGGGTATCCACCGGTGCCTCGGCTCGAACCTCGCGCGTCTCGAACTACGCGTCGCGGTGGAGGAGTTCGTGAAGCGTTTCCCCGACTTCGAACTCGCCCACGGCGAAGAAGGCGTGGTGTGGAGCGTGGGTCAGATCCGCGGTCCGCGTGCTCTGCCGGTGCGCGTCCTCACTGCATGACCGAACCCGTCGAACCGCTCACCGAGGCTGGCCGATACTGGGCCGAACAACTTCGTGCGTGGGCCATCCCCGACGAGATCGTGGCGCAAGCCGAAGTCCCGCCGTGGGCGCACGATCCCAAGACCTTCGCGGTCGACGACACACTCGATGCGTCGAGTCCGATCTTCGAGATGGCGCGCGAGTTGCTGCCCCCGGGTGGTGGCTCGGTGATCGACATCGGATGTGGCGGTGGCCGCTCGTCGATTCCGCCCGCGCCCCGCGCCACGCACATCACGGGAGTCGACGAGAACCCGGCCATGCTCGAACGCTTCGCCGCCGCCGCTGACGCGGCCGGTGTGGGGCATCGACAGATCCGGGGTCGTTGGCCCGATGTGTACGTGGAGGCCGAACTTCGGGGTGAACCATTGCCGACCGCCGATGTGGCGGTGTGTCATCACGTGTTGTTCAACGTGCCCGACATCGAGCCGTTCGTGGTGGCTCTCACCGCGGCCGCGCGTCTCGGTGTGGTGGTGGTCATGCCGGAGCGCCATCCGTTGTCGGCGTGGAACGAAGGTTGGCTCCACTTCTGGAATCTGAACCGACCCACTGGCCCCACGGCCAATGATGCGGCAGCGGTGCTGTGCGCGCTCGGTATCACGCCCGAAGTGGTGGTGGTTCCCCGACCGCCGCTGTCGCGCCACGCCGAGGATCCGAAAGGGTTGGTGGAGTCGGCGCGCCGTCGGCTGTGTTTGTCGAGTGATCGCGATGCCGAGATCGAAGCGTGGTTAGCCGATCATCCGCCGTCGTTCATGCGCGAGGTGGTCGTGCTGCGCTGGCCCGGAGGTCTTTCGTAGAGCCAGCGCGCTGACCTTCGTAGATGCCACGCTCGGGCGACACCGCGTAGGCCACGATGCACGCCAGTGCCGCCGGCAAGGCGAGTGATCCACCGAAGAGTTCGATGGCGAGCAACGCACAAGCAATGGGCGTGTTGGCCGCGGCACCGAAGGCGGCCGGAAGTGCGGCCATGGCCGCCAGACGCGGATCGAGACCGAGCGGACTGGCGAGAGCCGAACCGAGAGTTGCCCCCACCACGAAGAGCGGTGTGACTTCACCACCGGGGATACCCGAGCCGAGCGCGATGGCCGTGAACACGATCTTGAGCACCGGCTCCCACCAATCGGCGGTGTTGCCGGCGAGCGCGTTCTCCACGAGGGGCAACGACAAGCCGAGGTAATCGCGGCCGAACAACGCCATGAGGGCGAGCGTGGCCACCGCACCCACCACGGGGCGTGCCGGCACGTACGCGACCAGTCGGGTGACCGCGGCCTTCACCTGATGATGGGACACGATGAAGAGGCGCGCGGCGAGACCGCACGCGAGACCGACGAGGGCGAGTCGCCACAGCACGTCGAGATCGACGTTGCCCACATCGATGTTCACGAGCGGAGTGGAGCGACCGAGTCCCTCCACCACGCGATCGGCAGCGATGGACGCCGCGAGCGCGGGAGCAAGAGCCTCGTATCGCAAGCGTCCGGTGCGTTGAACCTCGAGGGCGAACACCGCACCGGCCATCGGCACGCCGAACGCGCCACCGAACGCACCGGCCATGGCGGCCACGAGCATGAGGCGTCGATCGTGCGCGCTGAGCCGGAACGGTCGGAGCAGGAGCGAGGTCAGCGAGCCTCCGATCTGCAGCGCCGCGCCTTCGCGACCCACCGATGCGCCGGTGAGTTGGGCGATGTAGGTGGCGCAAAAGATCATCGGTGCCATGCGTCGGGGGACCGACGGCGTCGGCTCGGGGGTCGTCGGATCATCGGGTGGGAGCGATTCTCCGATCACGAGCGACGTACCACGACGGGCCTCGCCGCCGTAATGGTGATACGCGAAGCCGAGTGCGAAGGCCGCGACCGGTAGGAGCCACACGAGCCAGGCGTTGTCGAGTCGACTGGTGGTCGCGGCATCGAGGGCCTCGAACAAGGCCCACGAACCCACACCGGAAAGTGCTCCGACAACAACCGCGAGGATCGTGAGGTTGATGACGTGAAGGGGGGCGCGCAGGGCTTGGAGCACCAGACTTACCCTAGTCCTTTGTCTGATCTCACTTGGATCGTTACTCGGGTGGCGCAGACCGGGCAGGAGGGCTCGTTGGCACGTGTCACCGTCGTCAACCACCGTCGTGCCGTTCGGGAGATTTTCGTGCACGGATCCTGTCCGACTGCGACTGCGAAGTGAACAAATTGTCGGTCCGCATGGCAAGAATTGTGGCGCTGGCTGCCGGTCAGTAGGTGGGAGAGTTCGCTCGAACCACCCTCTTACTTGCACCCGAATCACCCCCGCCGCACTGGCAACCAGTCGTATTGGTCGAGCAGTTGACGCAGTCACCGACCCGTTGATCTCATTCGCGCGCCGTCAACCTTTTGAGTTGGGAATACTTATGGTCTCGCATACAACATCGTTGCTCAGTGGCCCGGAACTCACTCGTCGCATCAGTCACGCATACGGAGTCGATTTCGTCAAGCCGATTGCTCAGTCCTGAAACGCGACGCCGATCCTGTCCTGACAACTTGCGCTCATCTCGCGCTCAACTGGTACCTGAAGTTCACCTGCCATTCGTTCTCTTCCGACTCACTGTTCAGGTGCGTCATTTACGTTCACCTCGTTACGTGAACAACGTGGTCGAGTGACCACTCATCAGGAGGAAGAATGCGCAAATCGAAAACTTCTCGCCGCTGGACGGCGCTGACGATCGGTCTGGCATCGATCACCATGGTCGCCGCGTGCGGTGGTGACGACAGCAGTTCGTCCGAAACCCCGGCTCCGGCCACGGCCGCTCCCGAGACCACAGCCGCCGATCCCCGCGCCGATTGGCCCGAGAAGTTGATCCTCGGCGCCGTTCCTTCCGAGGAGAGCACCGCCCTCGAAGAGAGCTACAGCAAGCTCATTCAGGTTCTCGAAGAAGAACTCGGAATCGAAGTGGAATTCTTCCAGGCCACCGATTACGCCGGCATCATCGAGGCGCAGATCGCCGGCAAGGTCGACATCGCTCAGTACGGCCCGTTCGCTTACGTCATTGCCAAGAACAACGGTGCCGACATCTTCCCGATCGGAGCAATCGTGGATGGTCCGGACGAAGAGCCGGGTTATCAGAGCTACGGCATCGTGAAGACTGGTAGCGATATCACCGATCTTGAAGGATTCCGCGGCAAGAAGGTCTGCTTCGTCGATCCGGGTTCCACCTCGGGCTACCTGTACCCCTCTGCTGGCCTCCTCGAGCTCGGTATCGACCCGGAAGCCGACGTGACGCCGGTCTTCGCCGGTGGCCACGATGCCTCGGTCATTTCGGTCAACAACGGTGACTGCGACGCCGGCTTCGCATTCGACGCGATGGTCGACTCGGTCCTCATCGAGGCCGGAGACATCGCCGAAGGCGACATCACCACGGTCTGGAAGTCGGAAGTGATCGCCGGTTCGCCGCTCGCCATGCAGAACGGACTTCCGGAATCGCTGAAGGCCGAGATCATCCGCCTCGTGCTCGAGGTGGCCAACCGTGATCAGCTTCTGGCCGACGGCCGCTGCACCAGCGCTGATGACTGCGGTCTGACCGACGAGAACGCGTGGGGCTGGATCGTCGTCGAAGATTCTTTCTACGACGGCGTGCGCGCCGTTTGTGAGGCCACCAAGTCCGCCAAGTGCGAGGGCTGACCAACTCATGACACAGCCACTTCCCGACAACGTCGTCCAGGTTTCCGGACTGTCCAAGAAGTTTCCCAACGGTCCACTGGCTCTCGACCACGTGAGCCTGACGGTTCCGAAGGGCCAGCTCCTGTCGCTGATCGGATTGTCGGGAAGTGGAAAGTCGACCCTTCTCCGACACCTCAACGGATTGATCCCACCCACCACGGGCTCCGTCGAAGTGTTGGGAACAGACGTCGTGGCGGCGGGCCGCCGTGAACTTCGGGCCCTCCGTCGCGACGTCGGATTCGTTTTCCAGTCCTTTGGGCTCGTGGGGCGACTCACAGCACTGGAGAACGTCCTGTCGGGGGCACTCGGGCGACTTCACGGTCCGCGCTTCGGGACACTGATGTATCCCAAGGCGTTGCGCCGTGAAGCGCTCGAGAACCTCGACCGTGTGGGCTTGGGTGACCGAGCCTTCCAACGTGCCGACACCTTGTCGGGCGGTCAGCAACAGCGAGTGGCAATCGCGCGAACTCTGATGCAGCGCCCGCGTCTTCTTCTCGCCGATGAGCCGGTCGCGTCGCTCGACCCCGAGTCGTCGGCTCAGGTCATGGATGTTCTCTTCCGCATCGTGGTGGAGGATCAACTCACTGTGATCTGCACACTTCATCAGGTCGAGCTGGCCCTCGGTTGGGCGCAGCGAATTGTCGGTCTTCGGGACGGTCAGGTGGTACTCGATCGAGCCGTCGACAATCTCGATCAGGATGCGGTGATGGACGTGTATCGCCGCGTCGAGCCGGGTCAATCAGCGATGTCAGGTGCGCTTATGGCTTCAACCACGACTCCTCGCGTGGCATGAAGCCTCCGGAAGTTCTTTTAAAGTCCTCGGGCCTCGGATCCCGCATTCCCTCGGATCCGGTTCACGCCGATGATCGCCTGAAGCGCAAACTCACCGGTGATCGACTCGTCATGCGAGTCGTGATGGTCGTGTTCGTCGGAGCCGTCATCTGGGCGTGGCGACACATCGAGATGAGTTTCTCGGGACTGATCGCTGGTTTCGGAGACGTTCAGAACCTTCTGGGCCGCATGTTGCCTCCTCGCTTCTCCGATCTCGATGACGCCATTCGGCTCGGTTTCGAGACACTGTGGATGGCGGTCATCGGGACGACGATCGCCGTGATCCTTTCGTTTCCCATCGCTCTAGGTGCGGCTCGGAACACCACGCCTCATCCGGCGGTGATGGCCATCTGTCGTGGCATCATCGTTCTCAGTCGGGCCGTCCCCGATCTGATTTTCGCGGCCATTTTCGTTCGGGCCATCGGCATCGGAGTTCTTCCCGGAGTCATCGCGCTCGGACTGCACTCGATCGGCATGGTCGGGAAACTGTTCGCCGATGCCATCGAACAGACCGACAAGACCCCCCGTGAAGCCGTCACTTCGGTCGGTGCCTCGAAGTGGCAGGCCATTACCACCTCGGTGATCCCCCAGGCCATGCCGTCGTTCATCTCGACAATTCTGTATCGACTCGACATCAACCTTCGCTCGTCGTCGGTACTCGGCATCGTGGGTGCCGGAGGAATCGGGTTCCTCATGCAGGCGAATCTTCGTTCTCTGCAGTACGACGAGGCTCTTGGAGTCGTCGCAGTGATCTTCGTGCTCATCACGATCATGGAATTCTTCTCGGCTGCGGTGCGCGCCACCCTGCTCGGTGGAGATCGAACTCTCGTAGGACGCTCGGCCCCCCGACTCAGCTTGGGTGCGAAATTGTTCGCTCGATTCTCCTCTCGTAGCAAGTCGAACGACGTCGGAGTTCGGCCCTTCAATCACGAGACCGTTCGCCCACCGTGGGTGGGAGATCTTCGAATGAAGACGATCTACGGCATGGCATTCGTGGCGCTGATCATCATCGCGTTCCGATCGGTGTCTCTGAACCCTGGCGAACTCTTCGGCGCCCTTCCGGACGTCTGGCGGGTCATCACGCGCCTCTTCCCACCCGACTACACAACCGCTCGTTCGTCGATCATCGACGGCATGATCGAATCGGTTGCCGCGGCTCTGGTGGCGACCTTCATGGGCGCTCTGCTCTCCGTTCCACTCGGATTCATGGCAGCCCGGAACGTGGCGTTCAACCGTTTCGTGTACGGCCTGTCACGACTCTTTCTGGTACTGGTTCGGGGAATCCCCGAGTTGATCATCGCCGTGATCTTCATCGCTGCCATCGGACTCGGGCCGGTACCGGGAACCCTCGCGCTGGCCTTTGGCACCTCGGGATTCCTGGCCAAATTGATCGCCGATGCCGTGGAAGAGATCAACCCCACGCCTCGTGAGGCAACCTTCGCAGTCGGAGCGACCAAGACGCAGGAGATCGCGACTTCGGTGGTTCCGCAAGCCATGCCCGCGATCATCAGCAATTTGCTCTATGCGCTCGACATCAATCTACGGACATCGACCATCCTAGGAATCGTGGGTGGAGGAGGAATCGGGTTCATCCTGTTCAATGCCCTTCGAGTGCTCGAACTGCAGACGGTAGGGGCGGTCCTGATCACGATCTTCGGAGTGGTGTACTCGATCGAACTTCTCTCGGGCTGGGTGCGCAAGAAGATCTTGTAGAGAGCCGAAGGGCTCAGGCGATCAGCGAGCGAATTTCATCGGCCAACGGTCGAGAGGCGGCGACGATGCCACTCCAACGCTTCGACATGTCGGTGTCGAATTCCAGAGGTCGGTCGAAGGCATCGACGACAACACCGCCGGCGTGTTCGACGAATGGAACCAACGGCAAGAGATCGACGAGTCGATGGACGTCTCCGCCCGCATCGACGAAGGCATCCACGGCGCCGATCGCCACGAGAGAACCTTCGATCACCGAGCTACCCATCACCCGCAGCCGTTCGGTGGGCTCGACGATTCGATTCCAGGCCGCCCTCGTCTCGGGACGAGGGCGCAACATGGCGATCGAAGCCCCCTTCAACTCGGTACGACCAGAGGTCGTCAGCGGCTCGGAAACTTCGAATCCCCACTTGGTGCGGTGTGCGCTCATCGAACGCTGAGAGTCGAGCCATGTGATGTGAGAGTCGGTGATTCGACCACCGATCACGATCGCTCCGGCGAATGCGCACGACGGTACGCCAGCCACGGCATTCGCCGTGCCATCGACTGGGTCCATGACGAGAGTGACAGCAGAGCCATTGTCGACCCAGCCGATCTCCTCCGAGAGAATGTTGATTCCGTACGGCTCGACGGCTGCGATGACTGCCTCGTCGACGATCTGATCGAGGAACATAGTCGGAGTCCCGTCACCTCCGACTCCGATGACCGCCCCCAGCTCCGACCGTGACTTGGTGAACTTGGCCGTGAGATAGGCCGCTTGGGCGGCAGCGGCGGCCGCGACCAGAGCCGGGTGAAGGTCGTTGATCGGACGCGACTGACTCACGCCGGGACCGCCATCAATTCGTCGGCGTCGGCGATCATCTCGTCACCCCTGAGCACATGACGAACGACGGCCAGCGGCCCGTCGAATTCGGCGATGACCAGATCGGCACGCTGGCCGGTCTCGATCGAACCGCGGTCGGTCAGACCGACGGTCGCTGCCGGGCCCGAGGTCACGAGGGCAACCGCCGTGGGAAGATCGCAGACGTTCTCATGCACCAGAACCGCGACCGCACCGAGCATGGTCGAGGGGAGGTAGTCACTCGCCAGGCCATCGCACAGGCGTTCGGAGATCAGATCCCGCGCACTCACGTTTCCACTATGACTCCGACCACGCATCACATTCGGTGCACCGCACACCGTGCGAAGACCGAGTTCCTTGGCCCGCTGGGCAGCTTCGAAGGTCGTGGGGAATTCGGCGATCGATGCGTTCCATGCCTTGGCTTGATCGGATTCCTCGATCGTGGCCGGGTCGTGGGCCATGAGGCGGATTTCGCCTCGTGTCGCCCGCTCGACGAGCCAGGTGAGAGCCAGGTCCCGGTTGGCGAGGAGTGAATCGCGCTCGGCGATCAATTGATCGACTCGCGCTCGGGCATCGCTCTCGCTCAAACCCTGCGTCCCAATGATGTACCTCTCGAAGGCCGTGCGGTCGGTGTACTGCCCCTGACCGGGTGTGTGATCTTCGAACGACACGAGGGGAAGAGTGCCATCGTCCGCTCGACGGGGGAGTCGGTCGACGAGACAACGAAAGCCATCGGGGTCACGTGCATCGAGTCGGTACAGGATCCGATGGTCGACCAGGGCCCTTCCCGATGCTCGGTACGACTCGAGTTCATCTGTCCACTCGTTGGCCAGCACCATGCTGCGGTGGTACTTCTCATCCTCTTCGAATCCGATGCCGTGGAACATGGTGGTGATGCCGGCGGCACGCACCCGCCCTTCGAAGGATCGCACTGTGAATCGCGCACCGAGATCGACCCCGGGCCGAGGGAAGCGCTCACGTTCGAGCCCGTCACTGTGAGAGTCGACCAGGCCCGGGATGCACAGAGCGCCCCGGGCGTCGATCATATTTGGTTCGAACGCGATCGACGGTCGAGCGTTGTCGATTTCGACGATGAGACCGTCCTCGCAGACGATCGTTGCATCCGAGAGAACTTGTGTGGGCAACACTGCGGTTGCGTTCGTGACGACCAGACGGCTCATACACGGGCTCCTTGGGTGAGAACTTCGAGGACCAGGTCGGGATTGCCACTCATTTCCACGCGACCATTGCGCATGAGAACGATGCGGCTCGCCAAACGCTCCATGGCCTCGATGTCGTGGAAGACGGCGAGAACGGCGACACCTTGTGAAGTGAGGTCGCCGATGAGTTCGAGGGCTGCTTCTCGATTGGCCGGGTCGAGGGCTGACACCGGCTCGTCGAGAAGCAGGAGTTGGGGTGATGAAATAGTGCCAGCAGCGAGGTTGATGCGCTGCTTTTCTCCACCCGAAAGTACTGAGGCGTGAACGTCCCAGAGCTTCTCCTCGATGTTGAGTCTCTTCAACGAGACAGCAGCGGCATCACGAGCCGTTGCTCGATCCATTCCGCGCGACACACCTGCCCGAGTCACGATGTCGAGCGGTCCGCGGCGAGGCTCGGCGCGGAGGAACTGCGACACGTACCCGATGTCGCGCCCACGTAGGTGTGCCATTTCCTGGTCCGAGAGGGAAGGAAGGTCGACTTCGGCACCTGAACGCAAACGCAGCACCACCGAACCAGAAGTCGGCTCGTAGGTGCGGTAGATGCACTTGAGCAGTGACGACTTACCGGCACCACTGGAGCCGGCAAGGGCCACGTGCTCTCCGGGAAGAATGTCGAGATCGACTCCTCGAAGTGCCTCCACTCGACGCCCGTCGATGGTGTGGAGTACGAAGTCCTTGGTGAGACCACGACAAGAAAGAATGTGTTCGTGAGTGCTCATGCGCGTGCTGCTCCGACGAGACGTTGGCTGTACGGATGGTGGGGGTCTTCCAGCAATCGATCCGTCAGACCGGCTTCGACGATGCGACCGTGATTCATGACCACGCAACGCGTCGTCAGCATCTCGATCACGGCGAAATCGTGGGACACGACGACGGCCGCCACACCAGTCTCCTCCAGCAAGTTGCGAATGAGGTCGAGAACGCCAGCGGCAACCGAGGCATCGAGTCCGGTTGTCGGCTCGTCGAGCAACACGACCGGTGGCTCGTTGGCCAGAGCCTTGGCCAATTGCACTCGTTGGCGCATGCCGCCTGAAAACGTACCGACCAGATCGTCCATACGGGAGAGCGGCACCTCGGTGCGTTCGAGTAGCTCGGCGGCCCGATCACGGATCCGACCGAAGTGGCGCCACCCAGCTGCGGTCAGCGCCTCGGCGATGTTCCCACCGGCCGTCACGTTCAGACGAAGACCCTCGGCGGGATCCTGGTACACGACCGCCAGATCGGCGACACGCAGTCGACGGCGCGATGACGGGTCGAGGTCGAGCACGTTCGTGCGACCATTGTCGACCGACCGCAAGTACACCTCGCCGGCCGTGGAAGATTGATCGCCAGCGATGCAACGCATCACCGTCGACTTGCCAGAACCTGATTCACCGATCACACCGAGCGCTTCCCCGGGCGCGACCTCGAAGCCGACGTCCCACGCAGCGACGATCGATCCGGTGAGGGCACTCTTGGCCGTGCCGATGTCGGGCCCAGTGTCTTCGAGAGCCCGTAAATCGGTGATGCCATGGATCTTCCCGAGCGACGCGACCTTGAGCGCCCAATCGTTGTTCACGGTTCGACTCCATTCGACGGATGTTGACGTTGCCGATTCCGACGACACCAATCGCTGTCGCTACACACCCAGTGCCCACCACCTTCGGCAGCAGTAGCCGGTACTTCGACGAGAAACGACTCGGAGCTGCCACAACTGCGACACTGGGCGCCGGGCGTGATCTCGACTTCGAACGGCACGTCCTCGAAAGTGAGTGGCTCGACATCGGTGTGCGGCGGCACTGCGTAAATGCGCTTCTCGCGACCCGCCCCGAACAACGACAGAAATCGCGATTGATGGAGTCGTGGTACGTCCCATCGGGGAATTGGCGTCGTGGCGATCACGTAGCGACCGTGGACGAGGCACGGGTAACCGGTGGTTCGGGTGATCACACCGTTACGAACCTTGTCCTCGTACAGACTCACCCACATGCGCGCGTAGTCCGCTTCGGCGTGCATGCGAGCGAGTTCTCGCATGTCTCGTTCGACCCCGCGAAGTGGTTCGGGAACCGGCACCTGGAGGATCAGTGTGTGTCGCTCGTCCAGCGGGTCTTCAGGAATCCGATGGCGAGTCTGGATGAGTGTGCTGTCCTCGGGTGTCGTCGACTCGGGAATGCCGGTCGACGAAACGATGAGTCGTCGCAGGTTCACGGCGTTGACGCCCTCGTCGTCACCTTGGTCGATGACCTTGACGACGTCATCGGGGCCGACAACGGCGAGAGAGATCTGCAGACCCCCCGAACCCCAGCCGCGTGCAACGGGCATTTCGCGTGAACCGAAGGGAACTTGATAACCCGGGACTGCCACCGCTGTGAGAATCGCCCGGCGAATTTCGCGTTTGGAGTATTCGTCGAGAAGTCCGAAGTTCACATCGAGGTCGGCGGGCGAAGCATCGTCGATCGGCGCCGAACGGTCGATCACCTGTTGGAGGAGAGGGGTGCTCATGAGTGGTCCTGATGCTGACGAATGGCCGCTTTGCGTTCCATCATCGAACGGAAGGTCACGTAGTGGGGGAGCTTCAAGTGCTCGAGGAATCCACTCGCGTCGAGGCCATCGGTCGTGAGCAAGATCGACTGCTCGAGAAAGCTCCGGCCGCGGTCGCGCTCGCAAGCGATGTCGAGATTCGCCATCGCAATAGCCTTCTTCTCGTTGTGTCCGAAGCAGAGGCCGTAGCCGACATCGAAGCGACCACGATCCTCGTCGATTCCGTTCAGGTCCTCGATGGCCTCGACCTCGGTCACGCGAACTTCACCGATCGAGATCTCGTGGCCGGTGAGTGGATGAACGACCGTCACGGGAAGTCGACCGTGGCGCACTTCGCCGAGGGTGATCTCATGGAGATAGCCGTCAGGTCCGAGAATGTTGCGATACCAGACATTGACCAATGCACCGGTCTCGGCCCGTGCCATTGTGGCCAATCGTGCCGAACGACTCGCCGGCGGTCGGGCTGCATGCCGTGTGATGTCGAATGGTTCTGGATCATCGACTCGACGTCGGTCGACGACTGCGTCGAGATCACGAAGCAGGTCGAGCAATCGCCGGGGACGGCGATCTCCTTCCCGTTCGGAGTCGTCGCCGAAGCCGTTCGTCGTGGTGGCACTCTCCTCGAGGAAGGCCGCCATCTTCTCGGCTGTCGTGCGTTGGGTGGTTTCGTCGTTGGTGTCGAGCAAACGACCCGTGTAATCGGTGGTGCGACCCAGTAACTGCGGACCGGGTGGATTACGGAAGGCCGGCACGATGCGACGCAACACGACGAGATCGTCGACGTCGACGGGGGTGGTATAGGCCAGACGAGGCAAGGTCGACCGATAGGAGCGGAGTAGATGGGCTGCCTCGATCGGATCACCCTCGGCTTGGCGAAGGGCCGACGCAGCCAGGTGCTCGTCCCACAATCCGCCCTCGCCCATGACCCGGTCGACGGCGAGCCTCAATTTCTCGATCATCTGCTTCGACTCGAGCCACGGGCTGTCACCCAGGACTCGTTCGCGAGCCACTAGTCGTTCGGCGGCTTCGATGGCTTTGAGACCACCACGGGCTGCTGCGTATCCCATTCAGATCCTTTCTCGACGTGGCCACGAGGCCACGATCTCGACACGCGTCGACCGTGGAACTCCGGCAACGCGTCCGTCGTCAGTGGTGAACCAGACATCCACACCAGCTGGAAATTTGGTTCGAATGGAGTTCCAGAGCTCGACGTCCGATTCGGTCAGACCGTCGACGCACAAGACCCGTTCACCGTCGATTCCGGGGCCACTCAAGACGAGTTGCACCCCGCCTCGATCACTCGCTCCGTGCGCTCGTAGGTCGAGGGTCCCGATCACGATTCGTGCCGCTGATTCGGGTGAGAAGGCCGAGCCAGGATCGGCAAGAGAGATGATCGAACCGATCTGCTCGGATGCATCCTGCGGTATCGCGATCAAGTCGGCATCCTCGACTCGTGAGATTCGAGCCCCAGTTGCACTGGCGAGCGCTTCTTCCCAGACGAAGCTCGGTGTGTCGACGATGTGAACCCGCGTCTCGACATCGGCCAGAACGAGGATCGGAGCCAGAGCACTCGGGACACGCGAGACGACGGCGTAGTGCAGGGTGAGGATCGAACCCGGACGAGCGAACGAGTCCAGAATCGTCTTGAAGACTGATTGGGATTCAAGAGGGTCGAGCCGGCAAGCGGCGACTTTGCCCGGTAGGCGTCGGGACTCGAAATTCATGGTCGATGTCATCTCAGTCGAGCTCCTCGAAGGAGACCGCCGTGGCCCGAAGTTCGTCCCATTCGCGTCGTTCGTCGGCCGCCAGGTGGGACGCAGTGATTTCGCACAGTGAGTGAACGTCGTTGGCGAATTCGGTGTCGTGCTCTGCACATGCATCGAGGAGTGCTGCGGCGAGTGCGGTCTCTCGGTCGGCGCCGGTCCGCATGGCCCACCCTCGCAAGCCGGCGACGGCGACCTCGGCGCGGGTCACGACGACTTCGCCGAGGTGGAAGCGCTCCTTGCACACGGGTTCGCGCACCTGCATCATCACCATTCCGACTTCCGGAGGGTTGATGATGTCCAATTCGTCGGCAACGTTCCGATGAGAAAGGAAAGTCTCGGCCAGTAGTCGCACCTGATCGGCGTCGGCTCGCGCGAGCAATTCGGTTCGTCGGTTTCGGTCCATGCTCATGCACTCCTCGAGTCGAGTTGGTGTTGCGGGGAATCGAATCGGTACGCGTCGTCGGGTTCGGCGGCGTGGTCGAAGTGAACGCTGACTGCGATCCGGTCGGTCCGGATCCAGGACTCGCCGAGTTCGACGACAGTTCCGGAGGTGGCGTCGACGTTCACGCTCTGGAGTCGCCAGGCGGGCTCGCGCGATTCGATGATCCGAGCGACATGATCTGGAGGAGTGTCGATCGAAACATTGATCGTGCGGCGAGTCAGACGTATGCCGTAGAGCGAGAACAGGATTCGCCAGATCGAAGAGATTTCTTCGAGGTGTCGTCGCAGGTTGGGAGCGATCGAGCTCGACACCTTGCTCACACCGAATCCGACGATCTCGGAGTCGATTTCCATGGTGCGCCCGACGACGCAGAGCCTTTGCGGGGCGTGATCGCCGAACAGGGCCACCTCGGATAGAGAGGGTTCGACTTCGGATACTGTGACGACGCGAAGAGTCGCCTCGTAGCCCGAGAGGGCGATCGTGCGACTGGCACTGGGTGGGTACTTCGATCCGATGGGGTAGGGGATCCGTTCGTTGACGTAGGTCCCCGAACCTTTGACTCGCCGAACGACGAACCGTCGCTCGAGTTCCTGCAGGGCGGCACGGGCCGTCGGACGACTCACCGAGAATTCTCGAACCACCTCGTTTTCCGAGGGGACCTTGTCACCGACGTCTAGTCGTCGAATTCGGTCCTCCAACTCGTTCGCGACGGAGATGTAGGTCTCGGACACGACCCGATCGTGAACCACTCGAGTTGACGTGACAACTCGTTCAGGTGAACGACCAGCCAACTGTCGACGAAGACTCAGAAACCTCTTGTCGTTCCTGTTGGACGTCGATCCTTCGACACATCGACGTCATCTGTTGTTCACCTCATTGGATTACGTTGCTGTCATGCCTACCGAGACGCCGACGGCCCGCCGATTTCGAGACGCCGAAGAAATCATCGAGCACCTGAGAGGTCTCGGCGAACTCGGGTCGGTCGAAGCGAACGGATTCTCCGAGCTCGACCACGGACTCCAGACGGCCGCAATCCTGCGCGAAGTCGCCCCTGGTGACGTCGAGCTCCAGATCGCCGGCCTGATTCATGATCTGGCCCATCCGTGGGACGGGCCCGGTCAACCACGCCATGCGTCGATGGGAGCAATTGCTGTCCGAGGTGTCCTCGGTGATCGGGTGGCCGACCTGATCCTGTCGCACGTTCCCGCCAAGCGGTACTTGGTGACGATTCGCGAGGAGTATGCGTCGATCCTGTCGCCCGACAGCGTGATGACGCTTGCCGCCCAAGGCGGGCCGATGAACACCGAGGAGGTCGCAGCATTCGAGGAAAGTGTCGATTTGCAGGCCATGGTCGATCTCCGGATCGCGGACGACGGCGCGAAGGTGCCAGGGAAGATCGTCGCTCCGCTGTCGACGTACGAAGATGCGATCCGACAGATCGCTTCTCGTCATACAGCGAGTTGAGATTAGTCGTGCTACCCCGAGCCTTTTCGCCCGACGATCCGATGATCGTCCACCATTTCCATGAGCACGGTTGGGTTCTTACGGACGATCTGAACCAAAGCGAAGTACTCGAAGTTCAGAAATGGGTCGACGAGATCGCGGCTACTTTCGACGAACCAGGTCGGATCCTCCACCATCGTGAAATGACCGACTTCGGACCCAAATTGGCCCGGAGCGAGAACTTCGTCCCGGTGCATTCTGGATTGCGTGACCTCCTGACTCGCCGACTGGTGACCACCGCGTCGACACTTCTCGGCGAGCCGGCCGTTCTCTACAAGGAGAAGATCAACTACAAGTTGGTCGGCGGGGCGGGCTTTTCGCCGCACCAGGATGCCCCCGCTTACCCGTTCATCGACACGCACGTCTCATGCATGGTCGCAGTCGACGATGCAACGCCGGAGAACGGCTGCCTCGAAGTGGTGAGCTCGCGACACCGGCAGCTTCTCGAGACCGACGACCGGGGTTGTATCGTCCGGTCGATCGTCGATGAATTGACGTGGCAGCACGCTCCCTTGCGCGCCGGGCAGACCCTGTGGTTCCACTCCCTCACGCCTCATCGCAGTGGAGCCAATCGCTCCGATCGTGATCGCCGAGCCCTCTATCCCACCTACAACGCGCTCTCCGAGGGCCACCTTCGTGAGAAGTACTACGCCGAGAAGCTCGAGCGCTTTGCAGCGGCGGAACGTGGCGAACGCGTCGTTCTGTCGTTGATCGGCGACTTCGAGGGTCGACCGGTCGACTGACCGAGCCGTACTCTTCTCTCGTGTCGTCGAACGTTCCCTATTTTCGCGTCGGCATTCTCGGAATCCTGACGATCGTTGCCTATGGATCGTGGTTCTACGGCTTCGGGGTGCTCCTCGACGACATGGCGGCCGACTTCGGCTCGGGCGTCGGCATCCTCACGATGGGCTACACGATCGCTCAGATCCTGACTGGCGTTCTAGGCATGTGGGCCGGACGCACACTCGATCGTCACGGTGCTCGTCGTCCTTTCGCATTTGGCGCGCTCGCGGGGCCCAGTGTGGTCGTAGCGTCGACGTTCGCCTCGTCGCCCGTCGTGTTCGCAGTTCTGTTCGGCATCGGTGGGGGAGTGATCGGTGCGTCGAGTTTCTACCACTTGACCCAGACGGTCGCCGCACGACTGTCGGTGGGAAACGAGGCTCGGGCGATCGCGCAACTCACCATCTGGGGAGCATTCTCTTCACCTCTACTCATCCCGATCACCGAGTTGCTCCGATCGTCGATTGGCTGGCGTGACACCGTTCGAGTTTCGGTGGTCGTCGTCGGTCTGGCACTCGTCGTTGCTGCCTTGTTCGTCGATCGTGACGGCGTCTCTCGTTCGCTGTCTCCCTCGGCATCGTCGCGACTGGCAGTCGCCGGCGCTCTGAAGAATTACGACATTCGCAGGTATGCGCTCTCCTCTCTCGCCAGCTCGTTCGGGACGTCGATCATCATGGTGTTGCAGATTCCTGCGATGGTCGCCGGAGGACTCGAGCGCTCGACAGCGGCGTCGCTGGCGGGTGCGCGCGGTTTCGCTCAATTGTTCGGGAGGCTTCCCCTCGGGAGAGTGCTTGATGTGTGGTCGACTCGCAACGTATTGATCGGGGCGAAACTGCTCGTCGCTGCCGGGGCTGTCTTGCTGGCCTTCAGCGGAAACGTGGTTGTTGCTGTCGGGTTCGTGGTCGTCGGCGGTTTGGGTATCGGAGCGGTTTCTCCGCTCGACGGTATCTATGCGAGGGAGGTACTGCCCTCTCATGATCTCGGCACCTTGATGGGTTCGATGCACTTCGTGGGTGGTTTCATGTCTGGGATCGGTCCCCTAGTCGGTGCATTCGTCATCGATCTCACTGATCGGACCTGGAGCGGTTTGATTCTCGCGAGCGCAACCGTGTTGTTGGGAGTTGTCTTGCTTATCACGTCACCGCGGCCTGCACGATCCCGATGATCACCCCAGCCGGAACTTGCCAACTGGCTCCGACCTTGGTGGTGATCAACAGAAGTAGCGCGACGACTGCAACGATCCACGTGAAGGGATCGACGAGCGCCGTGTCGCCGATCCTCACGAGAACCCCGGCCATGAGTCCGAGCGACGACATCGTGACCCCGTTCAGGAAGGCCAGAGCAACGGGTCGCGCGCGCAACCAGCGCAGAAAACGCTCGAGGAGACCGACGAACAGGAACGACGGACCGAAGATGCCGATCGTGGCGAGAGCCGCACCGGCCACGCCGAGGATCTGCCAGCCGATGAAAGTGGCGGTCGTGAACACCGGTCCCGGGGTGATCTGGCCGATGGCGACGGCATCGAGAAGTTGCTCGGTGGTGAGATACCCGTTGTTTCGTACGAGCTGGTTGTCGAGGAAGGCCACCAACACGTAGCCACTCCCGTAAAGAACCGATCCGACTTCGAGGAAGATCAGGAAGAGCCGCGTGAGCGTAGGTTGCGAGGCAAGAACTGCGAAGAGACCGAGACCGGTGAACGAATTCGTCCGGTTCGTGCCTTGCCGTGCGAGGTGTGCGATGGTCCAGATCAGACCGAGCGTCATGATCACGATGAGTTCATGTAGGCCGATCAGGTATCCGCCGAACGCAGCCGCCGCCGTGATGAGGCTGGCCGGTTTGCGGAGGTTGGCCCGACCGAGACCCCACACCGCGTGAGCGATCACGGCGACAATCACGGGAAGTACGCCATATCGGACGTCGAAGACGATGGGATCGCTGCCGTATTCGGCGTAGAGCCAGGCGATAAAGCTGACGATGACCACTGCCGGGAAGATGAACGAAATTCCGCCGACGATCAGTCCCCGCGCGCCGGCTCGTTTCAGGCCGAGATGCATGGCCATCTCGGTCGAGTTTGGCCCCGGGATCAGATTGGTGGCCCCGACCATCTGCATGAACTCGTCGTCACTCAACCATTGGCGTCGACGGACCGTCTCGTCGCGCATCATCGCGATATGAGCCACCGGACCGCCAAAACCGGTCACCCCGATCTTCAGCATGAGTCGGGCCACCTCACGGACGGCGGGATTCATGCCGACCATTGTCGTAGATGAACGGAGTCCGCGCCGATACCAGAGGGGGAGATCAACCCACCCACACCCAACTCCTAGGATGAATGTTCCATGTCGGATGATCTCGAGCGCTCCCACCGGCCCGGACCGGTCGATTTGAGCGGTCTCAATCCGATGCAACGCGAGGCGGCCGAACACGTCGATGGTCCGCTGCTCGTGGTGGCCGGTGCCGGCTCGGGCAAGACCCGC
>SYCI01000004.1 GCA_005787035.1 Actinomycetota bacterium | reverse complement strand
GCACCACGCTGCTCGGCGAAGGTCTGCAGCATCAGGACGGTCACAGTTTGGTGCTCGCCAGCACCGTGCCCGCGTGCCAGGTGTACGACCCGGCCTTCGCTTACGAAGTCGCGGCCATCGTGAAGCACGGACTCCACCGCATGTACGGCGGCATCGCCGGACCCAACGGCGAACTCGATCCGGACGTTTTCTATTACCTCACGCTCTACAACGAGAACTACCCCATGCCGGCGCGCGAAGCCGGTGTCACCGATCTCGACATCGTGCAGGGCTTGTACAAGTGGGCCGACGCTCCGAACGGGCCCACGCACCGCGCGACCATCCTCTTCAGTGGTTCGGCGCACAGCGCGGCGCGGGCGGCGGCCGAAGAACTCGCCAACGTCTTCGACGTCAGCGCCGAACTCTGGTCGGCCACCTCGTACAAGGCACTGCGCGAAGAAGCGCTGGCTGCCGAACGCTGGAACCGTCTCCACTCCGAAGTGGTGGCGCGCACGCCGCTCGTGACCGAACTTCTCGGCGACACCACCGGCCCGATCGTCGCCGTCACCGACTTCATGAAGATCGTCCCCGAGCAGATCGCGCGCTTCGTCCCCGGTCGTACCTTCATCCCGCTCGGCACCGACGGTATGGGGCGCAGCGACACCCGCGAGGCCCTGCGTTCGTTCTTCGAGGTCGACACTCCCAACATCGTCGTGGCCGTGCTCGCCGGTCTCGCCCGTGAGGGTCACGTTCCCTATGCCGTGGTGGCCGAAGCGATGGCCAAGTACGGACTCGACCCCGAACGCTCCGATCCGTACGCGGTCTGAGCGCTACGCGGGCCGATCACTCAGCGCCGCATCGACCGCACGATCGAACACGTCGATCGAGAACTCGGTGGCGCGCGCCACGGCCGATGAGGCCAGGCGCCGACGCAGTTCCGGATCGGTCATGAGTCGGTGCGTGTGTTCGGCGAGTTCGTCAAGTGTGCGCCAATGGAAACCGTCCACTCCGTGACGCACGATCTCGGCCGGGCCGGCCGCACCGAAAACCACCGGCACCGCACCGGCCGCCATGGCCTCCACCACGGCGATGCCGAAGTGCTCGAACCGCTCCGGGTGGCGTTCGGCGTCTTCGCCCAAGCCCGTTCCGTGCCAATAGATCGACGCGCCAGAGAGTACGTCGACCACCGTCTGGCGCGGAGCGTTCACGTGCACGTCGACCGGAAGTCCCAGTGCCGCCCGACGCACTCCGAGCGTGTAATCGCGACTCGCGCCGTCGGCCCCACCGACGAACGTGAGCCTCCACTGCTCGTCACCCACCGCGCTCCGGCCGGAGGCGTGCATGGTGGCGAACGCGTGCAACAGATCTCGTTGCTTCTTGCAGTGACCGAGCGACGGATCGAAGAAGCGGCCGATCGACGCGATCGACGACGTCTTGGCGTTCCAATCGGCATCGACCACCGGTCGCACGGGCGGGAACACCGTTCTGGTTTTCACCGACCACAACTTCTCGGTCCAGCGGGCGGTGTACTCCGAGTTGGCCCAGAAGCCCGAGTAGGTCTGGGCCCACGACACGTCGCGTCGGCGACGTTCGAGGCCGTGCTTCACGCCCATCAAGGGCCCCGGACCCCGACGAACGGGCTTCAACAATGCCGATCCCACCACCGCCACCGATTGACGCACCCGATCGCGTGACGAGGGCGGTGGTTCGGGGAAGTGCACGTAGTAGTAGCCACGTGGTGCACGGTTGATCGCGCTGCTGCGATACGTCCCGTTGATGAACACGTCGAAGTCGGCGCTGGCCTCCGACGCCTCGTGGTCACCCGAAACCGCGCGGAACGCGCAGCCCGATACATCCACGCCGAGACGCGCTCGGCTCGCCGTCGGGTCCACCTCGACCGGACCGAGAAGAGTCACGTCGTGACCACGCGCGAGATGTTCGGCGAGCGCACCGCTCACCTGCTCGCCGCCGCCGTAGGTGTGCCAGTAGAGGTTGTAGATCGCCACGCGGGTCACTTGGCGACCTCCCAACTCATGAGTGATCGCCGCGTGACGCGCCGATCCATCATCCAGCGGTCGCGCAACACACCGGGCAGGAGCGAGAGATACGAGGCCAACACCCGTCGGCGATGCGCCGCCTCCGGCCGGTCGGGCATGCGCAGTGTGAGTGGCCGCCACACCAGACCACGCAGGTTGGCCACGACGGTTCGCTTCAGCTCACCGAGGCCGGCGCGTAGCGCGAGTCGGGCCGGTGCGCACTTGGCGAGCACCAGCAGACGATTGCGCTCGGTGTGGAAACGGAACACCGGTGAGCCCACACCACTCGACTGCGCGTGACGGTGCCGCACCACGGCTCGCGGTTCGTACACGTAACGCCAACCCTGGAGTCTTCCGCGCCACGACAGATCGGTGTCTTCGTAATAGAGGAAGAGTCGATCGTCGAACACACCCACCGAGTCGAGGTACTCCCTGCGCAGGAGCACCGCTCCCCCGCACCACGCGAACACCTCGGCCGGTTCTTCGTACTGGCCGCGATCGCGTTCGAGGAATCCGCGGTCGCCGCCGAATCCGGCGCGATACAGATTCGAGCCGACGTTGTTGATCACGTCGAAGGGCGTGCCGGCCACCCGAATGTCGTGCCAGGTCGCAACTTCACCCACTTCCACGGACTTCTGTTCGGCTTCGCTGCGCACGTGCACCCGGAGCGGTCGTCGAGCACGGAGCTGAACGCTCACGACCTGATCGACCGGACTCGCGTCTCCGTGCGCGATCCGGATCGATCCGCGGGCAGCCGTCCAGCGTTGCATCTCGTGCTGGGTCGGATCCTCGGCACCCTGCAAACCGAAAACGCCTTCGTCGAACGAGATCCGATCGGACTTCTCGCCGTCGAGGCGCAGGGCCGTGAAGCACATCGTGGCCGTATCGGCGGCGCCATCGGATTCGATCTCGAATTCGGCACTCGTGAACCGGTCGGCGAAGAGCATCTTGGCGCTCACGGCCCCGATGTCGTCGGCGGCCGAGATCGCGCGCTGCATCTCGCGCAGCCAGCCGGGTGAGACCGTCGCGTCGTTGTTGACGAGCGCGAAGAGATCGGGGTCGAAGCCACCGAGGGCTGGCGCCTGGAGTCCGAGATTGCAGCCACCGGCGAAGCCGAGATTGGCGAGGGGCTCCAGGATGCGCACCCGCGGCATGGTGCGGCGCACGCGCTCGGTCACGTCGTCGAGCGAGCCGTTGTCAACCATCACGATCTCGAGTGCATCGGCCGGCCAGTCGGTGGCGAGCAGAGACTCGAGGCAATCGATCGTCATCTGGCCGCCGTCGAACGACAACACCACGACCCGAACGCGCGGATGAACGGTCATCGGGGTCCCACGATCTCGACGGATCCTCGTGCTCGCGTCGAATACTCGGTGGTCCACCCGGCCAGACGTTCGGCGAAATCGCGGAACGTCCATGTACGAGCATGGTCCACCGCGGCCGTCGAAGCCCGCCGCCATGCGTGATCGTCGTCGAGCAACGTTCGGATCGATTCGGCCACGACGCGGGCCGCGTCGTCGTCGGACATTCCATCGATGTCGACGATGGCCAGACCACCATCGGGGACGGCGGTGTGGGTCGCCATCGAGGTGATCACCGGAATCCCCCGCGCCACCAGATCGTTGATGGCCGCCGACATCTGACCGCTCGCATCGTTGCGCAACTGCACCGCGACGCGGTGCGAGCCGACGTGGCGGTCGTAGTCGGACACCGACACGCGGCCGGTCAGGTGGATTCGGTCGGCCACCCCAAGACGCGCGGCCAATCGTTCGATGTGTTCGTCGGTGTCGCCGTTGACTCCACCTACGAAGGTCACGTCCACTCCGAGGATCGCCGCGAGGTGCACGAGCACACCTGGCCGCTTGTTGTGATCGACCCAACCGGCGCTCACGATCGATCGGGAGGGAGTCGCGACGATGGGCTCGACTTCGGGGAAGGCAAGAGGCAGCACCAGAACGGGAGCGGCTGACGGATCGATCCGGTGAACGACGTCGGCGGCTACTCGTGAACTCACGATGACCGACTTGGCCGATCGCAACACCGGCTCGAGAAACGTCACGCCGCGTCGATGATGTTCGTCGGCGTCGAGGAGGTCGACGAATTCCGACGATCGCGCTCCCACCCGTTCGGCGATCATCGAACGCGCCCAGTCCTCGTTACCCGACAAGTGGGCCGTACCCACATGGCAGCCCACGAGCGTTGCCTCGTGCAACCACGCGTGCACCGGCCACCGTTCGGCCACGGTGACCGAAGCGCGATGGTGCGGTGACGACCCGAGGGCCACGACGACTTCGTCGAAATCGTGCATCGGCACGTACCGGCCCAGTGCCGCCGCCGACCATTCACCCTTCACCGCACGAGTGTCGGACGCGCTCGTATCGGCGAAACGCATCAAGTCGCCGGCCGAAGCGGGCCAGTGGTCGGCGATCGCTCCGCTGTAGGGGCCGATACCCGATGGCGACGCCATGGCTGGGGCCACCAAACCGATGCGTCGGCCCACCCGCGCGCGCCGCGGCCGCCGATGCGCTTCGAGAAGTTCCAGAGCGGCCACGGCATCGGTTCCCACCCGCGTCCAGGTCCAGCGTTCGCGACAACGCTCGGCGGCCTCGTGCAAGTTCGCCCGGTGCCCATCGTCGGTGAGCGCCCATTCGATGGCCCGGGCGATGGCTCGCGGGTCGTAGGGGTCGAAGAGAGCGTCGTGGCAATCGATCACTTCGGGTAACGAAGTGGTGTCGGCGCAGATCACCGGACAACCGCATGCGGCCGCCTCGGCAACGGGCAGTCCGAAACCCTCGTCGAACGACGGGAACACGGCGAGTCGGGCGCCCTGCAACAGCGCCACCATCTCGTCGTCGGTCACGGCATCGGTGAACACCACGTCGTCACCGACACCGAGCCCTCGCATGGCGGCGACGTTCTTCCACGCATCGAGAACCGGCGCGCCCACCGCGCAGGCCACCACGAGCTGTGTCGTCCGGCGAATCTCGGGGCCGAGCAGATTCCATGCGCGCAGGAGTCCTTCGGTGTTCTTGCGTGCGTCACCACCCGTGACGGCCACCACCGCGCCGCGCTTCGGGTCGAGACCTTTACCGACGAGACGCGACAGACGATCGAACGGGTCCGCTACGGACGGCACGAACATGGGTTCCACGCCGGCTCCGATCACGTGGATCCGGTCGCGCGGATAATCGAGCGCCTCGGCCGCGGTACGGGCCGAGAACTCACTGATCGCCAACATGCCATCGACCGTGCGGGCGAGCATCGATCGCACGTCGGCGAGCTTTCGGGCATTCGGGTCGAGTAGATATCGCGACGGGTACCGATGCGGAATCACGTCGTACATCACGGCCGCCACCGGCAGACGAGCTTGGGTCACGGCACGCGGAATCGGGTCGAGTGACACCGGATGGAGCATGAGTTGGGTGGCCACGTACCAACCGCCATCGGCCGCGACATCACGCACCAACTCGGGCGACCACGGCTGTACGTCGAGTTCGGGTGCCGTGACGCGCAGAACATCGGCCTCCACGACCGACGACACCGCGGCCGTGACGCGCACGCCGGTGCGCGACAGACCGGCGAGGAACCCGGCGGTGTAGCGACCGATGCCGCGCTGACGGGCAGTCGGATGATCCACCGGACGGCCGTCCACCAGGATTCGGCGCACCCCGGCCGCACCCATGTTCGTCAGCCCTTGGCGAGATCGTCGAGGCGGTCTTCGAGTTCGGCGAGACGACGCTCGATCACCTGCGCGACTCCGGTGGCGGTATCGGCATCGAGGCGGAGGCGCTCGGCGTAACCGAGAAACAGCGGGAGCGACCGATCGGCACCACTTCGGATGTCGTGATTGAGCGATTGGATCACGCGATCGATGGTGTCGAGTTGCGCCTTCATCTGCTCGACCGAAGTGCGCAGATCGGCAACCTCACGCGCCAGTCCGCCCGGCCCTCGCCTCAGCAAACGACGAAGTCGCCTCATGATGGCCCGCACGATGCGCACGCATTCGAGCCTACTCAGGTCGGTACAGTCGGTCCGTGGCTTCCCCCGCCCATCGTGTGATCCGCACCACCAAGAATCTTCTTCGCCCACTGGCTCGTCGTGTGGGCCTCGCCGCACCGTCACCCGATTGGTGGTCGCGGGCTCGCCGTCCCGCCTCCAACGATCATCGTTCCGGTGCCCACGCCTGCAACGTGTGCCACTGGACCGGATCGGCGTTCGAAGGTCCCTTCCACACCGAGATGGCCGCGTGTCCGCGTTGCGGAAGCATCGCGCGCGACCGCTTCCTGATGCACTGCTTCACCGAACGGGCACCTGTTGTCGACGGTGCGCGCGTGCTTGAGACGAGCCCGCGTATGGGTGACGGTTACCGACGCATGATGCGCCGCTTCTTCGACTACACCGCCAGCGACTACGACCTCTCGGCGCACGAGGGCGACATCCAGATCGATCTGCAAGCCATCGCGCTACCCGATGCTTCGATCGACATCCTCCTCACTCCGCACGTCCTCGAACACGTGCCCGATACCGATCGCGCCCTCGCCGAGATCCACCGTGTTCTCCGGCCTGGTGGGCGCATGTATCTGCAGGTGCCACTCCTGCACGGCACCACTGCGGTACCGACCGAGCCCGAGTTCCACGCCGACAACACGCCCGTGTTCTTCAATTTCGGCTGGGATCTCATCGGGCCGCTCCGCTGCGCGGGCTTCACGACCCACGCCCTGGTGACCGCCGAGTGGCACGCGATGATCGCCGGAGCCCTCGATGCTCCCCCGTCCGCGGGTGACGGCTTCGACGTGGCGAGTCTGGTGAACGGTGCCCGCGAGCACCTCGACCTCACGCGCGATCTCGTGAACGTGGCCGATCTCGAGCGAAGCCAGCGCTACGGCTTCGTGCCGCCGTACCACTTCATGACGTGGGAGTGCGTCAAGTAGTCAGGCCCGCACGAAGCGCGCCACGCGCAGCCGGAAGCACAGGAAGATCATCTGCAGGCCGAGGGCAAAGGCCTTGACCTTGTTACCGGTGACCGAGCTCTCGCCGACTCGCGGGTGATAGCCCACCGGCACCTGCACGAAGTTGTGTTTGCGGCGCGCGGCCACGAGCATTATCTCGAAGCCGAACGTCGAGCCGATCCCCCGGAACACCGGCGTCATGTCGTCGATCGCTCGCCGACTCATGACTCGATACGTGCAGCCGACATCCGAGAGATACACGGTGTTGTAGAGCGCTTCGGCGAGTTTGGCCACCGCGTAGTTGCCGTAGCGCAGGAAGCGACCCATGTTGGCCCCCGAGAAGATGTGGGTCTGCACGGTGCGCGATCCGTACACGATGTCGTGGTCGCCGGTGAACGGGAGCAACTTCAGGAGGTCCTCGGGTGCGAAGGTGCCGTCGGGTTCGCACACGCACACGAGATCGGCGTCGGCCGTTGCCGCGAGCCCGCAGCGGATCGCCGCGCCGTAACCCTGCACGCTCTCGTGGATCTCGCGGGCCGAGGTAGCAGCGACGGCCGGTGAGGTATCGGGGTGCGCGTTGTTGTTGACCACCACGATGTCGTCGACGATGCCGAGAGACTCAAAACCCCGGATGCAGTCGGCGATCGAGAGGTGCTCGTTGTAGGTGGGTAGCACCACGGCGATGCGCTTCGCGTTCCACATGATGGCCACCTCCCCGGTTTGCTCAGGCCGTCCGGGGAACATACAGGACGGCGCGTCCGACCACCTGCCGTTCGTAACTCTCGACCGGAAGTCGGAGTCGGTCGAGATCCTCATCGGCGGCGTCGAACACGAAGGCGACCTCGTTGTCGTCGGCGGCCGCGACGATGCGATGGCTCTCGGGCAGTCGCACCACGTACGGGTTGCCCACGACTTCGGTTCTGATCCGCTGATCACTCGCGAACTCCACGGGGAGCACCCACCAGAAGTTTCCGGCCACTCGCGTGATGTCCGCGTCTTCGAGGCGGGTCACGAGGCCGCGCACATCGGCATTCGGGTCGTCCACTGTGCCGCCCAGATTCGTCGCTGCCCACGGCACCACCAGCACCGCCACCCATAGTGCGATCGCCACGACCATCGGGGTGAAGGCGGTTCCTGCGACTCGACGCACGAGCACCGACGCACCCACCACGAGGTTCACGATCACGAAAGGCAGCACGATCATCCCGTAGCGGCCATCGGCCACGTATTCGAGATTGCCGAACAGACTCATGATCGGCCACGCCACAACCACCGGCACCACGAACACCCGATCGGCGCGCCCGCGCCGCCAGAGCGTGAGTGCTCCCATCACGACCACCGTCACGAGCACCACACCGACGACCGGCCCGACCGCCGGGCCGAAGGTCCAGTGCCCGTCGAAGTCGCGCAATCCGAGCGCGCGGGGCATGAGTTCGGTGAAGAACCGTGCGAGTCGGGTGGCGGGCGAATCGACTCCAGTGGTCGGCTGCTCGAGCGAAGCCCAGTCGTTGCGCATGTTCCAGGCGATGAACGGCACATTCACGAGCACGGCGCCCGCCAGTGCCGGCAGCCACCAGTGCCGAGCACTTCGACGACGAGTCCACGCCGGTACGAGGGCGATCGGGATCACCACCGCCACGAACATCGGATGGATGTACACGAGAAGTCCGACGAGTGCACCCACGATCGCGCTCTCGCGTGCATCCGGCCGTTCACGACGCAACGACCACCGCGCGGTCAGGGCCGCCGTCACCATCACGAGCATCCCACTCGCGTAACCCTCGTAGGCGCGCATCGACATGACCATCGATGCGCCGGGCGCGAGCCAAACGAACGAAGCACCGACCATTGCCCACGAGTTGGCGACCATCGGCCGCAGCGCCCGGTACACGAGCACCGCCGTGATCGCCCACAGCAGAGTCGGTAGGAGTTTGAGCGCCACGATGTGCGCCCCGAACACCCACACGAAAGGCGCGAACAGATAACTCTCCGGCACGGCGGTGTAGGCCTGACCTTCGAACACCACCGGCACGTCGCCCCGGAGGATCTCCATGGCCTGCAGGCCGGTGTACGACTCGTCGGCGTTGAGCGCACCTTGTGGCGAGCGGAGAATCCACACGCGTAGCGCAATGCCGGCCAACACGACGGCCAACACGACCAAGCGCTCGCGACGGGTCACACCGAACCCGGCCGTTCGCGCCGAACCGAAGCGGGCCGGTCGGCCACCAGCACTTCGAGTCCGACTCCGCACCAACGTCGCCGCCATTTCTCCACCACGCCACGGGGACTCGTGATCACGCTGACCCGATCGGTGGGGTGTGCCTGTGCTCGTGCGCCGGCTTCGTCGACCAACCACTCGGCCTCCGCGTCACCGATTTCGGAGTCGATACGAACCACGTGGCTACTTGCGCAACGATGATCCCGAACGGCCACGCCGTCGTCACTCGGTCCGAGTCGCGCGGGCTGACCCGCGAGCACGCTCCGCCACTTCGACTCGAACACTTCGCGCGATCGCAGCGCGAGCGCGGTGCGTGACGCACTCGGCGGTGCGTGGTGGTGGATCACCGAGCGACCCACCACCAAACGACAACGACCGCCCGATTGCCAGACCCGCAGCGCGAGGTCGACGTCTTCGAAGTAGGCCGGCGCGTAATCGGCCGCGAAACCGCCGAGCCGCGTGAAGTCGGCCCGCCGCATGAGCCAGCACGCGGCCGACGAATAGTCGACGTCGCGCGAGAACATGACTTCGTCGTACGAGCCCGGCCAGCGCGGCCCACCGATCGGGTCGGTGCCGCCGTCGTCGAACACCACCTGACCGGCCTCCTCCACCTCGCCGATGGGCGACAACACCGGTGGCGCGGCGATGGTGACGCCGGGGTCAGCGAGTGCACGTTCGAGCGGAGCCAGCCAACCCTCGGTGAGTTCGAGATCGGGGTTCAGGAGTGCCACCAGTTCGGAACCAGCGGCTTGCACACCGATGTTGTTGGCCACCCCGAATCCTTCGTTGCGATCGAGGGCGATCAGCCGCACGTGCGGGGCGTGTTGCGCCACGTCGGCGGCCATCGAACCCGACTCGTCGGGTTGGGTCACGACGACGATCTCGGTGCTGGCGCGGTCGGTCGTGCGCGCGAGCGATTCGAGCATCGGCCACAGCGTCGGTGTGGGGCCGTAGGTGACGGTGACGCAACTGAGGTGAGGCACTCAGCCTCCCTGGACCACACCGCGCGCGCCGGTGATCTCCCATTGCACGGGAATGTGCACGAGTCCGACGTCGGTCGACGTGTACTGCCGGACCTCGAAGCGAATGCGCTTCTCCCAGTGATCGAAGGGATGCATCTCGGAGTGATCGGTCACGGCGAGGGTGAGTTCGTAGGTGCCCTCGAGAATCGGAAAGTGCGGCATGGTCATGACCGCGCGCGCTTCACCGTCCACCAACCCGATCGCCTTCGAGCACCGACGCGTGGAGGTACCCCATACGGCGTGACCGTTCATGGTGTCGATCCGCATGTTGACCACGATGTCCTGCAGGGGTCGGAACGTCCGGAAGTCGATGGCGATCGTGAGCGGATCGTGCGTCGTGAGGACATCGAGGGGCTGGCCGTCGGCGCCGAGAAGTTTCACCGAGGTGATCTCGGCTTCACCACTACCCCACCGCGCACCGAGTTCACCCTCCACGCGCACGGCGTTGTGGCTCTGACCCGAGTACGCCGAAATCACTTCGCCCGCCGGGCCGACCATCTTGAGATCACCTTTGTCGATCCAGGCGACGGTCTCACAGAGCTGCTCGACCTGCGAGAGTCCATGGCTCACGAACACGATCGTGCGGCCATCGCGCCGGAACTGCTCGATCTTCTGGGCGCACCGACGCTGGAAACTCTCGTCGCCCACCGACAGGACCTCGTCGATGAGCAGAACATCGGGCTCCACGTGGGCGGCCACCGCGAAACCGAGGCGGACGAACATGCCCGACGAGTAGTTCTTGACGGGGGTGTCGATGAAGTCGGGCAATCCGGAGAACTCGACGATGTCGTCGAAGCGGGCGTTGATCTCCTTTTTCGTGAGTCCGAGGATGGCGCCGTTGAGATAGACGTTCTCGCGACCCGAGAGTTCGGGGTGGAAACCGGCGCCGAGTTCGAGCAATGCCGACACGCGACCCTCGATCGTCACGCGACCCTTTTCGGGATAGAGAATGCCGGTCAGGCACTTGAGAAGTGTGCTCTTGCCCGATCCGTTGCTACCGATCACTCCGAAGGTGGAGCCCACCGGCACTTCGAATTCGATGCCCTTCAGTGCCCAGAACTCTTCGTAGCGCGCTCGCCGTCCGCGCAGTACCGCGGCCTTCAGATATTGGTTGCGCTCGTGGTAGAGGCGGAAGCTCTTCCAGACATCCTCGACGACCACGGCGGCACTCATGCACCGTTCAGTCTTACCGATACGGACTAGGTTTGACGGGCATGAAGGCCGTGACCAGCGTGGTCGCCTCCCGGGAACTCCTCTGGAATCTGACCCTGCGGGAACTGCGCACCAAGTACCGCCGTTCGGTGCTCGGCTGGACATGGTCGATGCTCAATCCGTTGGCCACCGTGGCCATCTATTCGTTCATCTTCGGCGTGCTGTTCGACGCCGAGGCGCCGCGCGGTGCCAACAGCGGACTGCACGGATTCGGCTGGTTCCTCTTGTGCGCGTTGTTGCCGTGGAACTTCTTCGCGCTCATCAACAACATGGGTCTCGGATCCATTTCGGTGAATGCCGGATTGGTGCGCAGGGTTGCGTTTCCGCGTGAAGTGCTGGTGTTCTCCAACGTGCTGCACGCCTGCACCCAGTTCGCCATCGAACTCACGCTCCTGTGCATCATCATGCTGGTCGTCGGCAGCCCGATCCTGCCGTGGATCCCGGTGGTGCTCCTCACGAGCTTTCTCATCGCCGTTTTCGGAGCCGGCTTCGCGCTCGCCCTCTCCACGATGTCGGTGTATTTCCGCGACCTCGCCTATCTCTGGGGCATCTTCTTGCAGTTGTGGTTCTTCGCCACCCCGGTGGTGTACTCGGCGAGCCTGATCGACTCCAAGGCTCCCGAGTGGATGCAGCCCATCCTGAAGGCCAATCCCATGAAGTTGGCCACGAGCGTGTACCGCGACTGCCTGTATCACGCGCAGGCCCCCAACTGGTGGGGACTCCTGTTGTTCGCCGGTTGCGCGTTCGCGAGCCTCACGATCGGCTGGTGGATCTTCCATCGGCTCGAGCGTCGCTTGGCCGAAGAAGTCTGACGAACCTCTAGCTCGCTCGCGCGAGACGGCGCGTCGCGTCGCCGGCCACCACGAGGGCCGCCACGAGCAAGACGATCACAACTGCGTTGGGCATGGTGGGCGGATGCCACCTCGCCTCGAAGGCGAACTTCCACGAACCGGCGTTGCCCACGGCGTAGCGCCGCAGGTTCTGTACGAAGGCAAGCGCGTGCACGAGCCCCCACACCGACACCTCCAGCACTCCGAGACGGCGCGAGATCACCACGCCGATGTCGGCGGTGCCGACGGCAAGTGCCGACATCACGGCCACCGCGAGCCAGATCGGCAGCAGATAGCGCCCTTGGAAGTACGGGTAGCGGAACATGCCGAACACGATGGGCACCACGAAGAGCATGCCGAAGGCGATGGCCACCGACGCCCGGCCGCGCGTCTCGGCACCCACGAAGCCGAGCAGCACGACCGTCATCGCCACCACGACGGCGACGAGGAAGAGTTCGGGACCGACGTAGGTGTCGATCCAGCCGAAGGTGCCGACCATGTGATCGAGGTAGATCCGCATGACCTTGACGGCCTGCCAACGCGAGCCGTTGCCACCAACTTCGGTGTTGGTCAGGAACCGGTGCCCGATCGGCACGACGAACACCACGATCACAAGAGCCGTGAGAACGGCCAGAACGAGATTGCTCCCCCGGCGCCAGTCGATCTTTCGTATCCGCGCGGTGAGATCGGCCGACCACCAATACGGCGCGAACACCGCGAGTAACACTCCGACGGTCATGATCCCGTCGCGGCGCACGAGCAGAAGACCAAGGAGCCCTCCCACGAGTGCGATGGTGCTCCCCCGAACCGGATCACGCCACACCCACTGGCGCACCGCGCCGGCCACGGCAAGCGCCGCGAAAGCCACCGTGATACCCGACGGATTCACCGTGCTCGCCACGAACACCGACATCGGCGTGAGTCCGAGCAAGAGCCCGATGAGCGGCCACCGACCACGGCCGGACAGCAGCGCGGCGGCCATTGCGATGAGTGCCGTGCACACGAGCGCGAGCCACACGCGCATGGCGTAGGCGCCGAATTCACCCGAGGTGAAGACGGCCGGCACCGCGGCAACCGCGTGGAAGAGCGGTGGGTAGTCGCGCGTCTTGGTGGACACTTCGGTTCCGTCGGCACCCCACGTGTTGCGCGCGCAATCGGCGGTGACAGTGCCGTTGAACTTGAAGCACTCCGGCGCGTCCATGGGCAAACCGTCGGTCTCGTAGGGCGGAGCGAAGTCGAGATGTGCGAATCCTTGGGCACGCGCCATGTGGGCCGGTTCGTCGGGTGAGGCGAACAAAGGGTTCACGAGGCTCCAGAGCACCGTGAGCGGCGCGATCACGAGCATCACGAGACGCCACACGCGCCAGAACTCCGATGACGTCGGCCGATCGTGGCTCACGAATCCGACCCTAGCGATCGTCGCTGCGCCGAGCCGACAACTCGGCTTGTATCGAAACGGCCACGAGGATCATCCACGGCACCCGGTTGGCACCGATGTTGGTTTCGCCGAGGTTCACCACCGCCACGTACATCACGGCGGCGGCGAACCACGGCGCATACGGCGAGCGCGACGCGATCGAACACCGCAGTGCGCGAATCACGAACCAGATCACCGCCCCCAGCGCGACGACGGCCACCAACCCGCCGCCGACGAGCACCTCGAGATAGCCGTTGTGGGCTTCCCAGAGATTGCGGCCCCTCGCCCGCAGCGCGGCGCGCAAACCTTCGTCGAACCACGCCGCCATGAAGCCGAAACCCTGAACGGGTCGGCGCGACCACGCGTCGACGATGTCGTACCACACACCCGTGCGACCGGTCATCGAAGGTGAGCGTCCGAACCACGACGTCACGGTGTCGCGGAAGAGGAACGCGGTCAGCGCGGCCACCGCCGCGAGCGCCGGCAGGAAGCGAAGCTGCCGCTGATGCTCGGCCGATGCCCGAATCCAGAGCACGGCGAACGCACCGGTGAGCACCGAAAGGCCCACGGCGATCAGTGGAGTCACCGAGTCGGTGTGGTAGCCGATGGCGATGGCCAGTCCGAGACCGGCGAGTGGCGCGAGGGCCAGTGGCCGACGACGCCAGACCCAGATGAGCGCGATGCTCGTGAGTCCGGCCACGGCCGTGGCCGCGCCGAGGAGGTTGCGGTTGAAGAACACTCCGGTGAGGTAGCCGCGGTTGTCGACCGAGTTGGGCCACTCACGCCAACGTGCCCACACACTCCACACCAAGGTGCTCTGCATGGCTGCCCACAGCGACGACAGGAGCGCGATGGGGCTCAGAGCCGACCCGGCACCGAGCATGGCCGCTACGGCGGTGGCGAGGATCAACGACTGTTCGAAGCTTCGCCACGGATCGATCGACCACACCGTGCTCAGCAGCAGAACGGCCACGAACGCGAGGTGTACGCCGACGAGACGTCGCGCCGCCCACGGACGCGACCCGGAGACGATCGCCGTTACCGCCACCAATCCGTAGGCAACGTACGAGACCGCCTGGATCCAGTTGTCGTCGAGGAGACCGGTGCGCGAGCCCGGGAAGTCAGTGCGAATCCGGTACGACGGACCGCGGGTGGCCACCACGAAGGCGAGCGTGGTGAGAACCCACACCACCGCAGTCACCAGCGTGGTCGGTCGGGTGCGCCCTATGTCGGTCCGGGTGTCGATGGACATCACTTCTAGCGTCGCGCAACGACGCTCGGGGCCATCGGCACAGCCGATGGGGTACCCTCTGATCGGCCATGAATGCGCAGACCCCGGCCCCCCGCCACGGTGGTGCGCCGATCGCACCGGGCACCGATTGGCTCGTCAACCGCATCTCGCCTCGCCTCGTGCCGTTGTGGCGCCGCGGGTTCCGCGTGCTCTTCGTCCTCGACGCCATCGCGCTCTACGCGCTCATGGTGCTCATCAACCTCGTCCGCTTCGGCACCGACTGGCCCACGTATCCGCTCTCTCATTACTGGTTCGGTTTCAGCGTGGCCACCGCCATCCACCTCGTGGTGGGTTACTTCGCCGGGCTGTACGAACGTGAGCCCCGGCTCGGCCAGCGCCCCTGGCTCCCACGCGTCACCATCGCCATGGCCATCGCCATCGGCGCCGACGGTGTGGCCTTCGTGGTCCTCGACCGCTATCTCATGCCGCGTCTCAATCTCGTCACTCTCTTCGTGACGGGTTCGGTGGCCCTGGTGGCCAACCGCCATCTCAGTCGATCGCTCAACGTGCGCCGTGAAGGCCCACCCCGAGTGGTGCTGGTTGGCCGCGCCGAAGCCGTGACCTCGGTGCGCACTCACCTCGCCCACAGCGATCGGGCCGCCCAAGTGGTCGACACCCTCACCTCCACCGACGATCTGCCGGCGAGCGTCACCCGCCACCAGGCCACCGATGTGCTGCTCCTCGACGTCGATGCCTTCGGCCGCGTGTTCCCCGAACCGCTCACCACGCTCGAAGCCGAGGGAATCGGGTTCCTGCAGCGAGTCGGCGCTCAGGAAACCCTGCTCGGCTTGCAGTCGGTTCGTCAGGTGGGCGGCATGCCCTTCGTACGTCTGCGCCTGCACACGCTGCCTTCGTACAAGGTGCGCCTGAAGCGCGGCTTCGATCTGCTCCTTCTGATCGCGCTCAGCCCAGTGGTGATCGTGGTGACTGCACTGCTGGCTCTCTACGTCCGCATCCGGGCCGGTGCGCCCGTGTTCTACACCCAACAGCGCGTGGGCCGTGACGGTCGTGTGTTCACTCTCGTGAAGTTCCGGACCATGCGCACCGATGCCGAGCAGTACGGCGCGGTATTGGCCACCGAAGGCGATCCACGCGTGGTGCCCGGACTTGCCTGGATGCGATCCACGCGTGCCGACGAAGTCCCGCAGCTCTGGAACGTGCTGCGCGGCCACATGTCGCTCGTGGGCCCGCGCCCCGAACGTCCCGAACTCATCGCCACCATCGCCGCGCAAGTGCCCGGCTACGAACGTCGTCACGAACTCCGCCCGGGGCTCACCGGGCTCGCTCAGGTGCAAGGGCGCTATCACACCGATGCCGAGTTCAAACTCGGTCACGATCTGCAGTACCTCGTGAACTGGTCGCTCGTCCTCGACATCCAGATCCTTCTGCGCACCATCTGGGTGGTGCTGGCCCGCCGTGTCTGAGCAATCGCAACGTTGGCCGACGGTCTCGGTCGTGATCCCGGTGCTGAACGAAGAGTTGCATCTGCGCGACGCGGTGGAGGCCATTCTGCGGCAGGAGTATCCGGGCACCTTCGACGTGTGTCTGGCCCTCGGACCCTCGCGCGACCGCACCGAGGCCGTGGCGCACGAGCTCACGCAACGCTTCGCCAACTTACGCACCGTGCCCAATCCCACCGGTGCCACGCCGGCCGGGCTCAATGCCGCCATCCGCGCCACCACGGGCGAGGTCGTGGTGCGCGTCGACGGCCACGCGGTGCTGCCCGATGGCTACATCACGCGCGCCGTGCAGACCCTCGAGCGCACCGGTGCGGTGAACGTGGGTGGGGTGCAACTCGCCGAGGGAACCACCCCATTCGAGAACGCAGTGGCCCTCGCCATGGCGTCGCCCTTCGGCATGGGTGGCGCGCGCTATCACACCGGCGGCGCCGAAGGGCCGGTGGACACCGTGTACCTGGGTGTGTTCCGACGCTCGGCGATCGAGTCGGTTGGCCTCTTCGACGAGTCGCTCATCCGTAATCAGGATTACGAACTCAACATCCGACTTCGCGCCGCCGGCGGTGTGGTGTGGTTCGATCCGCAACTCGCGGTGGCGTATCGCCCGCGCCCCAACGTTGCGCGCCTCGCTCGCCAGTACTTCGAATACGGCGCCTGGAAGAGGGCCGTCCTTCGCATGCATCCGGGATCGCTGCGCCTCCGCCAGATCGTCGCGCCACTCGCGCTCGCCGCCATCGTGGTGGCGTTCGTGCTCTCACCGTGGCTGCCGATCGCGCTCGCCGTGCCCGGTATCTACGCGGTCGCGATTCTCGTGGCGGCGGTGACCACCGGCGCTCGGCACGGTGTCGGTTCGGTGCTCCGCTTGCTCGGTGTGTTCCCCACCCTGCACATGTCGTGGGGTGCGGGGTTCTTGTTGGGTCGCTCGCTCTGAGCCGAGCACTCCCCGATTAGCCTGACCAACGCATGTCGGAAACACCGCCCGAAGTCCCGGTGAATGCCACGCGGGCCATCCGCGAGATCATCGGAGCCCACTGGCGGCGCATGCTCGCCTTCTGCACCTCCACCTTCGTGGCCGGCTTTCTGGAAGCCACGTTTCTCGTGGTGGTCACGCGCAGTGCGGTGGCCATCGCCGATGGTCGCACGATGGTCGACATCCATGGCGGTCGCATGTGGTCGATCGGATCGGCCGCTGCACTGGGCGCGGCCGTACTGGTGGTGAGGCTCGCCTTGAGCCTGATCAGCCTGCGCATGCAGTCGGGGCTCACCTATCGCGTGACCACCGATCTACGTCGCGAACTCGGTGCCGCGTTCTTGCGGTCGGATTGGGCCGTGCAGTCTCGGCAACCGAGTGGCGCGCTCCAACAACTCGTGGTGCAGTTTCCGGCGAGTACGTCGAGCCTCGTCTTTCAGTTGTCGAATGCCATCGCTGGCGCGCTCGGACTTCTTTCGCTGCTGATCATCGCCCTTCTCATCGACGTGACCTCCACCGTCGTTCTGTTCGGGGCCGTGATCGTGCTGGCGCTGGCTCTCTCACCCATTCGGCGGTCGGTACGTCGGCGCTCACGGCTCGCCGTGCAGTACCAAGTCGACTTCGCCAATCGGGTGGCCGAGATGGCCGATCTGAGCCTCGAGGTGAACGCCTTCGGCGTGACCGACGCGGCGGTGGCGCGCCTCGACGGGCTGGTGGAGCGCGAAGGTGCGGCTTCGCGTCGGGTGAGCATGCTCTCGGGTCTCGTGGCGCCGGTGTACATGACGCTCGCCTACGGCGCGATCTTGGTGGCGCTCTTGATCCTGAGCGATCTGAGTTCCGACAACATCGGCAGCGTGGGCTCGGTGATGCTCATCATGCTTCGTTCGCTCACCTACGGTCAGCAGTTGCAACACGGCGCGACGGCGATCAGCCAGTTCTCGCCGTTCGTGGAGCGCATCGGCGACGCTCGTCGGCGCTTCCGGGCGGCCGCGCGTGGTTCGGGCGAACATCGGATCGAGGCCTTCGATTCGCTCGCCCTCACCGACATCACCTTCGGCTACGACGACTCCGTGGTGTTGCGCGACGCATCGGTGCGGATTGCGCGGGGCGAGATCGTGGGTGTCGTGGGCCCATCGGGTTCGGGCAAGACGACGATGATTCAGATCATGCTCGGACTCCTTCACCCGTCGGCCGGGCGTATCGAGATCGACGGCACCGATCTGACCCGGATCGACGCCGACGCGTGGCGACGCTTGGCGGCCTACGTTCCGCAGGACTCCCGACTCGTGAGCGGAACCGTGGCCGACAACGTGCGCTTCCTCAGGCCCAACATCTCCGATCAGGACGTGGAGCGCGCACTCCGCGACTCGAACCTCGGTCTCGACCCGAGTCGATTCCCGCAAGGCATCGAGACCGATCTCGAGACCGCCGGCCGCGAACTCTCGGGTGGTCAACGCCAGCGTTTGGCGATCGCTCGCGCGCTCGCCACCAATCCGTCACTCCTCGTCCTCGACGAACCGACGTCGGCACTCGATGCCGACTCGGAGGAAGTGATCGTGGAGACCTTGGCTCGGCTACGCGGCAAGGTGGCCACGGTGGTGGTGACCCATCGCGAGTCGACTCTTCAGGTGTGCGACCGAATCCTGAGCGTGGAGGGTCAGCGCGTGGTGGAGCGTCGGCCCGCCGACTGAACCCACTCCTCGAGTAGTCGCACGAAGGCGGCGCCATCGGAGTTCCAGTCGAGATGACTCTTCACGTGGCGCCAGCCGGCCGTGCCGTGCTGATCGCGCAGAGTCGGACTGGCCGCATACGCCATGACGGCGTCGGCCACTTCAGCGACAAGATCGGGGCCACTCCATGTGCGCGTCACTACTCCGCCACCACTGGTTCCCACGAGTTCGGCGGCGAGTGGAAGCGGCGTGGTGATCACGGGCGTGCCGTGCGCGAGGTACTCCATCACCTTGGTGGGCTGCGAATGGCGGTAGTTGGGTTCGTCGAGCAGCAACGACAGCCCGGCCACCGCGCCCTCGACTTCACGCATGGCTTCGGGATTGGCGAGCGGTCCGCGAAAATCGATCGCGCCGCGATCCTGCGCGTCGCGCATGATCGCTTCCACGTTGCGATCGGCGGCACCGATCACCACCACACGCGGTCCACCGCGGGCGGTGAGTTCATCGCCGAGCGACACCAGCGCCGCCGCCCCGCGACCGGTGGACACTCGCCCCACGTACACCACGCGCGCCGGCGCTTGAAGCGCATGCGGCGCAGGTGTGACCCACGTGCTGTTGGGTACCACCGGCGCGCCGGAGAACCGCGCGCCGTACGAGTGCTCGGCCAGCACGATGCGAAAGCGACGTTCGGCGAACCACTGCGCGCCACGCAGCACAACTCGTGCAAGCGGGCGAACGGGCCGGGGCAACCAGCGTCGGTCGCCCACCGACGCCACGAAGTCTTCGTGCACGTCCCACACCAACACCGCACGTCGCCAACGACCGAGCCCCACCGGCAAGATGAGTTCGGGGTCGTGGATCAGGATCACATCGGCCACGCGCGCGAAGCGACTCAACACCCGCCGCGCCTGCCACCAACTCGCCACGCGCCGCCGACCCACCGCGCGCTCGATCACGATGCGCTCCACCCCCGGCGCGTCGAGTCGGCGCGACTCTTCACCCGGATCGGGGGCGATGAGGGTCACCGAATGCCCGGCCTCGGCGAGTGACCGGATCTGGCGGTGCACGATGCGGGCGTCGTCGCCCCGGTGGGCCACGGTCACGACGACGACGTTCACGGGGTAGCCGACCTCAGAGGCGTTCCACGTTGGGCCCGTGCATACGTCCGCGCGTGTCGAACACCAAGGGCGCACCGGCGGCGATGCGCGCCGGATCGAACGCCGCATGCCACTGCAGCACCACGGCCACATCGCAACCGACCAGGGCTTCCTGGAGATCGGCGATCAAGGTAAGGGGTTGGCCGTCGACCACGAAGCCCTCGAGGTGCGGATCGTGACCCACCGCGTCGAGGCCGACGCGTCGGAGTTCGCGCACCACGTCTCGGGCCGGTGTTTCGCGATCGTCCGCGATGTCGGCTTTGTAGGTGAGGCCGAGCAGAAGGACTCTGGCGCGGGCCGGTTCGGGGTGTCGCGCGGCGAGCAAGGCCTGAACACGACTCACCACGTAAGCCGGCATGCGTCCGCTGATGTCTTGTGCGAGTTCCACGAACCGGAACTCGTAGCCGAGTTCACGCACCTGATGCGACAAGTAGTTGGGATCGATCGGGATGCAGTGCCCACCCACACCCGGCCCCGGATAGAACGCCGAGAACCCGAAGGGTTTGGTGCGCGCGGCGTCGATGGCCGCCCAGAGGTCGACGCCCAAGTGATGCGAGATCACCGCCATTTCGTTGACCAGCGCGATGTTGATGTGCCGATAGGTGTTCTCGAGCAACTTGGCCATCTCGGCTTCACGCGGCCCGGGAGCGCGCACCACCGTGTCGACGAGGAGTGCGTAGAACTCGGCGGCGCGCTCGGTGCAAGCGGGCGTGAACCCACCCACGATCTTGGGTGTGTTGCGCAGGTTCCACGTGGGGTTGCCCGGATCGATGCGCTCGGGCGAGAACGCGAGGGCGAAGTCGCGCCCGGCCACCATCCCCGACTCCTCGAGGATGCCGCGCACCAAGGTGTCGGTGGTCCCCGGGTACGACGTGGACTCGAGCACCACGAGCATGCCAGGGCGGAGATGATCGCGGATCGTGCGGGCGGCGGCCTCCACCGCACGCAGATCGGGAGCGCGTCGCTCGTCGAGCGGTGTGGGCACGCAGATCACCGCCACATCGGCCGTGTCGAGACAGGCGGGGTCGGAGGTGGCCGTGAAGCCGACCTGCACCATGGCCGCCACCTCGGCATCGGAGATGTCGTCCACATGGCTCCGACCGGCGTTCAGCCCTCCGACCACCGCCGGGGAGACATCGAACCCGGTCACCGGCACACCACGGTGTGTGGCTTCGCGCACGAGGGGCAGACCCACGTAGCCGAGACCGAGCACCACCAGCTGCTGGCTCGACTCGCTCACTCGGACTCCTCGGATCGACAGGTGATGACCATCGGCCATCACTTCGAGCATACGACTGCGTCGACGCGCGGCTCCGGACCAGCACCCTCCCCTAACATCGCCGCGTGGGCTCGCGCGTGTCTCCCAATCAGCGGCGAGCCTTGCGGGCGGCCCGCAAGATGATGCGGCGCGCCATCGATCGTCGGGCCGTGGCCACCATGGT
>SYCI01000039.1 GCA_005787035.1 Actinomycetota bacterium | reverse complement strand
TCACCGACGAGATCCGTCGCCGCATCCGCAAGTTGGCCACCGAGGACGTGGATGTGGTCATCACCGAGGTCGGTGGCACCGTCGGCGACATCGAGATCCTTCCTTTTCTCGAAGCGATTCGGCAGTTCCGCAAGGAAGCTGGTCGCGACAACGTCTGCTACATCCACGTGACTCTGGTGCCTTTCATCGGTCCGTCGGGGGAGCAGAAGACCAAACCGACCCAGCACTCGGTGACCGAACTCCGCAGCCGTGGTATCCAGCCCGACGTGATCGTGTGTCGCAGTGAGGAATCGCTGAGCCCGAGTCTGAAGCGCAAGATCTCGAATCTGTGCGACGTCGACGAGCGTGCGGTGGTCAACGCCGCTGACGTACGCAACATCTACGAGTTGCCACTCATTCTCCACGAGGAAGGTCTCGACACCGTGGTGTGCGATGTGCTGCGCATCGATGCCGAGCCCGATCTCGCACCGTGGGAGCAAGTGGTCCACAAGGTCGAGAACGCGACCAAGCCCGTTCGTATCGGGCTGATCGGCAAGTACGTCGAACTTCAGGACGCGTACTTGTCAGTGGTCGAGAGCATCAAGCATGCCGGTTTTCATCACGGCGCCAAGGTGCAGATCGACTGGATCCAGGCCGAGGAAGTGGAAGGGCTCCTCGCGGCCGGACGCCTCGCCGATCTCGATGGGATGGTGATCCCGGGCGGTTTCGGCGTTCGTGGGGTGGAAGGCAAGATCGCCGCCGCCGAGTACGCGCGCGAGAACAAAGTGCCATGCCTCGGGCTCTGTCTGGGCATGCAGGTCATGACGATCGAATTCGCGCGTCATGTCCTCGGTATGTCCGACGCACATTCGACCGAATTCGATCCGTCGTCGACACATCCGGTGATCGACATCATGAACGATCAGCGCGACGTGACCGACAAGGGCGGCACGATGCGTCTCGGCGCCTACTACGCAGTACTCCAGCCGGGAAGCAAGGTGGCCGCCGCCTACGGCGAGCCGGTCGTGAGCGAACGTCACCGGCACCGCTACGAGTTCAACAGCCAGTACCGAGCGCGATTCGAGTCCTCGGGATTCCTGTGCAGTGGCACGTCACCCGATAAGCGACTGGTCGAGTTCATCGAACTCGTCGACCATCCTTTCTGGGTCGGAACTCAGGCCCATCCCGAGTTCAAGTCCCGGCCGGATCGTCCGCATCCATTGTTCCGCGACCTCATCGGAGCCTCGCTCGACTTCCGGGCCAGCCATCGAGCGGAGAGCGCCGACCGTTCGACGGTCGAATCACGTCAGGCGTGAGCCCGGCCGACTTTCGCCATCTCGGAGACGACCCGGTCTACGAGGGTTACATCTGGAACGTGGTCGTGGGTCGCTTCGTCGACCCGAGCGGTGCCGAGTTCACCCGCGACGTCGTGCGTTCGCCCGGTGCCGTCGCGATCGTCGCCCTCGATGACGCGGAGCACGTGGTGTTGTTGGGCCATTACCGGCCGAGTGTCGACCGGGTCGTCGTGGAGATTCCGGCGGGCATGCGTGACATCCCCGGCGAAGATCCCCTCGACACCGCGAAGCGCGAACTGCGCGAGGAGGCAGGACTCGAGGCTGCGGACTGGGAGTTGTTGCACGTGTTCCTGCCGGCGCCGGGCATGACCGACTCGACGGTGCACGTGTATTCGGCACGCCGACTCCGAACGGTTGCTCGGGAGACCCATGGCCCGGAAGAAGAACACATGGACGTGATGTCGGTTCCGCTCGAGGACGGTTTGGCGATGATCCGCGACGGATCGATCGAGGATGCCAAGACCGTGATCGGCCTCCTGCTCGCGGCGCGTCGGATGTCGGGCTGACATGTCGACTTCTTCGGCGTCGGAACGGCCCGAGCAGGCGCCCGTCGAGGTCGACGACTATCTCTCGTGGCTCGTGGCCGAGCGTGGCCGTTCACCCAACACCGTGGCCGCTTATCGGCGGGACTTGTCGGGATACTGCAACTGGTTGGCCGTGAAGCGAAAGTCTCCGGCCACGGTCAGTGCAGCGGAGATCGATGCCTTCGTGCAATCGCGTCGTCGCGACGCGGCACCGTCTTCGGTGGCGCGTCAGATGGCGGCGATTCGGAACCTGCACCGCTTCATGGTCGCCGAAGGTCTTCGCAAGGACGACCCGACGGCCGATGTGGACGGAGTTCGCGTGCCGGCTGGGATTCCCAAGCCCTTGAGTGAAGAAGACGTCGGGCGGCTGATCGATGCCGTCGTGGGTGAGGACGCGCTCGCCTTACGAGATCGCGCCTTGCTCGAGCTCTTGTACGCGACGGGCGCGCGAATTTCCGAGATCTGTGGATTGTCCATCGGAGACCTCGATCTCGAATCCGGCATGGTCCGGCTCTACGGCAAGGGATCGAAGGAGCGGCTCGTTCCGGTGGGTAGTTGTGCGCGGCGGGCCGTGGACCGCTGGCTCGAATCCGGTCGGGACGACCTCGTGCCGGTTCGTTGGTCGCGACGAGGCGATGCCGAAGCCGTGTTCCTGGACCGCCGCGGTCAACGTTTGTCTCGTCAAGCGGCTTGGGCGGTGGTGGTTCGACACGGCGAGCGGGCCGGCCTGAAGGGACACCTCTCACCTCACGTTCTCCGTCACTCGTGTGCGACCCACATGCTCGACCACGGTGCCGACCTGCGCATCGTCCAGGAGATGCTCGGACATGCATCGATCTCCACGACGCAGGTCTATACACGGGTGTCCCAGGAGAAGTTGTTCGAGCAGTACCGCGAAGCCCACCCGAGGGCCCGACTCACGAGGGGTCGATGAATCGGCGGGTGAGCCACCTGGCCAAGAGGTGGTGGTCATCGTTGTCGCGTCGTGCACCCGGTGCCCGAGATCTCGACTGGACGAGCGGTCAGCTACTCCCGGGTGAATTCGATCTCTGGAGTCGGATGAGAGCTCCGGATCGTCGTCATTCGATCCTCGTCGCTCGGCGGTTCGCCGACTTGCGGCCCACGTCGATTCGCGACGAAGTCGCGGCAGCTCTGTTGCACGACGTCGGCAAGATCGACTCCGATCTCGGGACGGGCGAGAGGGTTCTGGCAACCGTGTTGGGGCCGCGCACCGACCGCTGGCGTCGATATCACGATCACGAACGAATCGGTGCGCACTTGTGTCGCGATGCCGGTTCGACGACGACGACCTTGGAAATTCTGACCGACCCCGACCACCCGGTGGCGCGAATGATTCGAATGGCCGACGACATCTGAAGCCGACCTGTCTTCAGTCGAGCGGTAGCAGCCCGACGTTGTCGTAGGCGCGCTGCAGGGTACGCGAGGCGACCTGTCGGGCCTTGTCGGCGCCAATACGCAACAAGCGCGCCAGTTCGGAGCGGTCGCCCATGAGTTCGCGGTGGCGATTCCGGATCGGACGTAGTGCTTCCACCACTGCCTCTCCGGCGTCGACCTTCAAGGGTCCGTACTGCGAATAACCCGACGCGACTTGTTCGGGGGAGCGACCGGTGCACGCGGCCAGGATCTCGAGCAGATTCGACACTCCCGGCTTGGTCGCGCGATCGAATCGAACCTCCGACTCCGAATCGGTGACGGCGCGCTTG
>SYCI01000038.1 GCA_005787035.1 Actinomycetota bacterium | reverse complement strand
GGGCAAGCGCTACTACGGCGGCAACCAAGTGGTCGACTCGATCGAATCGCTCGCCATCGAGCGCGTGAAGTCGCTCTTCGGCGCCGAGCATGCCAACGTGCAGCCGCACTCGGGCGCCAACGCCAACATGTGCGCGTACCAGGCGCTCATCGATCAGGGCGACACGGTGCTCGGCCTGAGCCTCGATCACGGCGGACACCTCACCCACGGTTCGCCGGTGAACGCGAGCGGCAAGCTCTACAACTTCATTCCGTACAAGGTGAAGCCCGGCGACGAGCGCATCGACATGGATCAAGTGCGCGATCTCGCCCACGAGCACAAGCCACGACTCATCGTCACCGGAACCACGAGCTACCCGCGTCGCATCGATGCCGAGCCGTTCAAGGCCATCGCCGACGAAGTGGGTGCGCTCTTCCTCTACGACGCCGCACACTTGGCGGGCCTCATCGCGGGTGGCGCCTACCCCAACCCCACTCCGCACGCCGATGTGGTCACGTTCACCACGCACAAGACTCTGCGCGGTCCGCGCGGTGGTTGCATCCTGTCGAAGGCCGCGCACGCCGCCGCCATCGACAAGGCGGTGTTCCCCGGCTGGCAAGGCGGTCCGCTCGAGCACGCCATCGCCGGTAAGGCCATCGCGTTCCGCGAGGCCGCCGATCCAAGTTTCAAGAAGTACGCGCACCAAGTGGTGGCCAATGCCTCGGCGCTCGCAAACGCGCTCGCCGATCAGGGTTTCCGCCTCGTCTCGGGCGGCACTGATTGCCACTTGATGGTGGTCGATCTGCGTCCGTTCGATGCCGACGTCACTGGTAAGGAAGCACAGGCCGTGCTCGACCTCGCCGGCATCACGCTGAACAAGAACACCGTGCCCGACGATCCGCGCAGCCCGTTCGTGACGAGCGGTGTGCGCATCGGAACGCCGTCGGTCACTACGCAGGGCATGGGCGAGTCCGAGATGAAGGTGATCGCCGATCTCATCGCCCGCACGCTCCGGCACCGCAACGACGAAGCCAAGGTGGCCGCTATTCGGGCCGAAGTCGCCGAACTCTGCGCCCGTTTCCCCGCCTACGCCAACACCTGACCCTGGTGTTCTGGTGCGGGATTTTCACCCCCCGGGTTAAAATCCCTCACCAGAACACCGGCACTGTCACCTCGGGTGGCACCGCTCGCCCGTGGCCCCGACCGAGCGGGAATAGTCTCCACGTGTGCCCGACACCGCTGGCTATCTGTTCATCGGCGCCGTCGCCGCAGTAGTCACCTTCGTCGCCACGCCCTTCGTCACCCGCTTCGCGTTCCGTGTGGGTTGGGTGGTCATGCCCGACGCGCGCCGCGTGCACACCGAACCCACCCCCGACGTGGGTGGCATCGCCATGTTCCTCGGCTTCGCGGTGGCGCTCCTGCTCGCCAGCACCATGGGCCGGTTCTCGTTGGTGTTCGACAACAACTCCGAACCCTTCGGTGTGCTGCTCGCCGCCCTCGTGATCTTCGCCACCGGTCTGCTCGATGACGTGCGCGACATCAGCGCGCCGGCCAAGGTCACGGGCACGGTGATCGCCGGTCTCGTGCTCGTGTGGTTCGGCGCGACGATGTTCTACTTCCGCGTGCCGTTCCTCGATGTGTTCGTGCTGTCGAACGACTGGGTTCCGCTCATCACGATCCTGTGGCTCATGGGCATGAGCCAAGCGGTCAATCTCATCGACGGACTCGATGGTTTGGCCGCCGGCATCGTGGCCATCGCGGCCGCCGCGTTCTTCCTGTACAGCCAGCAACTCGACGACATCGGCGCCCTCATTCAGCCCAATGTGGGCCCACTCATCGCGATCATCGCCTTTGGCGTGTGCGTGGGCTTCCTGCCGCACAACTTCAATCCGGCCAAGATCTTCATGGGCGACAGCGGCGCGCTCTTCCTCGGTTTGCTCATGGCGGTGTCGACGAGTGTGGTGGGTGGTCGTGCCGATCCCGATTCGCAGGCCTACACACCGGGCCAGACGTACTTCTTCCTCGCGCCGCTCTTCATTCCGCTCTTCATCCTCGGCGTGCCGATCTTCGACACCGTGTTCGCCATCGTGCGCCGCGCCGCCAAGCGTCAGGGTTTCGCCACCGCCGACAAGGGCCACCTGCATCACCGGCTCATGAATCTCGGTCACGGCCAGCGGCGCAGCGTGCTCATCCTCTGGCTCTGGACGGCGATCCTCTCGGGCTTCGTGCTGTATCCGATCTTCACCGACTCGCGCACTGGCCTCATCCCCATTGGCACGGCGGCCATCGCCCTCAGCCTCTACACCGTTCTGCATCCCGAGGTCCGGCGCCGCCGCCAGGAACCTCCGGCCACCCAAGGGGAGGGGCCGAGCCCGGTCGGATCCACCGATGTGACCCGGGAATTGCCCGCACCCGACCACGCCGACTAGTTTGTGAGAAGTTTCACGAGCGGACTTACCCCCCGCCGCTCGTGTCACGAACGCCCCGCATGACCGACCTCTCCGCTTCCTCCGCCCGCGCTCGCCGTCCGGTAGCCCAGCGCGTGGTCGGGGCCCTCGGCGGTCGGCGCCCCACACCCGGTGGCCAGGTCGATTCCGGCCTCGGTCAGGGCATGGAAATGGCCCTCACGCTGGCTGTTTTCCTCGGACTCGGCTGGCTCCTCGACGCCTGGCTCGGCACCCAGCCCGGCTTCATGATCGGCCTCGTGATCTTCGCCGCTCTCGGCCAGGGCACCAAGATGTGGTTCACCTACGACGCCCGGATGAAGCAGCTCGAGGCCGAGCGCCAGGCCGCGGCCGGCGCCCACCAAGCCAGCCCGCAAGCCCCTGACCAGCAGGAACGCAACGGGTGAGCACCATGACCACCCCCGACCCGATGACCACCCGCCTCGAGGGTGAGGCCCCCGAGATCTCGGTGTCGCTCGACATTCTGAAGCGCGGGGCCTACGCCGCGCCAGTGATCGTGGCTGTGTGTGCCGTGTTCGCCGGCCTCGACGGCGTGTTCTCGTCGCTCTACGGCATGGCGCTGGTGCTCGTGAACTTCCTTCTGGCCGCCGGACTCGTGGCCTTCACGGCCCGGATCTCGCTCGGGCTCATGATGGGCGCCGTCCTCTTCGGCTACCTCGCCCGCCTCGGCCTCATTTTTCTTGCTGTGATCCTTGTCCGAGATGCCCCGTGGATTTCACTAACTGCCCTCGGATTGACAATCATCGTGACTCATCTAGGCCTCCTCGTGTGGGAGATGCGCTACGTAGCCGCATCGCTCGCATTCCCGGGGCTCAAACCCCGCCGCCCCGCCAACTGACCGAACACCTCAACAACGCCCGCTCACTGCCCGAAGGAACGAAACGAACGTGATCGCACTCGAGTTCCCGCCGATCAACGAGATCCTCCGCTGGAAAGATCTCTTCCCCGGCTTCAACAAGATCGCCCTCATCGCAGTGGCCGCTGCTCTCATCGGCACGATCATCTTCCTGCTCGCTGGTAGCAAGGATCACAAGACCGCACCCAAGGGTGTGCGCAACTTCGCCGAGTCGATCGTGGAATTCATCGAGAACGGCATCGTCATGCAGACCATGGGTCGCGACGGCCTCGGCTGGACGCCGTTCCTCATGTCGCTCTTCTTGTTCATCTATCTCTGCAACGTGCCGGGCATCATTCCGTTCCTGCAGATGCCGGCCACCGCACGCATGGCGCTTCCGATGTTCCTCTCGCTCCTCGTGTGGGTGGTGTTCATCGGTACCGGCTTCAAGCATCAGGGTCTCGGTTACCTGAAGAGTTCGCTCTTCCCGCCCGGCGTGCCCAAGGCGCTCTACATCCTCGTGACGCCCATCGAGTTCATCTCGACGTTCCTCGTGCGTCCGTTCTCGCTCACGGTCCGACTCTTCGCCAACATGCTCGCCGGTCACATCCTGCTCGTCACGTTCGCGTTGTTGTCGGAGGCGCTGTTCCAGGCCAAGGGCAACCCGGGCCTCATCCCGGTCGGCGTTCTGCCGCTCTTCATGCTGATCTTCTTGACCGGCTTCGAAGTGCTCGTCGCCTTCCTGCAGGCCTACATCTTCACGATCCTCACCGCCGTGTACATCGGCGGGGCGGCTCACCCCGAGCACTGATCGCGTCGCCAAGGCAACAGTCAACACATTTCGTATCGACCCAATTTCTCTAACAACAGCACATAGGAGACAACAACAATGGAAGCACTTGCTGCACTCGCCGCTCTCACGGGTGACGAAGCCAAGGCCGCATCGGCCGCTGGTTCGGCCGGTTTCGCCTACGGCTTGGCCGCCATCGGACCCGGCATCGGCATCGGCTACCTCGTCGGTAAGTCGGTCGAGGCCATGGCCCGTCAGCCCGAGGCCGCCGGCATGGTCCGCACCACGATGTTCTTGGGTATCGCCTTCACCGAAGCGCTCGCCCTCATCGGCTTCGTGGTGTTCATCCTCATCGGTCTCTGACCAACAACTTTTTTCAATCAACCAATCCACAAGGAGTTGACGTGCTGACAGCCGTCGTCATCCAGTCGGGTGACTCACTGCGGGTGAAACTTGTTTCCGGCGAAGGCGAAGAAGGCCATTCGGAAGACGGACACAGTTTCGATCCCGCAGAGTGTGCATTCGAACCGGAGGAAGCGAATCCGAACGAGTGCGGCCCCGGGCCGAGCCCGATCATCCCCGAGATGAAAGAGCTCGTCTGGGGAGCCGGCGCGTTCATCGTGTTCGCGCTGCTCATGCGGTTCTTCCTCTTCCCCCGTCTGAAGAAGGGCATGGACGCCCGTTACAACTCGATCCGCGAGGGTCACGAGAACGCCGATGCGGCGCGCTCGTCGGCTCGCAGCGAAGTGGCGCAGTACGAAGCCGCGGTGGCGTCGGCCAAGGCCGAAGCGGCCAAGGTCGTCGATGCGGCTCGGGCCACTCTCGAGTCGGAGCGTCAGACCAAGATCGCCGAGGCCAACGCCCGCATCAACGCCAAGCGCGAAGCGGCGCTGCGCGATGCCGAAGCGGCCAAGGCGGCGGTGCGTGGGCAGATCGAGAGTGCGGTGTCCGATGTGGTGACGAGTGCGGTGGAAGCCGCCACCGGTAAGCGACCCGACTCGGCTGCGGTTTCCCGTGCTGTTTCCGACGCCATGAGTGCAGGAGTCCGCTGATGAACCTCGTCAACGTATTGGCGGCCGATCCGGCCGAAACCCACCACTGGCTCCTTCCCGAGACCGCCGAGATCATCTACGGCGGTATCGCCTCGGTGCTCGTGATCGGTGCGCTCGTGAAGTTCGCCCTGCCGCAGTTCAAGAAGGCGCTGGCCGCTCGCACCGAGCGCATCCAGAAAGAACTCGACTCGTCGTCGAACGATCTCGCCCAGGCGCAAGCCGATGCGAGCAAGATCCGTCAGGCGCTCGGCGACATCGCGAGTGAAAAGGCCCGCTTGTTGGCCGACGCCAAGGCGCAGGCCGACGCGTTGCTCGCCGATGGTCGGGCTCGTCTCACCGCCGAGATCTCCGACATGGAGGCCAAGGCCGATGCCGATGTGGCGGCGGCGGCTGCCCGTGGCAGCGACGAACTCCGTACCGAGATCGGTCGTCTGGCCACGGTGGCCACCGATCGGGTGATCGCTTCGGTTCTCGACGACGCCACTCAGCAGTCGCTGGTGGAGAACTTCATCGCAAAGGTGGGTGCATCCCGATGAGCGACGCACGTATCGACGGTTACGCCCGGGCGCTCTTCGAGATCGCTCGCGCCGAGGGAACTCTCGACGAGGTCGAGGACGAACTCTTCCGTTTCGCTCGCTCGTTCGAGTCGAGCGATCAACTCCGCAACACCCTGACCGACGAGCAGATTCCGGCCGACAAGCGTCAGGCCGTGGTCGAGTCGTTGCTCGGCGGTAAGGCCACCGCAACCACCACCCAGCTCATCGGCATGGTGGTGGGTTCGGGTCGGGGCCGCGATCTGCCGGCGATCATCGACAAGCTCGTGCAGCGGGCCTCGAGCGCGAAGAAGCTCGAAGTCGCCGAAGTGCGCAGCGCAGTGTCGCTGAGCGCCGATCAGCAGGCTCGTCTCAAGGCGGCGCTCACCAACGCCACCGGTAAGGAACTCAATCTGAAGGTCGTCGTCGATCCGAGCGTGCTCGGTGGCTTGGTGGCCACCGTGGGCGACACGGTCATCGACGGCAGCGTTCGTACTCGTCTCGACAACGTCAAGAGCCGGCTCTAGAAGTCACGAAAAGAGAATCACATGGCAGAGCTCACACTCTCAGCAGCCGATATCGCATCGGCGATCAAGAAGAACCTCGAGGGCTTCACGCCTTCGCTCGAGGCTCGCACCGTCGGTCGGGTGACCGAAGTCGGTGACGGTATTGCGCGCGTGTCGGGTCTGCCCGATTGCGCCGTGAACGAGTTGCTCGAGTTCGAAGACGGCACCAAGGGCCTCGCCCTGAACCTCGATGAGGATTCCATCGGCGCCGTGGTGCTCGGAGACTCCGACTCGATCGAAGAAGGCCAGACCGTGAAGGCAACCGGCCAGATTCTGTCGATCCCGTCGGGTGACGGTGTGCTCGGCCGTGTGGTCGACGCGCTC
>SYCI01000037.1 GCA_005787035.1 Actinomycetota bacterium | reverse complement strand
GTCGTCAAGGGCGGTCGTCGTTTCTCGTTCACCGCACTCGTGGTGGTCGGCGATGGAAACGGTCGCGTCGGACTCGGTTACGGAAAGGCCAAGGAAGTTCCGTTGGCCATTCAGAAGGGGACCGAGGACGCGAAGCGCAACATGTTCGACGTCCCGCTCGCCGGCAGCACCATCACGCACCCGATCATCGGCATCCTCGGTGCCGGCCGTGTGATGTTGAAGCCCGCGGCCCCCGGTACCGGAGTCATCGCCGGTGGCGCTGCTCGCGTCATCCTCGAAGAAGCCGGCATCCACGACGTGCTGTGCAAGTCGCTCGGTTCGTCGAATGCCATCAACGTCGCTCGCGCGACCATCGAAGGTCTGAAGGCGCTGCAGCGTCCCGACGAGGTCGCGGCTCGCCGCGGCATCCCCGCCGACAGCTTCGTTCCGAAGGGACTTCTCAAGGCCTACACCGATCGCAAGCGCGCGGTCGCCGCAGGAGAGGCTCACTGATCATGTCCGGAACCATCATCGTCAAGCAGATCAAGTCCGGTGCTCACGCCAAGCCCAAGGCCCGCGGAACCCTCCGCGCCCTCGGTCTCGGTCGCATCGGACAGACCAACACATTGCCCGACCGTCCGGAGATCCGCGGCATGATCGCCCGCGTTCCGCACCTTCTCGAAGTCACCACTTCGACGGGCTCGAAGGAGAACTGACCATGCGCGTCGACGAACTCTCACCCGCACCCGGATCCACGCACCGCAAGAAGCGGCTCGCCCGTGGTATCGGCGGCAAGGGCGGTAAGACCGCCGGCCGCGGAACCAAGGGTCAGCACTCGCGTGGTCGCGGCAAGGTCGCCCGCGGCTTCGAAGGTGGTCAGATGCCCCTCAAGCAGCGCGTGCCGAAGTTGAAGGGCTTCAACAACCCCTTCCGCATCGAGTACCAGGCCGTCAACCTCGACACCATCAACTCACTCGCCGAGACCGACGTGACCCCCGAGGTCCTGTCGACCCGCGGCGTGCTCCACAAGGGCGCGCTCGTCAAGGTTCTCGCCCGCGGTGAGGTCACTCGCAAGGTGAATGTGTCGGCCCACGCCGTCTCGAAGGCCGCGCAGGCTGCCATCGAAGCGGCCGGTGGATCGGTCACAATCATTCCGTTGCCCTACAAGGTCCGCCCGGCGGCCCAGGGCAACCAGTTCACCAACCGCTGAGTCGTCCGACTCCCACCAACTCGAGGAGCCTTCGTGCTGTCGAACCTGAAGAACATGTTCAAGGTCTCCGACCTTCGGAACAAGATCCTCTTCACGGTGCTCATGATCATCCTGTACCGCCTCGGCACCCACATCCGCGTGCCTGGTATCGACGATCAGGCCGTACGTCAGCTCCGCGAGTCGGCGCGTCAGCAGGGTGCCCTCGGCTTCCTGAACCTCTTCTCGGGTGGCGCATTCTCGAGCTTCGCGATCTTCGCGCTCGGCATCATGCCGTACATCACCTCGAGCATCATCATGCAGGTGCTCACCGTGGTGATCCCCAAGCTCGAGCAATGGCAGCAGGAGGGCGCGGTCGGTCAGCGCAAGATCACCCAATGGACGCGCTACGTGGCCATGGTGATCGCGTTGTTGCAGGCTGCCGGTCTGACGTTCATCTTCGGCCAGGGTCGGGGTTCGGCGTTCTTCAATGCTTCAGCCAACGCCCCCGACATCGTGCTTCTGCCCGACGGTATGTGGCCGCGCGGGCCGCTCGTGATCATCACGCTGGTCGCCGGCACCGCGCTCCTCATGTGGATGGGCGAGATCATCAGCCAGCGCGGTATCGGCAACGGCATGAGCATTCTCATCTTCGCATCGGTCGTGAGCGGACTTCCGTTCAGCTATTACTCGATCCTGCAGAGCAAGAAGTGGGTCGTCTTCGGTTTCCTGGTGGCCATCTCGATCGGCATCCTCGTTGCCGTCGTCCGAGTCGAACTCGGCCAGCGTCGTATTCCGGTGCAGTTCGCCAAGCGCGTGGTCGGCCGGCGCATGTACGGCGGACAGAGCACCTACATTCCGCTCAAGGTCAACCAGTCCGGTGTGGTTCCGATCATCTTCGCGAGTTCGCTTCTTCTGCTCCCGGTGCTCGTCACCAACGTCATCGGCAACGACACCGGTTGGCGAGCGAGCATCACGAGTTGGGTCGACCGCAATCTCGTGTCGTCACAAGGTTTGCTCTACATCGTGACGTTCGCGCTACTGATCGTCGCCTTCGCCTACTTCTACAACTCGATCGCCTTCGACCCGATGCGTCAGGCCGATCAGATCCGTCGACAGGGTGGCTTCATTCCGGGTATCCGTCCCGGACCGCAGACCGAGCGCTTCCTCGGCAAGGTCGTCAACCGCATCACCCTTCCAGGCGCGTTGTTCGTGGCCTTCATCGCGATCCTTCCGTACATCGTCCTCTGGATCGGTGACGTCCGTTCGTTCCCCTTCGCCGGAACCACCGTGTTGATCGCCGTCGGCGTGGCCCTCGAACTGATGCGTCAGGTCGACAGCCAGTTGATGCTGCGCAACTACGAGGGATTCCTGAAGTGACGCTCGACCGGCGTCGGGTTGCACGCCGGGGCTGACCCATGATCTCGGGCGTCCGGCTCATCATCATCGGTCGCCAAGGCGCCGGGAAGGGAACACAGTGCCAGCGCATGTCGCGGCACTACGTGGTTCCTCACATCTCCACCGGCGACATGTTGCGCGCCGCCGTGCGCGAGGGGACCGAACTCGGCCAGATGGCCAAGCAGGTCATCGAGTCTGGTCGGCTGGTGGGTGACGAGATCATGATCGAGTTGGTGCGCACTCGTCTCGACCAAGAGGACGCCCGCGGCCGGGGCTACATCCTCGACGGATTCCCCCGAACCGTGACCCAGGCCGAGGCCCTCGACGGCATCACGGCCGAACTCCCGATCGACGCCGTGATCGATCTCGACGTGCCGCGCGATCTGGTCCTGGCCCGGATCTCGGCGCGCCGGGTCTGCCGGGACTGCGGCACCAACTACACGGCCTCGGGCCGGGAGCGCCATCCCTGGACGTGCGACCTCTGCGGGGGAGACGTGGTCCAGCGCGACGACGATTCCGAGGAGTCGGTCAACCGCCGCCTCGATCTGTACGAGACCCAGACCGCCCCGCTCCTCGAGTACTACGGATCTCGGGGTCGGCTCACGGTCGTGGACGGAACCGCCAGTCCCGACGCCGTGTTCCAGCGCCTGACGACCGCCATCGAGTCCGCCCGGCGGGCCCGGTGACCGGTTCGGACGAGTCGGCTCGGCCCGGTCCGGGCCCCGCCGAACCGGTACGGATGGTGCTTGACATTTGGATATCGGGCCCGGTGGTGACGCCTGAGCAGGGCGGTAGCCTTGCCAGTCGGCCCTGAAGCCGGTCGCCGACCGCGCATCAGTCAGTCATCGCATAACGACCGCCGAGGAGGCAGTTCTGGCAAAACCCAAAGACGACGCCATTCTCTTGGAAGGCACGATCCTCGAATCACTCCCGAACGCAATGTTCCGGGTCGAACTCGAGAACGGCCACAAGGTTCTGGCGCACATCTCCGGAAAGAT
>SYCI01000036.1 GCA_005787035.1 Actinomycetota bacterium | reverse complement strand
TAGGTTCCTGTCCCGAAAGGGGTGTGGGTTCAAGTCCCTCCGCCCGCACCAGATCAACATGACTCATACACTCACTCCGGAACTCACTCCGGAACTCACTCCGGCACTCACTCCGGCACACGACGCGGCGAGCGACCACCCGTGAACGACTACACATCCCTCTCGACCGCACCGAGACGCGTGGGCGACCTACCGACGCCGGCATTGGTCGTCGATCGCCACCGGTTCGAGACGAATCTGGCCACCATGGCCGACGCGCGTCCCGGGCTCACCATGAGGCCTCATGTCAAGGCGCACAAGTGCACGTCGCTCGCCACCCGACAAGAAGAGATGGGACATCACTCGTTCACGTGCGCGACGCCGCGCGAAGTGGTCGGCATGGCCGAAGCGGGAGTCGGCACCGATCTCCTTCTGGCCAATGAAACCGTCGATCCGAGACGCTTGCGCGCCATGAGCGACGTCGAGGCCGCGACGGGAATCATGGTGACCGTTGCCGTCGACAGCGTCGCGACCATCGAGGCCGCTCGCGCGGCCGGTATTCGTCACGTTCTGATCGACGTGAACGTCGGTTTGCCGCGTTGTGGCGCGGCTCCCGAATCGGTCGTGGAACTCACCAATCGTGCCCTCGACGTCGGACTCGCGGTTCGTGGGGTCATGGGATATGAGGGACACCTCATGGCCCTTCCGGATCGCAGTCAGAAAGCGGCCAAAGTCAGGGAATCGATGGCTTTGCTCGTCGCCTGCGCCGACGACGTCCTCGCCATAGCCGGTGACACGGCTTCCATCGTGTCGGCCGGCGGCACCGGCACGTTCGATCTTTACGATCCGGACGACCCTGTTCTCGCGCGGGTCAACGAGGTGCAGGCCGGGAGCTACGCGCTCATGGACTCACACTACGGCGCACTCGGTCTGCCCTTCACTCAATCGCTCTACGTGGTCGGCACGGTGATCTCACGATCACCTGATTGGTCGGTGATCGACGTGGGACTCAAATCACTCGGTATGGACCACGGGAATCCAACCATCGACGGCGCGACGGTGTGGTTCTGCAGCGACGAACACATCACGTTCAGCGGCCTGTCCGACACCGAGGTGGGTGACCGTGTGTTCGTGACCCCGGCGCACGTGGACCCGACCGTTGCCATGCACGCCGACATGTGGTTGGTCGACGACGTGAGCCGGAGTGCCGAGGCCGAAGTACTCGAACGCTGGCCGGTCGACCTGCGCGGTTGGTGACGTCGACCACCTGATCGCCGGTCGACGAAGTTCGTTCAAGCAGGCCCTGAAGTCGACAAGACCGACAGCAAGTTCCGAAATGCCCGCCCACGATGGGAGAGATCGTTCTTCTCGTCGTCGGACATCTCGGCGAAGGTCCGCCCGTCGCCCTCGTTCGGGATGAACAACGGATCGAAGCCGAATCCTCGCGCCCCGCGTTCACTCATGGCGATGACACCCTCGCACACACCTTCGACGACCGTCTCGCGACCATCGGGCCAGCACACCATCACCAAGGTCACGAATCGGGCCCGTCGAGTCGCCTCGTCGGTGCATCCGGCGTGCTTCAGGGAGTCGAGGAGTTTTCGCCGGTTCGCGCCGTAGGGATCGGCGGCGTGCTCGGGTCGATCACTCGCGTATCGAGCCGTCCGAACTCCGAGTTCACCGGGCAGCGCGTCGACGAACAATCCGGTGTCGTCGGCGACCGCGGCCCGACCGGAGGCCGTCAGAATCGCGTTTGCTTTGAGGCGGGCATTGCCTTCGAGCGTCGGCGCGTCCTCCACCACATCGGGAACCTCGACCGGACGCGGCAACAGATCCACGAGTGGCGACGAACCCTCCTGCGACGGTACGGCCAGGATCTGTGCGATCTCGGCCACCTTGTCGGGATTGGCCGACGCGCAGACGAGGACGAGAGGAGAACTCAACGGCTGATCGGCCGCCGAACCGGATCGACAGCGATCATCTCGGATTGGAGTTCGAACACTTGTTGAAGGCCGTTCTCGGCCAGGCCCAGCAGCGTGTCGAGTTCTCCGCGTGTGAAGGACATCCCCTCGGCCGTGCCCTGGACCTCCACGAAACGGCCGATCCGATCCTCTTTGCCGCGCAACATCACCACGTTCATGTCGACTTCGGCGCCGCTGTCTTCCACATAGGGCAGATCGATGACCGGCGCCCCACCCACGATGCCCACGCTGACCGCCGAGCAGAGTGAATGCAGAGGGTGACGAGTAATCGCACCGTTCTGGACCAACCGAGTGAGTGCGTCGTGCAGGGCCAGATAACCACCGCAGATGCTCGCGGTGCGGGTTCCGCCATCGGCCTGCAGAACGTCGCAGTCGACCACGACCTGGCGTTCTCCGAGGGCGACCATGTCGCAGGCCGCCCGCAAGCTGCGACCGATGAGACGCTGGATCTCGACCGTGCGACCGCTCTGCTTGCCCTTGGCCGCTTCGCGATCGACTCGCTCGGGCGACGAGCCCGGGAGCATCGAGTACTCGGCGGTCACCCAACCCTTGCCACTCCCCTTCATCCAACGCGGCACGTCTTCGTCGATACTCGCCGTGCACAGCACGCGGGTCCGACCGAAGGTGACGAGCACACTGCCCGCAGCCATCTCGGTGAAATCGCGCTCGAACGAAATCGGTCGGAGTTCGTCGTGAAGACGTCCGTCGTGACGACGACCTCCTGCGCCCAAGTTCTTCGTCGAGTTACTGCTTCCGGACATGGTTGCTCCTGTGGGTAGGGGTCGCTTCGGATCGGCTCGGTACGGGTGGGGACGTCGATCAGTTCTCGGGACCGGGCGATCCGCCCGACCAGACCTCGGCGCCGCAGAGTTCGGGGCCGAGAAGTCGGCGGCCGAGGTTCTCGAACCACATCACGTCGCCGCTCGACAAGAACCGTGCCGTACCGCCCTCGGTCCGGTCACGTCGACGACCGCCCGCTTCGAGCAGATCGCGCAGGGCGAAGGCCGTTTCATCGGCCGACGAGACGAGCATCACGTTGTCACCGAGCACTTCGCTGATCACGCGTGCGAGGAACGGATAATGAGTGCAGCCGAGCAATAGCGCGTCGACCTTGGCCTCGCGAATCGGGGCGAGTAGTCGCTCGGCGAGCAACGTCACTTCGGGACCCGACGTTCGGCCGCGCTCCACGAACTCGACGAACCCGGGGCACGCGGCGCTGGTGAGATCGATCGTGGCACCGTACGCAGCGCGGGCGACCGCGAGGTCGTACGCACCCGAGTTGATGGTGCCGATGGTTCCGATGACACCGACCGAACCCGACCGCGTGGCGCGCACCAGTGCCTGCGAACCCGGATCGATCACGCCGATGACGGGGATGTCGAGACCATCGGCCGCCAGCTCGGATTCGAGTTCGTGCACCGGCAGGGCCGCGGCCGCGGTGTTGCACGCAACCACCAATGCTTTGGCCCCGAAGTCGTGCACCAGACTCCATGCGAGTTCACGTGCGTATCGCCGAACCTCGTCGAGTGGCTTGTCACCGAAGGGATAGCGGCCGGTGTCACCGATGTACACGAGGTCTTCGCCGGGGAGGAGATCGATGACTGCTCGGGCGACCGTGAGTCCCCCGAAACCGGAGTCGAACATGCCGATGGGGCCGTCGATTCCGGACGTCATGCCCTACACGCTACGGCGTTTACGGGTTTGGGGAACGCTGCTGGTCGGCGAGTGATTCTCGGTCCGACGAGGCGCACCACCGAATCCGCCGACGAAGGCGCCCAATCGCTCGTGATGCTCGCGGAGGATTCGTTCGTACTCGTCGACGGCACCGGCCTTCGCGAGGGCCGAACCGAGTTCTTGAATTACCAGATCCTTGAGGACGAACTTCTGGGCAAGTGTGACGACCGCGCGATCGTCACTCCAGAAACCCCACGTCTGACCACCCTCGCGGACTCCGATCAATGCTTCCGACCGGTCGGCAACCACGACGTAGAAGAGACAGCCGAGAATCTGACGGAGATCGTCCGGATCGCCAAAGGCGTGAGGATGGGAGTCCCCGGGGAAATCCGGAAAATCACCCCTGATCACGGAGGTGACTTCCACTCCCTGCGCGACGAGGCGCGCGGCGGTGTCACGAACTTCGTACGCCCCACTCGGCCAAATCGACATCAGGCAATGCTCCTGGGCCGTCTCCATGACCGCGATGAAACGTTCGAGAACCTTCGGTCGCCCAGTGAGCCTCGCGACCACCGATGAACTACGGGCAGTACTCATACTCGGCAGGACCGATGCCAACCCATCGAGAGTCCCCGACAACTGATTTCGGAGACGGTCGACGAAGGCCTCGACCGGCAGAGCCACGAATGCGCTCGCGCCTTCGGCGGCGCCGGCGACCATCATGGCCGCCCCTCGCGCGACGATTTTCTGCAACGACTCGTACACCGCGGACCGCGGGACACCGCTGATCTTGGCGACTTCGTACCCGTTCATGGGTGAGGCCGCGCCGATCAAGGCGATGTAACAACGCGATTCGTAGGTGGAAAAACCGATCGACCGCAGAAGATCCTGAGCCCGCTCATCGGTCTCGGTGTGTTCGACACGGTTCGAACGGGGAGGCACGAGGTGAACTTAGCCCTCCAAAAAGGGGCTCGTGACCGAAGGGGTGACCAACAGGGTCGCCGTCAGAGATGCCCGCCCGAGATACCTGACACACCTAGGCTCGCCCGCGCATGCTCGTCGCCACCACTCTCGCTTTGGGCGCGGCCGTCCTGCACGCCGGATGGAACCTGGCGGTCAAACAATCGGGTGATCGTTGGCTCGCGTTGTGGGGACTGTTCACCGCCGGCGGATTGATCGGCCTCCCTTATGCACTCGTGGCCACGATGCAGGGCGACCTCGGCTGGTCGGCCTGGGGCTGGGCGGCGCTCAGCGGATTCATCCACTCGGTGTACATCGCGCGCCTCGCCCGGACCTACGAGATCGCCGATTTCAGTGTGACCTACCCGATCGCTCGTGGTGGTGGGGCGCTCGTCGCGGCGATCGGTGGTGTCGTCTTCTTGAACGACCATCTGACACCGGTGTCGATCATCGGAATCGTCATCGTGGTACTGGGGTTGTCGATTCTTTCCGGACACGTCGACTGGGCTCATGTGTGGCCGGCACTCATCGTCGCCAGTCTGATCGGCGCTTACACCGTGGTCGACAGCAAGGGTTCGCGCTCGACCGTGGGTAGTGCCTACGCGATGTCGATCTTCGTCACCGGCGGTATCGGCACGACGATCCAGGGCCTGTACCGACGACGTTGGCGCGAGATGATCGGGTCGGTCGGAGGCAACTGGAAGCAATACGTGATGACCGGTGCCGCGTCACTCGTGACGTACTGGATGGTCCTGCTCGCCGTACGTCGGGCGCCCGTCGGTTACGTGACCGCACTGCGCGAATCGAGTGTTGTCTTCGCGACGTTCCTCGGCTGGCGCGTACTCAGAGAGAAGAGCGGGATGCGTCGCATCCTGTGCTCGGCCCTGATCGTTTCGGGACTCGTCACGCTCGTGGTGGGCCGGTAAATCACGACCCGTTCGTGATCTACCCGTCGAGTTCGCTCACGTTTCCGATGGTGAAACCACGGGACTGAAGCCCGTCATCGAGCCAGTTGCGCAGCACCTTCGTGGCCTGAACGTCGTCCTCGTTGTACTCGAGCAACTTGCGGGCCATTGCGTGCCGTCGGCCGACGTCGGGATCGGACACCGCGATCTCGAACCACAACATCGAGTTGTCACCACCGGCATCCTCGGCCCGCCACTCGAAACCAGCGAGCGGAGCCACGGACTTGAGGCCCATGGAATCGGTCGGCCAGATGAATGCCTCCACGGTCTTCTTCAGATCGACCCAATGCTCCGACCGGACGAAGTCGTCGATCTCGTCGAGCGAAGGCAAGCGAGGATCGGTGGGCCAACGATTCACGACCTCGCGCATCTTGCGATACTCCGCATCGGTGTAGCAGTAGAACTTGACGGTTCTGCCCTGCTCCCCCGCGGCGACGATGAGTCGGTGCATCCATTCCCACCAATCGGCGAATACGTCGGCTTCGGTTCGAATCCCTTCGACGGGACGTGCTCCGGTCTTGCCACTCGAAGCATTCAGGTCGTCCGCGACATTCAGATAATGAAACGGGAGGTAGCCCGCGGCGAAACCAGGAGGCAGAGAGACACCGTCATTCATCGACGTGAACGTGCCCCAGAGGTAGACCTCGTCGGAGTTCTCCATGTCGACGTCGACTTCGATTTCGGCGCGAGGGACGACGACGTCCTGTCGGGCGACACCACGCGGAAGATGGGGCAGCCCATCCGGGTGAAGCCGAACCCGGGCCGCGTCGATCGCCCGCACGAGGTCGGTCGACGACTTGATGCGAATCAGGTCCTGATCGAGAGCGAGCAAGTCGGCAAGGGTGCGAATACCGGCCGCGGCCAGTGCATTCGGGCCCTTGGTCTGGCGGGCCGTGAAGAGAACTCCCACGGGTTCATCGGTAGAAGAGAACTCGTTCGTGCGATCGACGAGTTCGGCGAGATTGCAAGAGCCGTGGGTGGCGACCACGACTTCCGCGGTCCGGATGTCGAGAGCCGCAAGTTGGGGCATCGTGCGTACGCCGATAGCCGCCAAGCGCTTGGTGGTGTCGCGGGTGACGCCGGCGATGAGCGAAACGTGCTGATCGGCCTCGAGTTCGGAGTAGCAGACGTTCTTCCACTCACAGGTTCCACACGCCGAGTACCACAACGGTTCAGTGCACGGTTGGCCGTCAAGCATGGCGTTGATCGCCGACCACCGGTAATTCCATTCGAGATCGAGGATCGAGAGCGCCGAGCGATCGGCGACCGCGCCCGACCACGGGTCTTCGTGACGCCACAACGCGTCATCGAGCCGGCGCCACACCACGAGCTGGTTCTTGTCGATGATCGCACCCACTGGCCCGGACTCTGGGCCGGTCTCTGGGCTACTCGGAGCAAGACCGAGCTCTTCGAGCATCCGCCAGTAATGAGCGAGCTGAAGCGAGTCGTTCTTGACGGGTTTACCCACCATTGGGCAGGCGTCAGCTTCGTGGAGCAGTGGCATGGAGAGCGATCCGATCAACCACTCGCGTGCTTTGCTCTCCCCGTCGAAAGCGTCGTGGCTCTTCACGTCGCAGGGCACGTACGACCACGCACCGAGTGAACTCGGGGAATCCACCCGCAGCAGCACGTCGGGTCGCCCCGAGCGACCGTCGACATCGGGCAGAGCTCCACCAAGAATGACCTTCTCCCCGCGACGCATCTTGTCGGCGGTGGCCGCGACCCGTTCGTCGAAGGAGCCGAACGACGAGATTCTCACGACATCGTGGATGATCTCGAGTTGCTCGAAGACCGCGTTCTCGTGTTCGCGGCCCTTTTCCATCAACATCTCGACGAGTGGTGAGGGAGGAACGCGATCGAGGGGGTCGTACTCGGCGTTGCGATCGTTGACCACACGATGCGCGCAATCGTGTGTGAAGCGACCGTCGCCAGTGGCTCCAGACGGAATGATCGCCGAGTTCTCGAGCGTCGGTTCAGACAACGAGATTCCTTTCTTCGTGATAGTCGATGAAGTCGCGATGGACGTCGTGTCCGCGACCCGTGATGTCGGCACCCCCGAGAGCCTGGGTGGCCGCAGGTAGGTGGCGATCGAGTGTGCGGCCGATGTGGTCGCGGGTGACGAACAGACATGCCGCCTGATGGCGGGACGCCATCACGCACAGTCGGCCGGTCTCGAGATCGAACTCGGAGGGAGCCATGACACCCGAGAGCGGATGAACCGCGATCATCACCGGCTTCTCCAGACCCTGCCAGCGTTCGGGAGTGGTGACGCGAATCTCCCGGAACGACTTCTTGACCGCGAGCAGACGCTGATTGATGGCCGCGTTCATGAGGTTGTGCGTGGATACCACCCCGATGTCGCTCGCCAAGAGTCGGCGGGGGTTCGCGGCCTCCGATGGTTCCGTGGAGACGACGCATTCGATTTCGAGCAGACGCCGGATCACGTCCACGACCACAGCGGCGAGTTCGGTGTCGGTTCCGACCGGCAGGCCGGTCTCGGGTGTGGGGTGAGAGATCATCGCGGTCGTCCACGGAGTTTCAGTCGCCCACATGCGGGCGAGAGCGGCGTCGACTCGCGATGCCTGCAACGACTGCGACGTCTGCGACGATTGCGCACGGCGGCCGTCCACCCGAAGACTTTCGAGCGATGCCGGGCGCAGGAACCGCTCCCCCGGTGCGGCCACGGCGCCGAACTCGAAGTCGTAGAACGAGTTGACGAGGGCGACCGAGTCGTGGGGCAGGCGACGACACATCGGCAGTCGGAACTCGGTCCGAAAGGGATCGAGTTGCTCGTTGCGCAACAGCAGGTCGGGGGCCGGTGCGTGCGGTGGGAACGGTGTGGCCTCCCATCGGTCGACTTCGATGGCCACGGTGGGCGGGATCTGCCCCGGGTCTCCGATCAGGATGTATCGGTCGGCGACGTGACGTAGCGGGAGGAAGTCGGCCCACGCCATCTGCCATGCCTCGTCGACATAGAGCAGATCGAACGAATTCGCGAAGTCGGTGAGCGCGAGTTTGGCGACGGTGCTCACGACGACGCACGGGCCATCGGGAAGTGCACCCTTCGATTCGACGATCTCGACCTTCTGATCGAATTCCTCACCGGTTCCGGCCGGGACCTCGTAGCCACTCGACGAGAAGCGAATGACCCGACGTTCCCCGGCCCGCACCGGATAGCGCTCGGCGATACGCAGACAGATCTCGTCGACCTGATTGTTGGTCTGCGCGGCAACCAGAATCCGGAGCCGTTTCGCGATCGCCGAATCGAGGGATTCGACGAGGGTGTAGGTCTTGCCGGACCCGGGTGGCGCCTTGACGATCGCGATGTTGGTTCCGGACGCGATGAACGACTTCAACGCCGCGACGACGTCGGAAGCAGTGCCGGGGGTTGTCTCGATTTCGGTGCGTGTCATGTGTCGGCCGGTTCTTGCGGTTCGGGATCTCGTTCTCGTTTGAACAACGCCAGCGGATCGAAGTCGTGTGCCGAACGCTTGGCGGCCCGACCAGCCAGACGGGCCGTCAGGTCAGGTGGGAAGTCGTCCACGAGGACGAGAACCTTTCCCACCCATCGTTGATCGTCACTCGACATCCCCAGGGCGCCGAGTGCGCTCCGGGCCGCCGACCATTTGGGTTGCAGGACGATGGTGCGCGCATCGAGGTCGAAGTCGGCGATCTTCAACGACGACTTCGATGAATGGGTGGCGGCGCCGGCGATGGAGAGGGACCCACCCGATTTGAGCGACGGAATTTCGGGGAAATCGAACGAGGCGTTCCAGGTGGAGCCGCGACCCGCAATACCAGTGACGGTGATGCGCAGACCGTGGCCGGCGAGCAACTCTTCTTCCTGTAGTGCGCGGTCGCCGTGCACGAGGATCTGCCGGGCTTCGGCGGCGGCCGCCGATCGCGAGTGATAGGCGAAGGCCGCCGACCCCGCGGTGACGTCACCCCACAAGCCGGGCCAATACGCCGGAGCATCGGGATCGTCGGCCATCGATTTCAGGACGTTGTCCCACCAGATCTTGCTGAAGCTCTCACGCCCGATCCGCACGAGATCACGTAGTCCCGAATTGGGTCGACGGGTGTCGCGACGAAGGAGCCCAATGGCATCGACCACGAGATCGTGACGGCGCTCGAGTTCGGCACTCAGAATCTTGGTGATGGCCGACGCATGGCTCTTGCCGAGTCGGACCCGATCGGGTCGGGGCGCGTCGTTCCATTTGTCGACGAGAGGCGCCAGAGACCTGCGTTCGAAGTCGGGGTCGAGTGCAGTGGCCACCGGAAACTTCTCGGCGGCCCGGGCGGCATCGAGACGAGTCGCTCGCGTGCGTTCGCGCCCGAACCATGCGAGTTGGTGCCCGAGATGGGCCTCGCGCACCGGCGATGTGGGGAACGAATAGACGCTCGACAAGGCCGAACTCGCGACGACGACCGTCTGCTGACCCGGACGTTGTGATTCGACGAAGAGGCAGTTGGCCAACAAGCCGAAGTCGCGGAGCACTTCCACATCGGCCCGCTCCCAACGGGTACGTGCATAGGCGAACGCCAGCGAGTGGAGCATCTCCAGATGCGACGGGTTCGGCATCCAGAGTTGGCGGAATCGGTAGACCGACAGCGATTCGTCCTGATCGGGGCAATACCGAGGATGACCGAAATGAGCGAGCACCTCACGGCCCACCGCGATCATCATGTCGGCGACGAGATCGCGGTTACGCGGATCGGGAACCGTGAAGACGCGCGGAGTAGAACCTGATTTCGAGCTCGGTTTCCGATTCTTGCCCTCGGGGGTCGTTGCTCCACCGACGATCACGCCCCAAGGAAGCGACTCCCCGCCCATGCGGACGAACGAGAGGCACAGAATGTCGTCATCGTCACCGACGTGCACATTGAGTGCTTCTCCCCGTGGCTGCGGACGCCCCTCGTGCCAAGCCCGCAGTCGGCGGGTCGTGTCGAGTTCGGTGGTCATCGCCGAGCACCCTCGGCATCGAGCGGGCTACGCATCCGACGAAGGAAGTCGCGTTCGGCCTCCGAGTGCGGCCGGGACCCACCCATCAATTCATCGGCCCGATCGAGTGACAGCCCATTGAGAAAGCGCGCGACATCGTCCCCGAGGATCGCGCCGTCTCCTTCGCGAAGAGCGCGTTCGAAGCAGGCGTCGGCGCGTTCGCAGAACGACAGACATTGATCGCCGAACGCGGTCGGCGCCTTCAGGACCACGTCTACGAGGTCGCGATAGTTCTCGTCGTGGCTCTCATCGACGCGTTCATCACCATCTTCACCATCACGTTCACCACCGAACAGCTCGGGCAGTGTGGCGGCTGATTTCTCGAGCAGGTCGAATCCCCGCCGGGCGCGCTCGACTTGATATTTGAGTTCCTCCCCGATCCGCACGCTCGGAACATTCGAGCCAGGAAACGTGAGGACCAGGAAGCCACGATCGGAGACTTCGATGCGGTCGTGGATGCCCAAGGTTTCGCAGACCAACTGAAGAGCGTGGACATAGAGCCCCATCTGCGCGCGGGCCACGGCGAGGTCGCCTCGAGACGTATGACCACCCCGATCGGAATACGTCTTGATCTCACCCACGCTGATCATGGGCCGGTTGTCGACCCAGGTGACCGTGATCGCGTCGATGATCAGCGTCGCTTCGGGAAGCATCACGCCCTTGGGGATGCGGACGGTCGCCGATGACACGACACCCTCGAATCGCTTCGCCGGATCCGTGCCGGAGGGAACATCTTGGGCGAGAGCACGAAGAAACGCTTCGGTGCGGAGGATCGCGGCGTCGAGATCGGCCAGCGCTCCACCGTTGGCCGTGGTCCGGAAATCGAGGAATCCGGGGTCGGGGGTTTCGAAGACCTCGTGTCGTTGCAGGGCCTCGATCAATCGCGCCCCACCGTCTTTCACGAGACCGGCCTCGAAAGTGCGACCCCGGGCGAGTGCGAACACCGATTGGCCTTCGCGGGGCGCCTGCGGATTCTCGACTCGGGCGACCGTGCCCATCTTGATGTTGTGAACGGCCGACACGAGGTTGGCCTCGCAACCGGTGTTACGAACCCATTGTTCGAATCGACGACGGGTGTCGCGACGGTTCACCGCGACGGGAGCAACCACCGGGATGGCAGAACCCAATGCTGCATCAGGGGCGGGACCAGGTTCCGGGTGTCGATCATTCATAGTCACGAGTGACAACGAACCTAGTTGCCCCGATTGTGCGCACCCGCCGGAAGTTCTCGGGGTCTTGGAGTTCCCGAAACCTAGAACCCGAAACTTAGAAGTAAATGATCTTCTCGGCGTTGGCTTCGGCTGCGTCGAGATCGTCGGTGTAGGCACCGGTCGAGAGGTACTTCCATCCGCCATCGCACACGATGAACACGATGGTTCCCTCGTCGATTTCGGAAGCCACCTTGGCCGCTCCGGCCAGAGCCGCACCCGACGAGATTCCGGCGAACACTCCGCATTCCTTCACGAGACGGCGCGTCCACTCGATGGATTCACGCGGACGCACCACGCGCTTGCGGTCGAGGATGTCGAAGCCGTGCCAGTTGTCGAAAACCGGCGGCACATAGCCCTCTTCGAGGTTGCGCAGACCTTCCACACGTTCACCAAGCGGGGGCTCGATAGCGATGATCTTGACGTCGGGCTTGTGTTCCTTCAGGAAGCGACCGGTTCCCATGAGCGTGCCGCTCGTGCCGAGGCCGGCCACGAAGTGCGTGATCTCGGGAACGTCGCGCAGGATCTCGGGGCCGGTGCCTTCGAAGTGAGCTCGCGGGTTGGCATCGTTGGCGTACTGGTACAAGAAGCAGTACTCGGGATGCGCTTCGGCCATTTCGATGGCGCGCTTCACGGCACCGTTCGAGCCTTCTTCGCCGGGGGTGAGGATCACCTCGGCGCCGAAGATCTCGAGCATCTGACGACGTTCGATCGAGACACTCGTGGGCATCAGGATCTTGATCGGGTAACCCTTGATCTGGGCGATGGCGGCCAGCGCGATGCCGGTATTACCCGACGACGGCTCGACGATCGTCTGACCGGGTTGCAGGCGACCGTCTTTCTCGGCGTCCTCGATCATCGACTTCGCGATGCGGTCCTTCACCGAACCGAAGGGGTTCTGCATCTCGAGCTTGGCGTAAATCCGAACGTTGGGATTCGGAGAGAGGCGGCTCACGTCCACGACGGGTGTGTTGCCGATCAGGTCGAGAACGCTTTCGTGGGGAACCATGCTCACCTCCCGACATCCGGGCCGGACCGACCGGCTCGTTCAGTTACGACGATCTCCTAGGACTGGACACTGCGTCTAATTCCTACAAGTTCAGTCGGGATTGTAATGAATCCCCCGGGGAATGAGAACGCCGGCTCGGGATTTCAGGGCCGGACGTCGGGCCGGACGTCGGGTCGGATGTCGGGCCGGACGTCGAGCCGGACCTCGGTGATCGGGCCGGCCCCGGCTGCCCCGGTCGTACCGGAGGTCCCCGTCGTCCCGGTGATCCGGTACGTCCGTGCCTCGGGCTTCTCCCTCTTCAGGGTCACGATCACGTAGTGCCAGCCCGGGTCGGGGGCGGCCGCCACATCGGTGGGACTCGGGTAGGCCTCGGTGTGGGTGTGACTGTGCATCACTCCGAGGATCTCGAGTCCGGCATCTTCGGCGGCCCGCTCGGCGCGCAGGTGATCCTTGGGATCGAGGGTGTAGATGCGCGCCGATTGTTCGGTGTTGCG
>SYCI01000035.1 GCA_005787035.1 Actinomycetota bacterium | reverse complement strand
GGGCTCTATCCGCTGCACCGCGTGGCGGCCGATCACGTCGATGGTCCGGTGCTCGTGGGGGCCGGTGCCGGCTCGGGCAAGACCCGCGTGCTCACACATCGCATCGCGCACCTCATCGGTTCGCACGGTGTGCATCCGTCGAACGTCCTCGCCATCACGTTCACCAACAAAGCGGCGGGCGAGATGAAGCATCGCATCGAGGCCTTGGTGGGGCCGGTCGCGCGCACCATGTGGATCTCCACGTTCCACTCGGCGTGCGTGCGGATCCTACGGGTGCACGCCGACAAGTTGGGCTACCCCAAGAACTTCAGCATCTACGACCAAACCGACGCCCAACGCCTCACCGGCTACGTGATCCGCGACATGGGTTTCGATCAGAAGCGCTTCACGCCGCGGGCCGTGCACGCAGCCATTTCCAACTGGAAGAACGAACTCCTGTCGCCGGCTGAGGCCGCCGATCGCGGTCAGAGCATCTTCGATCGCAAGCATTCCGAGATCTACAAGGAGTACCAGGAACGTTTGGTGAAGGCCGGCGCCATGGACTTCGACGATCTCCTCGTGGAGACGGTGCGGTTGTTCCGCAAGCACCCCGAGGTACTGCGCGAGTACCAGCAGAAGTTCAAGTACATCCTCGTCGACGAGTACCAGGACACCAACCTCGCCCAGAACGAGATCGTGCTCATGCTGTCGGCCACGCATCACAACGTCTGCGTGGTGGGCGACACCGATCAGTCGATCTACAAGTTCCGCGGTGCCGACTACCGCAACATCATGCAGTTCCAGGACGCCTTCGACGAAGTGTCGGTGGTGGTGCTCGAGCAGAACTATCGCAGCACTCAGACCATCCTCGATGCCGCCAACGCGGTGATCTCGCAGAACCTCGAACGCAAACCCAAAGAACTCTGGACCGAAGCCGGACCGGGCGAGAAGATCGTGCGCTTCCACGCCGACGACGAAGGTGACGAAGCCAACTTCGTGGCGCGTTCGCTCGAGCGGCTGAAGAAGGACGGCCGGCCCTGGAAGTCGATGGCGGTCTTCTACCGCACCAACCCGCAGAGCCGTGCAGTGGAAGAAGCGCTCATGCGTTTCGGCGTGCCGTACAAGGTGGTAGGTGGGACGCGGTTCTACGAGCGGCGCGAAGTGAAGGACGCCATCGCGTATCTGCGCGTGATCGCCAATCCGCTCGACGAGGTCAACGTGAAGCGGATCATCAACGTGCCCAAGCGTGGAGTTGGCGACACCAGCCTGGCTCGCATCGATACCTTCGCGCGCGACGCCGGCATCCCGTTCATCGATGCCTTGCGATCGTCGGTCGAGGCCGGAGTCACGGGCGCGGCGCGCAAGGGGATCGACTCGTTCCTCGCCGTGATCGACGAATTCACTGCCCAGATCGAACTCGGTCCGGGTGCATTGCTCGAGCAGTTGCTGGAGCGTTCGGGGTATCTGGCCGAACTCGAAGCCGATCACTCGATCGAGTCCGACAGCCGTCTCGACAACTTGGGCGAACTCATCGGCTCGGCGCGCGAGTTCGCGCGGGTCGACGAATTCCTCGAGCAGGTGGCGCTGGTGGCCGACACCGACGAACTCGGCGACGACGACAAGGTCGTTCTCATGACCATGCACGCCGCCAAGGGGCTCGAGTTCCCGGTGGTGTTCATCGTGGGGGTGGAGGAGGGGCTGTTCCCGCACGTGCGGGCCCTCACCGATCCGATCGAACTCGAAGAAGAGCGCCGCCTCGCGTACGTGGGCATCACGCGCGCGCAGGAGAAGTTGTTCCTGAGCCACGCATGGTCGCGCCAGCAGTTCGGCACCACGCAGTACAACCCGCCGTCGCGGTTCCTCGACGAGATCCCCGAGGAGTTGGTGGAACACGAAGGTGACGTGTCGGCGTCGAGTCATCGACGCACCACGCGTGACGATTCGTGGGGTGGCGGCGGATCGCGGCGTGTGGTGTCGTCGTTCGACATCGACGACGAAGATCGTGAAGCCGCGCGCGCTCGACGCGAACGCATCGTCGATCAGGCGTTGGCCGCCGGTCGGGTGGCCAAGCAGGTCGAGCCTTCCAACAGCCACCTGCTCGAACTCCGGATCGGCGACGCGGTGGAGCACGCGGCGTTCGGCGAGGGCGTGATCATCGACATCACGGGCACGGGCGACAAGGCCGAAGCGGTGGTGAACTTCAGCGCCAAGGGCACCAAGCACCTCCTCCTCGCCTGGGCCCCCCTCAAAAAACTCTGACCCCGTGGTTCTGGTGATGAAAATTCACCGCATAGGTCAAGAAGGCAAACCAGAAACGGACCTTGTGGTTGAATCGGAGGCATGAAAGCAGCCCTCCTCGTCGAAAGTCTCACCGGCAACACGTGGAAAGCCGCCGAAATGGTGGCCGGCCACCTTCAAGACGAAGGTTGGTCGATTACCGGACTCGACCCGCTGCGTAAGCCGACTCACTCGGCGTTACAGGACGCCGACTTGGTGATGATCGGTACGTGGGTGCACGGCGCGTTCATCATCGGCCAGGCCCCGTGGGCCATCGGCGCGATCAACGCGCTGCCGTCGATCGGTGGCAAGAAGGTCGTCAACTTCTGCACGTTCGCTCTCAATCCGGGCCGCACCCTCGGTGCCATGGAGAAAGCCGCCACTCGTCTCGGTGGTGACGTGGTGGGTGGAATGGCGTTGCACCGGTCGAAGCTCGCCGCGCACACCGAGGAGTTCGCCGCCCGCCTCGTGGGCGCGCTCGTCTGACCTCATGCGCGAACTGACCGTCGCCGCCATTCAGATGAAGATGGCCGACGACGTGTCGGTCAACGTGGCGACGGCCGAACGGCTCGTGCGCGATGCAGCCAAGCGCGGCGCGCGCCTGATCCTGATCCCCGAACTCTTCGAGGGTTTGTATTTCTGCACCGACCAACTCGCCGAACACATGAACCGGGCCCGGCCGCTCGAGGGCCATCCGACCATCGCGCACTTCGCGACGGTTGCGCGTGAACTCGGTGTGGTGCTGCCCGTGAGTTTCTTCGAGCGCGCCAACAACGCCGCGTTCAACTCGGTGGCCGTGATCGATGCCGATGGCTCGGTGCTCGGCATCTACCGCAAGAGCCACATTCCTGACGGCCCCGGCTACTCGGAGAAGTACTACTTCAATCCCGGTGATACCGGCTTTCGAGTGTGGGACACCGCGGTCGGACGCGTGGGTATCGGTATCTGCTGGGATCAATGGTTCCCGGAGTGCACGCGGGTGCTCGCTCTACGCGGCGCCGAAATCATCTTGTATCCCACGGCCATCGGTAGCGAGCCACACGACTCGACGTGGGACTCGAGTCGGCACTGGCAGCGCGTGATGCAAGGACACGCCGGGGCCAACCTCGTGCCGGTGGTGGCCGCCAATCGATTCGGCGTGGAGAAGGGTCAGCAGCACGAACTCACCTTCTACGGAACGTCGTTCATCGCCGGGCCGACGGGGGAGATCGTCACCGAAGCCGGTCGCGACGACGAGACGGTGCTCACGGCGACGTTCGATCTAGACGCGGTGGCCGAACTTCGCCACGGTTGGGGAGTGTTCCGCGATCGTCGACCCGAGTTGTACCGACCGTTGTGGTCGCTCGACGGTCAGGACGACTGACTCAGACGCTCACACGGGGGCGTCGCACTGGCGGCGGGTTGCTTGCCAGTCCACTGAAGGTTTGGAGGCTGGCGGTAGTGAGTCCCACATGTCGGCCAGCAGATCATCGCGGGTCGCACGGTGAGACGGGTCGGACCACAGGTTCTTGTGTTGTAGCGGATCAGTCGACAAGTCGTACAACTCGCCTTCAGTGCCGTCGTGCACCGTGCCCGGCAGACACGCGGTGGCCACCCAGTTGTCGCGCGTGATGGTGCGCAGCCGCACGATCTTGCCGAAGAGCACCGAATCCCATTCGGTGAGCACACGCTCGTGACCGAGCCCGCGGGCCTCGGTGTCACTCGTGGGTAGTCGCGACGACTCCACGTACTCGGGTTCGGGGAGGCCGGCGATGTGACAGAACGTGGAGGCCAACGACACCAGACCCACTGGTGTCGACACATCGGCCGCCTTCACTCCACTCGAAGGTGCTGGTCGCCAGATGAGTGGTAGCCGCATGAGCGAATCGGTGTGGTACGGCCCCTTGAACAAGAGTCCGAAGTCGCCCTGTAGTTCGCCGTGATCGGTGGTGTAGACCACGTCGAGGTCGTCCCAACCACGCTCGGAGATGCGCCCGAGTACACGGCCGATCGCTTCGTCGATGAGTTCGTTCTCGATGTGCGTGAGCGCGTTGATCTCGCGCACCTGATCGTCGGGGAGGGTCTTGGGCACCCACGACGCCGGAGCCTCGAAGTTGGAGACGAACTCGCCCTCGTACCACATGCGCCAATGACGCGGTTTGTCGTCGAGCAACGCTTCGCGGCGCGCACGATCGGCGGGGTAACCCTCGGGCAGATCGAGATCACGCCAATTCACGCGATGCTTCTCGCTCGCCGGCGGATCCCATGGGTGATGCGGATCGGGGAAACTCATCCAGCAGAACCAATCGGCATCGGCCGGTAGTGAGTCGAGCCACGCCATCGTGCGTTCGGCGACCCAATCGGTGTGGTACCACTCGCGCGGAATCGCATTGTCGTGAACCTGCGGCCCACCGGTGTCGCCGCCGCCAGCCGCGTTGACCTGCAGGCTCATGTCGAGCACGCGGTAGTACATGCCGATCGCCTCGGGATGGTTCTGCATCAGCCAACGCGCGTAGTGGAAGTTGCCCATGCCACCGTGCGAAGCCGACTCCATGTGGTCGAAGCCGCGGTGCACATGACCATCGACGATCTTGCTGAAATCACCCGTGGTTCCGAGTTGGTTCTCGGTGAAGCGAAGGAATGGGTCGAGGAAGGGCTCGAAGTGGGCCTTACCGATGAGCGCAGTGGCGTAGCCCGCGTCGCGCAAGGTGGCCGCCACACTCGGTGCCTCTTCGGGTAGTGGCACACCGTTCATCCACACGCCGTGCGTCGCCACGTGCTGGCCGGTGATCATCGTGGAGCGCGACGGCATGCACACCACGCTCTGGGGCAGCGCACGCCGGTAGTTGATACCACTCGCCGCGAGTGCGTCGAGCACTGGTGTGCGGGCCACCCGTCCACCGTTGCAGCCGAGCGCGTCGTAGCGCTGCTGATCGGTGGTGATGAAGAGGATCTTGCGGCCCATCAGCGACCTTCTCCCTTGCCCGGTTCTCCCGAACCGAAGATCTCCTGCAGACGCGCGAGGCCGGCCCCGGCGGCGCCGGCGATCATGAGTGCCATCACTTCGGGATCGAGATCGGTGGAATAGATCACGATGCACCGGTCGGGTCCGTCGGGGATCACGTCGACCGTGCCGAGATGGCTCTTCACGATCGGGTTGTTGACGATCGAGTACTGGAACCGTCGGAGGTCGTGGTCGAGGGTGACGATGTCTTCTTCGAAACTCAGCCCGCTCGGCAGGTTGATCCAGCGCTTCTTGCCTTCCACCCGGGTGGAGGTGATGGGGAACCACTCGTGAAGTCGAGCCGGATCACCGACGAGTTCCCAGACCACGTCGGCCGAACGTTCGATGAACGCGTGACGCCGCACCGTGCCCATGGATTTCGACCGTATCAGGGCTACTAGCAGGTGTGATAAACAACAGTCGGTGGGGGCACCGGGGGGTAACGCGTGACGCGTTCGGCGCGATGGGCAGATGCGGTCGTAGCGACGCGTCGAACGCTTGGTCCGCTGACGCCGGCTCTCGTGCTGGTGGTCGTGCAACTCGTGTTCTTCGGAGTGCCGGCCGGCGCCTGGATCCGTGGTGTGGTGATCGGACTGCTCACCGCACTGCTCGCGGTGGGTATGGCGCTGGTGTACCGGGCCAACCGGGTGCTCAACTTCGCGCAAGCCGATCTCGGCTACATCCCGGCTGCGCTGTCAGTGGGGCTCATCGTGTTCTCGGGCCTGCCCTATCTCTTCGGTCTCTTCGTGGGTCTCGTGTCGTCGGTGGTGCTCGGCGCCATCGTGGAACTCGCCATCGTGCGCCGTTTCTCGCGCTCACCGCGACTCGTCCTCACCGTGGCCACCATCGGCATCACGCAGTTGCTCGCGGTGCTCGCCATCCTGATCCCACGCCTGTGGGACGAGAACGCGGCGAGTCAGCGCATCGATCCACCACTCGACTGGAAACTCACCATCGGGTCGTTCATCCTGAACGCCAACGACTTCATCGCCATGATCATCGCGCCGGTGGCCATGCTGGTGATCGGTCTCTTCCTCACCCGCACCCGGGTGGGCACGGCGGTGCGCGCGGCGGCCGAGCGCAGCGAACGGGCGGCGTTGCTCGGCATCCCGGTTGGCGGCCTGTCGACCATCGTGTGGATGCTCGCGTCGCTGCTTTCGTTCCTCGCCCTCTTCCTGCGCGCCGGCATCCTCGGTGTTCCGCTCGGGAACGCGCTCAGCATCAGCGCGCTCGTGCTCGCGTTGGCCGCGCTCGTGATCGGCCGCCTCCGTAACCTCGGCACCATCGCGGTGGCCGCGGTGGCCCTCGGCATCCTCGAGTACGGCATCTCGTGGAACGCCGAGAGCCCGTTGCTCGTCGCACCATTCGTTGGCGCTGCTGTGATGGCCGCGCTCCTCATGCAGCGTCGAAGCAGTTCGCGTCTCGATCAGGACACCACTGCATCGTGGCGACTCGCCGACGAGGTCCGTGAACTCGAACCGGCCGTGGCCCGCCTGCCTCTCGTTCGCGCCATGCGGTGGGGATCGTTCGCCGTCATCGCCATCGCACTCGTGATCGTTCCGCTCGTCCTGCGCGCCGATCAGGTCATCAAGATCACGGCCATTGCGATCTTCGCCATTATCAGCCTCTCGCTGGTGGTGCTCACCGGCTGGGCCGGACAGATCTCGCTCGGTCAAGTGGGTTTCGTGGCCATCGGCGCCGCGGTGAGCGCCAAGGCCACCAGCACGTGGAACGTGGACCTCACCTTGGCCCTCCTCATCGGCGCGGTGGCCGGGGGAGTGGCGGCATTCATCGTTGGTCTGCCCGCCCTCCGATTGCGCGGCCTGTATCTCGCCGTCACCACTCTGGTGTTCGCGCTGTCGGTCACCTCGTGGTTGTTGAACGACCGCTTCTTCTCGTGGGTGCCGGGGAGCAAGCGGGTGGTGCGCCCGCCGCTGTTCGGCCGGATCGACGTGGAGACCCCGACTCGTTATTACGTGTACGTCTTGGTGGTACTGGCCGTCGTGATGATCGCCATCCGCGGCGTACGTCGCAGTCGCACCGGGCGGGCGATCCTCGCGCTGCGCGACAACGAACGTGCCGCGCAGAGCTACTCCATCTCGGCCACCAAGTTGAAGCTCACGGCCTTCACGATGTCGGGCGCCATCGCCGGTGTGGCCGGCGGACTCTTCACCCATCTCAACCACAGCTTCGATCTCTCGAGTTACGGCGCCGGACGCAGTCTCGAGGTCTTCACGGCTTCGGTGGTGGGTGGACTCGGTTCGATGTTCGGAGCGGTGCTCGGTGCGGCGTATCTGCGCGGTACCGAGTGGTTCGTGACCGCCGAGGAGTGGCGCTTCCTCTCGTCGGCCGTGGGTGTGTTGTTCGTTCTGCTCGCCGTGCCCGGCGGTCTCGGTGCGCTCGTCACCAAGGTTCGTGACCAACTGGCCGCGCAGATCGCCAAACGTCAGAAGAACGAGGAGGGGTCGGCATGAGCGAGAAGGCACCGAACATCTGGCGTCGCTTCCTCGTGGGCCTACGACACCCGGGCGCATGGCTCACCGACATCTGTGGTGGGGAGGCCGTGTACCCGCTGATCATCCTCTTCGGTCTCAATGCCGTCGATGAGTTCGATCGTGCCGCCTTCGGCATCCTGCTACCCGAGATCCGCGATCACTTCGGTCTCGACCTCGGCACCATGCTCGGTCTCGTCGGCTTGGCGAGTGTGGCCGCCCTCGCTTTGCAGGTGCCCATCGCCCAGATCGCCGACCGCTCGAAGCGGGTGCCACTCGCGGTGGCCGGCGCGCTGGTGTGGGCCGTCTTCTCGGGTCTGACCGGACTCGCCACTGGTCTCATCGTGCTGACCGTCGCCCGTAGCGGTTCGGCCCTCGGTAAGGCCGTGATCGACCCCACCCACAACTCGTTGCTCTCCGACTACTACCCGATCGAATCGCGCACCAAGGTGTTCTCGGTGCACCGCGCCGCCAACGCCGTTGGCGCATTCCTCGGACCGCTCACCGCCGGTCTGCTCGCGTATTACTTCGGATGGCGCACACCGTTCCTGGTGTTCATGGTGCCGACGGTGATCTTCGCGGTGCTCGCGTTGAAGTTGCGCGAACCCATCCGCGGCAAGTGGGAACGCCAGGCCACGGGCGTTTCGGCCGAAGTAGCCGACACCGAAGAGACCGCGCCATCGTTCAGTGAGAGTTGGCGCACGGTGCACAAGGTCCATTCACTCCGGCGCATCTGGTACAGCCTGCCGTTCCTCGCCACCGGACTCATCGGCTTCGTCACCCTGGCGTCACTCCTCTACGAGCAGGAGTTCGGGCTGGACGAAAGAGCTCGTGGTGTGGCGGCCGCTATCGCCGAACCCTTCCAGTTGGTGGGTTTGGTGATCGGATCGCGCTGGATCGCCAAGCGCTACACGGGCAACGTCGCCGGTCTCACACGAGTGGGGGCCAACGTGTCGATCGCCGCTGCGGTGCTCGCGGCCGCCTTCGCACTGGCGCCCAACATCGTGGTGGCCGTGGCCGTCAACTGCGTGATCTCGGGTGCCCTCGCCGTGCTCGCACCAGCGGTGTTCTCGGGTCTGTCGCTCGCCATTCCGGCGCGGGCTCGCGCCACCGGGTTCTCGGTCGCATCGCTCTGGGTGATCCCGGGCCTCGGTGTGCTGCCGCTCATCGGTTGGATCTCCGATCAACTCTCAATTCGCATTGGCATGCTCGTGATGATTCCGCTCTTCCTCATCGGTGGCCTGATCCAACGCTCCATCGGCAGTGTGATCATGGACGACATCGGCCAAGTGTGGCAGTCGGCCGCCGCTCGATCGGAGGCGCTCTACGATCGGCGCCAGGGACGCGCCAAGTTGTTGCTGCTGCGCCAAGTGAAGTCGGGTTACGACAACCGCATGGTTCTGCAGGGCATCGACATGGACATGGAAGAAGGCGAGATCGTCGCCCTCCTCGGCACCAACGGCGCCGGCAAGAGCACACTCCTGAAGACCATCAGTGGAACCGTGGAGGCCGACCGCGGTGCGGTGATCTTCGACGGTCGCGACATCACGCACGCACCGCCGCACGAGATCGCGGCCTTGGGCATCGTGCAGATGCCGGGCGGTGCGGGAGTGTTCGGTTCGCTCAGCGTGCGCGAGAACCTCGATCTCTCGGGTTGGACCAACCGTCGTGATCGTGAAGGTGTGGAGCGCGCCAAGGCCGAAGCACTCGCGATGTTCCCGATCCTGGCCGATCGACTCGATCAGCCGGCAGCCAACCTCTCGGGTGGCCAGCAGCAGATGCTCGCACTCGCCATGAGTTTCGTGATGCGCCCGCGGGTTCTGCTCATCGACGAGCTGTCGCTCGGACTCGCGCCGGTGATCGTGGGTCAAATGCTTCCGATCATCCGCCGCCTGGCCGACGACGGTGTGACAGTGGTGCTCGTGGAACAGAGCGTGAACGTCGCCCTCACGGTGGCCGAGCGCGCGTACTTTCTCGAGCGCGGTGAGATCCGATTCGCCGGTCCGACCGCCGAACTCTTGGATCGCCCCGACATCTTGCGCTCGGTGTTCCTGTCGGGAGCATCGGCGGCGGTCACCGAATCGACGACCACCACGGTTCCGCGTGGTGATGGAGTGGCTCTGAGCACGCAGGGGGTGGTCACGAGTTTCGGTGGAATCCGCGCGGTGAACGACGTGTCGATCAGTGTCGGCGAGCGCGAGATCGTCGGCGTGATCGGTCCCAACGGCGCTGGTAAGACGACGTTGTTCGACGTGATCTCGGGCTTCACGCCCATGACGGCCGGCTCGATCGAGATCGCCGGGCACGACGTGACCGCGGCGTCACCCAACGCGCGGGCCGCGGCCGGACTCGGTCGTTCGTTCCAGGACGCGCGGCTCTTCCCCGAACTCACGGTGCGCGAAACCCTCGCCGTGTCGCTGGAGCGTTGGGTCTCAACCAAGAGTGCACTGGCCGCGGCCATGTACCTGCCGCCCGTTTTCGATTCGGAGCAAGCGATTCGTACCCGAGTGGACGAACTGATCCAGGTGCTCGGGCTCGGCGACTACGAGCGCAAGTTCGTGCGCGAACTCTCCACCGGCACGAGGCGCATCGTCGATCTCGCCTGCCTCGTTGCGCACCGCCCGGCGGTGATCCTGCTCGACGAACCCACATCGGGTCTGGCCCAGCGCGAAGTGGAGGCCTTGGCCCCGGTCGTGCGCCGTCTGCGCGACGAGATGGGGGCCGCTCTTCTCATCGTCGAACACGACATACCATTCATCTCATCGGTCGCCGACCGGTTGGTGGCGATGGACCAAGGCGCGGTGGTCACCACCGGTGCTCCCGCCGAAGTCCTCGCCCATCCGCAGGTCGTCGAGTCATACCTCGGCACATCGAGTGCCGCGATCGCCCGTTCCGGGCAAGGGGGGTAGCCATGCAACCAGCAAGCAGTGGTGGCGCCGGGTCGGGGGGCTCGTCGTCACTCAAGAAGTGGGGACCGCTCATCGGCATCGCCGTGGTGGTCATCGTGATCATCGCCGTGATCGCGCTCGCCGGCGGCGGCGGTTCCGATTCCGATTCGTCGGAGTCGACCGAACCGGCCGGCACCGAGGTGCCCGGCGAATCGACCGCACCGGGTGAATGGACGTATCCACTCTCGTATCCGCAGGCCGAAGAACTCGGAGTAGCCGACACGATCGACTGGGGCGCGCGTTGTGACACCTCGGTGGGCCGCGTCGCGGTGATCGATTACTTCGCACCGTTCTGCATGGCTCCTTTCAGCGGCGACAACGGCGGCGCGACTGCGCAAGGCGTCACCGCTGACGAGATCACGATCGTCCACTACCAGGGCCCTGACAACGATCCGGTCATCGGGTACATCACCGACGCCATTAAGGTCGATGACACCAACGCGCAAGAGGAAGAAGTCATCGATGATTTCGTCGGCTACTTCGAGACTTACTACGAGTTCTACGGACGCAAGATCAACCTCGTTCACTACACGAGCACCGGTCTGGCCACCGACGAGGTGACCGCCCGGGCCGATGCACAGCGCATCGCCGAGGAGATCAAGCCTTTCGCCGTGATCGGCGGACCGGCCCTCACCAATGCCTTCGGTGACGAATTGGCGGCCAACAAGATCCTGTGCATCTCGTGCGGTGGCGGTTCACCCGAGTGGTATGCCGAGCGCGATCCGTACATCTGGGGCATCGACGGCAGTGCCGAGCAGAAGCAGATTCCGGTCGTGGAATTCATTGGCAAGCAGTTGGCCGGCAAGCCGGCTTCGCACGCCGGTGACGAATTCGTGAGCACCACTCGTAAGTTCGGCCTGCTCTACATCGAGAGCAGTGCCGAGTCGAAGGTGCTCGCCGACCTGATGGTCTCTCGTCTCACCGAAGTCGGGGCCGCTCCCGCCGAAGTGATTCCGTACGTGCTCGATCCGGGTTCGATCCAGCAGACCGCATCGCAGGTGATCGCCAAGTTGAAGGCCAGTGGGATCACATCGGTGATCCTCGCCACCGATCCGGTTGCGCCCAAGGACTTCACGCGCGAGGCCACGGCGCAGGAGTACTACCCCGAGTGGATCGTGGCCGCCGCCACGCTCACCGACACCACGGCCTTCGGACGTTCCTACGATCAGGCGCAATGGGCGCACGCCTTCGGTGTGACCAGCCTCGCCGTGCACGTGAATCCGGAGATCAGTGGCTACTGGTCGTTGTACAAGTGGTACACCGGCAAGCCGCCGGCCGCCGACGAATCGATCGGCGTGTACATGCCGCCGTACTTCCTCATGATGTCGGCCTTGCAGTCGGCGGGTCCGAACCTCACGCACGACACGCTCGCTGCCGCCATTCGGAGTTTCGAAACCGTGAAGGCGATCACGCAGCCGTGGCTCACGTGGGGTGATCACGGCATCTGGGACAAGCCCGACTACGCCGGCATCGACGACGCCACGTTGTTCTGGTGGGATCCGAATGCCGTCGGACCCGACGAGAACCGCAAGGACGGCACGGGCATGCTCATGTACGTCGACGGCGGCAAGCGTTACCTCCCGGGCGAGTGGCCGAGCGAGGACAAACTCTTCGTGGCCGAGGGTGCCGTCGCGGTGTACGACACGCCGCCAGCCGACGAGGCACCTCGCGACTTCCCGAGCCCGGCGGGCTGATCAGTCGGGGATTCGCCAATCGATCGGAATCCGGCCGGCCTTGGTGAGCGCAGCGTTCGCCGCCGAGAACGGCCGGGATCCGAGGAATCCGTTGTGTGCCGAGAGCGGTGACGGATGCGCGGATTCGATCACGACATGACGCGAAGTATCGACGAGGGTCTTCTTCTTGCGTGAGGGGTTACCCCACAGCAGGAAGACGACCCTCTCGGTTTTTTCGTTAACCCGACGGATCACTTCGTCGGTGAAGCGCTCCCAACCCTTTCCCTGATGCGACGCAGCTTGGCCGGCGCGCACGGTGAGCGTGGTGTTGAGCAACAACACCCCTTGACGCGCCCAGTGTTCGAGATTCCCATGCGATGGAATCGGATGGCCGAGATCGTCGTGCAACTCCTGATACAAGTTGCGCAGACTCGGTGGCACGGCCACGCCGCGTCGCACCGAGAAACACAAGCCGTGCGCCTGCCCGGGTCCGTGGTACG
>SYCI01000034.1 GCA_005787035.1 Actinomycetota bacterium | reverse complement strand
GGCGCGCACAGGCCGGTCATGCTCATTACGCGGCGGACAAGGCCGGTGTGATGGCACTCACGCGATGTGCGGCGATCGAAGCCGCCCCGCGTGGAGTTCGCATCAACGCGGTGTCGCCGAGCCTCGCGATGCACTCCAATCTCGCCAAGGTCACCAGCGACGAGTTGTTGTCCGAACTCACCAAGCGCGAAGCCTTCGGTCGCTACGCCGAACCCTGGGAGATCGCCAACGTCATCGTGTTCCTCGCCAGCGACTATTCGAGCTACATGACGGGTGAAGTCGTGTCGGTCAGCAATCAGCACGCGTGAGCGTCGAACTCGCCACCACTGACGGCGTGGCCGTCATCACCTTGAATCGACCCGAGCGCAAGAACGCCTTCAATCGTCGGCAATACGACGATCTCGCCGCACACCTCGATGCCGTGGCCACCGACGAGAACCTGCGAGTCGCGGTCCTCACGGGAGCCGGTGCGGCTTTCAGTTCGGGCCAGGACCTGAAGGAGATGGCCGAACTCGCCGGACAGGCGGCGAGCGGATCGGCAACCGGAGGTGGTGGCACCACCGGCTTCACCGTGTTGCTCGACGCTCTTCAACGATTCCCCAAGCCCCTCGTGGCCGCCGTCAACGGAGTGGCCGTCGGCATCGGAATGACGATCCTTCCCTATTGCGACATCGTTCTCGTGGCCGAGTCGGCTCGCCTCCGAGTGCCATTCAGCGAACTCGGAGTTCCGCCGGAGGCCGGAAGCAGCGTTCTCTTCGCCGAACTCATCGGCTGGCAGCGCGCCGCCGAGTTGCTCCTCACGTCGCGCTGGATCGACGCGACCGAAGCCGTCGACATCGGGCTCGCTCTTCGTCGTTGCACCGACGCCGAGGTTCTTTCGGAAGCGACGGCCCTCGCCCGCGAGATCGCGAGCAAGTCGCCGTACTCGACTCGTGTCATCAAAGAACTCATGGTCGCCGGGCGCGGTAGTCGGTCGTCCGATGCCCGCGCCCGCGAAGAGGCTTTGTTCGCTGCTCTCTTCCGGAGCGGTGGTTACGGTGGCTGAGTCGGCATCGCTGTTCCCGCTGGCCGTGTTCCTCGGCATGAACGTCGAGACCACCGGGGTGGGCACCGGTCGCGCCACGATCACCATCGACCAACGTCATCACAATCCCAATGCGGTGGCGCACGGTGGCGTGCTCTTCACGATGATCGACACCTCGATGGGCGCGGCGACCATGAGCGTCCTCGACGCCGGTCATTACTGCTCGACCATCGAGATTCAGGTCCGCTATCTCCGCCCGGTTCCGGACGGCGATCTCACGGTCGAGACGCAGGTGATCAAACCTGGTCGGCGCATCGTGCACCTCGAATCGCGAGCGACGGACGGAACCGGCCGACTCGTGGCCACGGCCACCGGGTCGTATGCGGTTCTGCCGATCCCATCGGCCTGACCCGCCGATAGTTTCCCGAGGGACCAAGGAGTGCCGATGTCTTCAGTGAACGACGCCGACCTGAGCCCCCGCACGATCGACCACGATCGCGCGGTTCGCGCCGTCCAGGAACTCCTGGCCGCCATCGGTGAAGATCCCTCCCGCGACGGCTTGCTCGACACACCCGCTCGAGTCGCCCGCATGTGGGCTGAGGTCCTCGGTGGCACCAACGACGATCCCGATCACCACTTGTCGCGCACGTTCGAGATCGAGCACGACGAGATGGTCCTCGTTCGCGACATTCCGTTCACGTCGGTGTGCGAACACCACATGCTCCCCTTCAGCGGTACGGCACACATCGCGTATCTGCCCGGCACCACCGGACGATTCACCGGACTGTCCAAACTCGCCCGCCTCGTGGAGGGCTACGCCCGTCGTCTCCAGGTGCAAGAACGACTCACGAGCCAGTTGGCCGATGCGATGCAGAACATGCTCGAGCCAGTGGGGGTTCTGGTGGTGGTCGAGGCCGAGCACAGTTGCATGTCGATCCGCGGTGTGCGCAAGCCCGGCACCAAGACGGTCACCACGGCCGTGCGCGGCATCTACCGCACCGATGCCGCCGCCCGTTCCGAGGTGATGGCTTTCATCCAGGGTCGCTGACGACCTCGTGGGATTCCCGCATCCGACCATCGACCTTCCGGGCGACTGGCCGTCGATCCGCTCGGAAGTCGCTCGCGTTCGTCATCACGACTCGTTGACCGACGAACTGCTGGCACTTCTGTCGGGCGATGTGCACCCCGTTCCCGGTCATGTCTGCGCCACGTCGTGGGTACTGTCACCCGACGGCCGACACACGGTCCTCGTGCGTCATCGCACCCTCGGCTGGAGCACACCGGGCGGACACGTCGAACGAAACGAGACCACGCGCGAGGCCGGACTCCGCGAACTCGAAGAGGAGACCGGTCTCACGTCGTTCGACGTTCGCTCGATCGACGACTCTCCCGCCCTCGTGCACGTGACCGACACGACCAACCCGACTCCGCACCGGCACTGGAACGTCGCCTGGCTCTACGTGTGCGACATGGATGCACCGCTTTCAGTGACCGAGGGAGCGCGCTGGTTCGACTGTGATCGTCTACCCGAAGGTCCGCCCGATCTCGCCGGTTGTCTGAAAATCCTGCGCGCGTCGCTCGATTAGGCGCGAACCAACCGACCCGGACGTTCACCCGTGTCGACCCCGTTCCGACGCGTCACGACGCCGTTGACGATGGTCGCCACGTAACCCTCGGCGCCCTGCAACAGACGTCGGCCACCGGCCGGGAGATCGTCGGTCGCGTGCGGATAGTTGAGTTTCAGATTGGCGAAGTC
>SYCI01000033.1 GCA_005787035.1 Actinomycetota bacterium | reverse complement strand
GTTGAAGATGCGGTTGCGGTCACGCGCCGTGCAGTCGATCATGTCTTCGGTCGTGATGTGACCGAGATGGCGTCCGTACACCTCGGCGGCATCGGCCGCAGTGAACTCGCCACCGAATCGCGTTGCGAGCGTCGATTGACGCGAACTCGGGTACAGCGCGGCACCGTCGGTCGCCACGGTGATCACGGCTTCATCGGGTCCGAGGCCGAGAAGTTTGGAGGTCTTGATGGCGGCCAGTGTGTTGCAGATCGCCGAGAATCCGAAGTGTTCGAGGGCGGCGATGAGATTCTGATCGAGGCCCTTTTTGTCGGCGAGATAGGCGCGTCCGGCCGGGGTGTTGAAGAGAGCGTCGAGCTCGTCGGTCGCGTGGTCGCTGATCGCACACACGACGTCGGTGTTCATCACGTTGTGGATCAGAGGAATGTGCTTGTCGCCGATGCCTTGGATGTTGTGCTCACCGAAACCGTTCTCGAGCATCGTCGGGCACTCGAGAGCCTCGACGGCGACGATCCGGGTGCCGTAGTCGTGCTTCAGGCGATCACCGGCGGCGATGGTTCCAGCCGACCCGGTCGCCGACGTGAAAGCGGCCAACGAGATGTCGCGTCCTTGCGCCGCCATTCCCGCCCGAACCGTCTCGAAGACGTGTCCGAGAGCCCGACCGGTCACTTCGTAGTGGCCGAGGTGATTACCGAACTCGCAGAACTGGTTGAACACGAAATTGTCGGGATCGCGTGACAACTCGTTGCAAGCGTCGTAGATCTCTTTCACGTTGCTCTCGGTGCCGACGGTCTTGATCACGTCTTCGGCCGGGTTGGCACACCAACGGTCGAGCCAGTCGAATCGTTCTTGGCTCATTCCCGCGGGGAGGATGGCCACACCACGACATCCCATGATGCGACTGATGGCCACACCACCGCGTGCGTAGTTGCCCGTCGAGGGCCAGATCGCGCGGTGCCGGGTCGGGTCGAACTGTCCGGTCACGACTCGCGGGGCCAGACACGAATACGCGGCGAGCACCTTGTGCGCGGTGATCATCGGGAAGCGGTCACCGAACACCACGATGATCGGATTCGGGACGCCGGTCAGGGCCGAGGGCAGAACCACGTGCTCGGGCACCGGCACGCGTCGACCCGCGAGATCGTTGTACCAGTGGACGCGCCACAGATTGCGGGCGTCGGGGCCTTGCGGATCGGCGTCTCCGACGAGGCCGACGTCGACCGATGATGGGTCGGCGAGTTGGGCGAAAGTCGGCAGAACGATCCGCTGCTGCCGGAACCGCTCGACGCTGTTGGCCAGCGCCTGGGCGTCGACCACCCGGTCGGCCAGTCCGAACTGGTTTTCGAGGGCGGAGTCCACGGCGATCGTCACTTTGACAGTTTGTCAAAGGAACCGACCGGAACCAATTACCAAGTTCGAGGTTGTGAAATACGGCTAGCGTGCCGCCATGGCCCCCGGTTCCGCACCGCACCCGAGCGAGGCCCCGACTCCGGTCTCGACCAAGGAACAGATCGTGCGGTTCCTGCAGGCCTCCGGACGCGCCACGGTGGGTGAACTCGCCCTCCATTGCGGAGTCTCCGACGCCGCCCTGCGCCCACACCTCGATCAACTCGAGGTCGACGGTCTCGTCGGCCGAACCGCAGCGGACAACAACCAGGAGAACGCGGTGTCGGGTTCACGTGGTCGGCCGCCGTCGCACTGGACCCTCACCGAGACGTCCACCCGTCGCGGGCATTCGATCTTCCCCGACACCTTTCCCGATCGTCACGCCGAACTCAGCGGCGACATCCTCCGATCACTGGCCAGCACGATGGGCGAGGCGGCCGTGGTCGAGGTTCTCGATCACCGGTCCCGGCGTCAGATCGACGAGTACCGGGCCGCCGTCGATGCCCACTTGGAATCAACCCGGACGAACGAACGCCGGCCCCGACTCGTCGATGTGGTGGCCGCTCTGGCCACGATCCGCGACGGCGAGGGTTATCGGGCTGAGTCGATCGATCACGGTGACGGCACCGTCTCGCTGGTGGAGCGCCACTGCGCGATCGATGCCGCCGCGCGGACGTGCCATGAATTGTGCGCATCCGAGATGAAGGTCTTCGGCAAAGTGCTCGACCGCACTCTCGGAACCCGCGTGGCGATCCGCCGCGTGGAACATCTGATGTCGGGCGGCACCTGTTGCCGCTACGAGATCAGGCCTCGATGACTTCGGCGATCTGCATCACCGGCGTGATGTTGGTGTAGTTCGCGACGTCGGCCATGACGTCTCCGGTGAGTGGCGAACCCATGCCGGCCTGGAACGTGTCCATCGAATCGAAGGTCATGTGCACCGCCGCGACGTAGGGGCCGTTGATTCCGACGTCGATCTGCGTGGACGTGGGGCTCCAGGCCTTCATGGCCAACGGAACGTGAGTGGCCTTGTAGTAGGCGTGGTCGAAGGTCGAGCCCTCGCTGGACGGGTAGAAGACGCTCACTCGGATCATGGATCGGGACCGTAGCATTCGAGAGACCGGGCCGGTTCGCCCGGTATGCGGGCGTGGCGAAACTGGCAGACGCGCAGGAT
>SYCI01000032.1 GCA_005787035.1 Actinomycetota bacterium | reverse complement strand
TCGCCCGGGCCACGCCGCGGACGAAGATGTCCGACATCAACTGATCAGTCGACCACCACACGCGGCAGACGCGCACTCAATCCGCAGGCGACTTCGTAGCCGATCGTCCCGAGGAGCGAACCCCACTCGTTGGCGGTGATCGCGTCGTTGCCCTGGGACCCGATGAGGACCACTTCGTCGCCCACCGCGACTTCGTCGTCTCCGCAGTCGACCATCAATTGATCCCTGGTGACCACACCGACGATCGGTCGCCGAACTCCGCGGACGAGAACCTCGCCTCCCACCAGCCCGAGTTGGCGTGGCACACCGTCGGCGTAACCGATGGGAATCGTCGCGACGTTCGCCGATCGGGCGAAGCGATGACGAAGTCCGTACGACACGCCCTCACCGGCCGCGACCCGCTTCGTGAAGGACACCCGACTACGCAGGGCCATGGCCGGTTGCAGTTCGGCACACGCATCGGTCATCGAGACATCGGGCGCGATGCCGTAGAGCGCGATACCGACCCGCACCATGTCGCGACGCGCGCGCGGATGGGCGATGGCGCCGGCCGAATTGGCGATGTGCACCCAGCCCGGATCGATACCGGCGCGCTGCAGATCGTCGAGCGCGTGATCGAATCGGTCGATCTGCACGTTGGTGAAGGCCGGGTCGGGTTGATCGGCGGTGGCGAGGTGGGTGAACACGCCTCCGAGCGAGAGTTGTGGTGACCGAGCCACGATCCGACCGGCGAGTTCGACGATCGCGTCGGGCACGGCACCGACCCGATGCATCCCGGTGTCGATCTTCAGGTGCACTTCGTGGGCGATCACGTCGTGCCGGCGGGCCGCCTCAGCAAGCGCGTCGATGTAGCGAATCGAATAAGCGGTCGGGATGAGACCATGGGCCAGAAGTTCGTCGATCTGATCGAGTGGTTGCTCCGACAGAACGAGGATCGGATTCTCGATTCCGGCCCGACGTAACTCGACACCTTCCTGCACGAGGGCCACGCACAGACCGTCGGCGCCGGCGGCGAGGGCCGCTTCGGCGACGGTGATCGCGCCGTGCCCGTAGCCATTGGCCTTCACGACGGCCAGCAGTCGTGCGTCACCGACCATGCGCTTCAGGATCCGGGTGTTGTGCCGAATCGCCGCGCGACTGACCTCCACCCACGAAGCCCGAAGCGCGCTCATCGTCGCATCCGTTCGAGATCGGCGAGGACGGTGGGCAACAGAGTCGGGATGTCGCCGGCGACGAGTCCGACGTGCGCCCCGCGGTTGGCTGCCGCCGCGTGCAACCATGCGCCCGCCGTCGCGGCGTGGAACGGATCGAGTCCGCGCGCGATCAAGGCTCCCACGATGCCGGCGAGCACATCGCCGCTGCCCGCAGTGGCGAGTCGTTCGTCGGCATTGTCGGTCACGAACACTCGTCCATCGGGCGCGGCCACGATCGTGCGGTGACCCTTGAGCAGACACACCGCGCGCGCACGAGTCGCCCACGATCGCGCCGACTCGATCCGGTCGGGCGAGGGAGGACCTCCGTTGAGCCGCGTGAACTCACCGTCGTGCGGAGTGACGACGGTCGGCGCACGACGCGACGCCAGACGACGAATCGCCTCGTCGCCTTCACCGAGGGCCCACAAGCCGTCTCCGTCGATCACCATCGGAACCGACGTGTTGTCGATCACGCTGGCGGTCTCGCGCGCCGTCGACACTTCGCGACCGAGTCCGGGTCCGACCACGATGGCGCGGAAACGGTGGGCCACTGCCCTCTCGACGTCGGTCGCCCAACCGAGGAGCGGAAGCGAACAGCGCACGACTTCGGTGGGCACACCGCGATCGGACGCGGATCCCGGCACTGCGAGATGCACGATGCCGGCTCCGGTGCGTAGGGCTCCGAGCGACGCGAGTCGGGCCGCGCCGAGCATGCCCGGACTCCCCGCCATCACGAACACCGCTGCTCGCCACTTGTGTGTGTCGTGCGGTCGGGGTTCGATCCACGTGGCGACGTCGTCATCTTCCGGAACGAAGACGCTGGCCGATGCGGTCGCGTCCAGTCCGATGTCGGCGATCACGATTCGCCCGGCCGCACGCGGACCATCGGCGAGCAACAGGCCGGGCTTCAGCGCGGCGAACGTGACCGTGGCGACGGCTGGCCACGGCTCACCGTGCGCGCACCCGGTGAGGCCATCGATGCCCGACGGGATGTCGACCGCGAGGACCGGCGTGTCCACGCGTAGCGGGGACCAATGACCTCGAAAGCCGGTGCCGTACGCGGCATCGATCAGCAGATCGGACTCCGGCAGGACACCGGGTAACGAATCGGCGGCCAGTGTGGTCACTTGAACACCTGCGCGCTGGAGCAGTCGTGCCGCCACCCGACCGTCAGCGCCGTTGTTGCCCTTACCCGCCACCACGACGACGCGTCTTCCGTACGTGCCACCCATGATGCGTCGGGCTTCGCGGGCCACGGCCCATCCGGCACGTTCGACGAGAGTCGACACCGAGCCACCGCGTTCGACGAAGGCGGCGTCGACCTCGCGCATCTCGTGCGGGGTCAGTACCGACTTCATGTCTTCAGCGTACGGCGATCACGACGGGGCGCGAGCGGCCACCACGTAGGCGATGGCCAACGAGTCGGTGTGGGTGAGGGACAGATGCCACTCACCGATTCCGCGTGACGCCGCGAGGTCGGCCGCCCTTCCGGTCACCGAGAGCAACGGTTGACCCGATTCGGCGCGGTGCACGCTCACATCGTGAAACTCGAATGCGCCGAGTCCGAGACCCATTGCTTTCATCACTGCTTCCCGGGCCGCGAATCGGGCCGCGAGCGAGGGAACCGGGTCGGTCTGCCCCAAGACATCGCCGAGTTCGCCCGTGGTGAAGATCCGCTCGCGCATGGTCGGCGTGCGCGTGAGGCTCGTCCGAAAGCGCTCGATCTCCACCGCGTCGATTCCGACTCCGACGATCACGACGTGCGCCTATCGACGCCAGCGGTCGGCGACTTCGCTGATCGGTTGGATGAGGAGGTCGGCCACCGGAATCGAAGCCAGTAGGTCGTCGCGAAGTTCACCTTCGGTTTCCGACACCCAGTCGACGAGTCGCTCGTAACGCCGGTCGTATCCCTGCAGGACGCCGCGCATCACGCCGGCCGGTCGGAACTCGTGGAACTTCACGTGGAGGAGCAGAATGCCCACGGTCGATCCGGCCTTCACTTCGGGCACGAAGATCACGGTCCGGCCGTCGGAGCGGCCACGCGCCACCAGAACCTCTTGTTCGTTGGCCACCCGTCGCTTCGTACCGATCAGAACCGGATTGCGCTCGACCCGGCTCGGCACGTCACGCGACAAACCGGCCCGATCGACGATGGAGATCGTGGCTGCGGCACCGTCACCTTCGATGCGGTACCGCGTGTAACCGACCACCGCTTCGATGGCCGGATCGAGATCGGCGAGCACTTTCAAGGTGCGATACGACAAGGCCTCACGACCGGTGCCGGCATCGAGCACCGCCTGCACGAGCGCCCGATCGAGGACACCTTCATCGCTGCGCGAGATGCCGACGGTGACGGTCTTGGCCTGATGCTTGATGGCATCGATCGGACGAGTGAGTTCCTCGATCGCCCGCGTGAGAGCGAGAGTCAGATCGTCGACGAGCGCGCCTGGCGAACCGACCTTGCCGGTCTCGGTCTGATACGCCTCGACCGGACTCGCATCGAGAACCACCCGGAACATCGACGCCAAGCCCACGGCCGTGCTGGCTTCGAGATGTCCGTCGTACGAACCGACGCGCAGAGTCTCCCGGAAGCGATCGGAGGCGGGCTTGAGCGAACGACGGAGCGTCCGCAGGACCGATTCGCCGTCGTCGGTGGCGAGAACCGCATGTTCGACGATCTCACGGGCCTCGCGCAGTGAACGGGCGAGATCATCGATCGCCCGTGCGGCTTCGTACCCGAAGAGATGACCGACCATCGCACTCAGTACGAAAGCCAACGACGGATCGACCGCCGGCACCTTGATCACGGCCAGAGCCGCATCGAAACGGTTCTCGTCCTGCGTGGCGACGACGATCGGCGACGCCTTGTGCGCGCGATAGATCGCGATCTCCTTGGCGACGTCGGCGGCGTTGCTCCCGACGAGTCCGGCCGCACACACCAGGATGAGTGGCTCGCACGAGAGATCGATGTGCTTCTTGTCCTCGGTCACGTCCGACGAGATGCTCTTGTAACACAGTTCGCTCAACTTGATCCGAACCTCTTGCGCGGCGATGGTGTTGGGGCCATTGCCCACCACGGCCCAATAGCGCTTGGGGGGCGCATAGCGCGCCGCGACATCGGCGATCTGTGGTCTCATCGCGATGACGTCGGTCATCGCCGTCGGCAGATCGCGGAGGCCGGCCAGAACTTCGTGGCGGCGTTCGGCCGTACCGAGGTTCATGATCTCGCTGAGCGCACACGCGAGCAAAACTCCGGCGGCGACCTGCGCGTAGAAGGCTTTGGTGGATGCCACGCTCATCTCCACGTCTCGGCCGTCACTCGTGAAGAGCACACCGTCGGCCTTGTCGCACAGATCACTACCCCGTCGGTTGACGATCGCGATGACCGCTGCGCCACGTGCCCGCGCAAGATCGACCGTGCGGTTGGTGTCGGTGGTGGTTCCGCTCTGGCTCACTGCGATCACGAGCGTGTCGGACATGTCGAGACGGAGTCCGAAGCCCGACAACTCCGTGGCGGTGAGCGAATCGACATCGAGCCGGCCATTGGTGAGTTGGTCGAAGACGAGGGCACAACTCTGTCCGGCCACCGCCGCGGTGCCCTGACCGATCACACGGATCTTGGTGATCGATCCGCTCGCGAGTCGCGCTTCGAGATCACTCGGCAACGCGCGCGGACCGGGTGTCGCGTGCAGGCGTCCGTCACGCTCGGCGATCCGGCCCCGAAGTGTCTTGCGGAAACTCGACGGCGCCTCCGAGATCTCCTTCAACAAGAAGTGGGGGAAGGCCCCCCGATCGATGTCGCGCGTGGTCACTTCGGCTCGCACGAAATCGTGTTTCCCGACCGGCAACTCGGTGCCGTCGTAGGCGATCCGCCGAAGTCCTTCGAGGGAACCGGCGTGGCGCCCGTCGAGAACGACGATCTGACCTTTGCTGTCGGTGAGGTCCGACGTGCCGGAGCCCTCACCGTCGAGGCGGAGATAACTACTCGTCTCCTCCACCACGCCGTAGGGCTCACTCGCCACGATGAAGAGATCGTCGGCCAGTCCGACCATGAGGCCCTGGCCACTGCCCCGCAGTGCGATCAGGAGTCTTTCGGGGTCGTCGGTCGATTGGGCGGCAATGGCCACCGAACCCTCGAACGAACCCACCGTGCGGCGGAAGGCCTCGACGGTGTCGACACCGTCGGCCGCGAAGCGATTGACCATCGCCGGAATCACCTTGGCATCGGTGGTGATCTGGTGCGCGAAGCGCAAACCGTGCTCGACGCGTAGATCCGCATGATTGTCGACGTCGCCATTCAGGGCGGCCACGACGTACGGCCCACTGGCCGCGCCGGTCATCTCGTGATTGACCGGGTGCGCGTTCGGTTCGGAGATGATGCCGACACTCGCCCAACGCGTGTGCGCCACGAGCGAGGTACGAACTTCGGGATGAGCGAGGGCCCGCCGAAGAAGTTCGTCATCGAGGACCGCCTGACGTAGGGCGCGGGTGTTGTCTCCCAATTCACCGATTTCGGAAGCGGCCTTGTAGACGAACGAGAGGATCGGGGACGGTCCATCGATCCAACGCACCGATCGATTCTGAAAGAGTGGATCGGTGGCGCGTTCGGCGAGAAGTCCGGCGATCGCGGCATCGGATCGATCGAGTCCGTGATTCCAGACGAAGAGGTGCACCCCGGCCGAGTCGCGTCCACGTACCTCGAGACGGTCGAGGACCGAGAACGACTGCTGGATCATGAGGTACGCGGCGATCGAACCCGGATTGGCATCGCGACCACTCAGGTCGAGGACCGCCTCGGCGGTCCGGAGCCGATCGTTGCGAATCTGCCAGGCGGCGTCGCGCAGCGCGATGAGTTGGGCGGCGCGGCGCTCGAGTTCGTCGACGGGCAACGGGCTCGATTCGAGCGTGGACTCTTCGGTGTCGATCACGGCGTCCACCCGATCGAGTCGTGCCGTCACCGCAGCAGTGAGTTCACGTTGATCGAGCAGGGCCCGCACACCGGGCACGCCCTTCAGGAGCTCGTTGACCGACTGCAGGATGGCGGCCATGGCACCGAGTTCGACCTGGCGGTTGGCGTCGTCGAGCAACGCGAGGATCTGTTCGGCGGCGGGAACCGGGCGGGTCGCCGGGCGACTCACGAGAGCGACGATCCCGCACATGGATCACAGGCTACCGAAGCCCCACGAGGCCCATCCGAGCAGGTCGGCGGACTCGGCCCGCGGATTCAGACCGTTCCGAAGGCGGCGCGAACGTCGTCGCAGAGTCGGGCCACGGCGTCCTTGGCGATCTGCTCCGTCGACGCCTCGACCATCACGCGGATGACGGGTTCGGTGCCACTCGAACGAACGAGCACGCGGCCATCTGCTCCGAGAATGCCCTCTTCGCGCGCGATTGCATCGGCGATGTCGGCCGCGGCATCGTCGGGTCGACGCGCGACTCGCACACTCGTGAGGACCTGGGGATACGAACGCATCACCCCTCCGGCAAGATCGCTGAACGAACCACCCCGACGACGCAGAATCATCGCGGTCACGATGGCGGCCACGAGTCCGTCACCGGTCGTGGCGAGATCGCGGTGAATGATGTGTCCACTCTGCTCGCCACCGAGCACGAAACCGCCGTCTTCCATGGCGTCGAGAACGAAACGGTCGCCCACCGCAGTGGTGATCACTTGGATTCCGGCCGCATCCATGGCGCGACGGAATCCGAGATTCGCCATCACGGTGGTCACGACCACGTCGCCGTTCAGGCGCCGTGATTCGTGACGATCGATCGCCGAGAGGGCGATGAGTCGATCACCGTCCACCACCACTCCGTGTTCGTCGACGGCGATCACCCGGTCGCCGTCACCGTCGAACGCGAAGCCGATGTCGACCCGCCCGGCCTGACGAATGAATTCGCACATTCCGCCCGGATGCGTCGCTCCGGATTCGGCGTTGATGTTCTCACCGTTGGGTGCGTCGTTCAGGACGATCACCTCGGCACCCAGTCGGCGGAAGGCCACCGGTGCGACTTCGCTCATCGCGCCGTTCGCGGTGTCGAGGACCACACGAAGACCCGACAAAGTTTCGCCACCGAAGAGTGACACCACGTGATCGACGTACTCGGTGGCGGCTTCGGCGTGGCGGTTCACCACACCCACCACTCGGGGAATCGATCCACTCGGATCGCGAGCAAGTATCGACGCCAACTCGACCTCGATACGCGTCTGTTGTTCGTCGGTGAGCTTGCGACCACCAGCCGCGAAGACCTTGATGCCGTTGTCGGTCCAGGGATTGTGCGACGCAGTGATGACCACACCGGGCTGGGCATCACGGGCGGCGACGGCGGCGATGGCCGGGGTGGGAACCACGCCCAGATCGACCACGTTCACACCTTCGGCCGCCGCCCCAGCGGCAAAAGCCGACTGCAGGACCGGGCCCGACGCGCGGGTGTCACGACCGATGCACAGCGACGACGCGCCGAGCACCCGACCCACGGCGCGACCGAGCGCCAGAGTGAATTCGGGAGTGATTTCGTGAACGGCGACGCCGCGAACTCCGTCGGTTCCGAACCGTGGATGTTGCGACGGCTCCGGCATGCGCCGACCGATCAGCGCTTGGTGTACTGGGGAGCCTTACGGGCCTTCTTGAGGCCGTACTTCTTGCTCTCCTTGCGACGCGAGTCGCGGGTGAGCAGTCCGGCCTTCTTGAGTGCCGGACGGGCTTCCGGATCGAGTTCGGCGAGCGAACGGGCCAGACCCATGCGAAGCGCACCCGACTGACCGGTCACTCCGCCACCGATGATCGTCGCGTCGACGTCGTACTGCTCGGCGGTGTTGGTGACGCGCAGAGCCTCGATGGCCGAGTTCCGCTGCGTCGCGGTACCGAAGTATTGATCGATCGACTTGCCATTGATCGTGACCTTGCCCGAGCCGGGACGGACACGCACGCGGGCGACGGCGGCCTTACGACGGCCGGTGGTCTGGGTGAGAGGCTTCGACATGGTGCTACAAACCTGAACTTTCAGCGCGCCTTGGCGTGGTCGATGTTGCGGACGGTGGGATTCTGCGAGGCATGCGGGTGCTCGGCACCGGCGTACACCTTCAACTTCTTGATCATCTGACGACCGAGCGGGCCCTTGGGCAACATGCCGCGCACCGAACCACGGATCGCTTCGTCGGGACGACGCGCGAGAAGGTTCGAGTAGGTCTCGCTCTTCAGACCACCGGGGTAACCCGAGTACGAGTACACCATGTGGCGATCAGCCTTGCCTCGGGTCATCACGATCTTGTCGGCGTTGATGATGATGACGTGATCACCCATGTCCATGTGGGGGGCGAACACCGGCTTGTGCTTGCCGCGCAGGATGCGCGCCGCCTCGGTGCAGAGACGACCGAGGATCATGCCCTCGGCGTCGAGGACGTGCCACTCGCGCTTCACATCGCTGGCCTTGGGCGAATACGTACTCATGACTTCTTCTTTCGACTTCGACCGGAGAGGCCCGCGGCCTCACTCAGGAACCCGGAAATAATACGGCCGAACCTGCTCATTTCCCCCTGGTCCCTCAGAACACCGGGGGTGGATAGCCGACTTCCCAGAGGCACAGACCCTGCGGCGGGGCAACCTGACCGGCGGCTGTTCGCTGGCGGGCCCGCAAGATGCCGGTCATCTGACCCGGGGTCAACCGGCCCGACCCGACGTCCACCAGGGTGCCCACGATCGAGCGGACCATCTGGTGGCAAAAAGCGGTGGCCCGGATCTCGAACCGCAGGAGCCGCGCGCCCCGCTCGGTTTCGAGTTCGGTCCACTCGGTCGCGATCAGTCGTCGGACCATGGACGGCTCGGGTTCATCCGCGGCCACCTTGGGGCGACGACAGAACGACGAGAAATCGTGCTCCCCGATCAGCGGATCGCAGGCCATCTGCATGAGCGCCAGGTTCAACGGATCGACCACGTGCCACGTGGTGGCGGCGAGGAACGGATCGGGTTCGGGGGTGGCGAGGATCGAATAGCGATAGTGACGCCAGAGCGCCGAGAAACGGGCGTCGAAATCAGGTTCGGCCTCGGCGGCCTCGCGCACGACGATGCCAGGCGCGCACATCTTGGTCAGACGGCGAGGCAGAGAATCGAGATCGACCTCCACCGGCAGGTCGCAACTCACGACCTGTCCCCACGCGTGCACCCCGGCGTCGGTCCGACCCGCACCCGTGATGTCGATCGCGGTCCGCGAGATGGTGGAGAGAGCGGCTCGTAGTTCGCCGGCCACGGTCCGGACATCGTTGTTGACCGCGAAGCCGTGGAAATGGGAGCCCTCGTAGGCCACGAGCAAACGAACCCGCCGACGGGCGGGTTCGTTCAGTGAGATGGATGTCGACATGGGGCCGGGCCCCGGCCGGGTCAGACGAGTTCGACGCGCGCCATCGGGGCGTTGTCGCCCTGACGCGGACCGAGCTTCAGAATGCGCAAGTAGCCACCGTTGCGATCGGCGAAACGCGGGGCGATGTCGGAGACCAACTTCGAGGTCATCTCCTTGTCACCGAGATACGACTGCAACTGACGGATGCGATGCAGGCTCGCCGCGTCACCACTCTGAGCCTTCTTGGCCTTGGTGATGAGCTTCTCGGCGATCGGACGCAGAGCCTTGGCCTTGGCCTCGGTGGTCTCGATCGCCTCGGCGGCGAACAACGATGCGGCGAGGTTGGCCATCATCAACTTCTGGTGGGCGGAACTGCCACCGAACTTGCGGGCACGACGGGGTGTTGCGGGCATGGTTCTGGTTCCTTACTCGAGACTCAGCCGCGAAGCGACAAGCCACGCTCGTCGAGCTTCTGCTTGACCTCGTCGAGGCTCTTCTGGCCGAAGTTGGTGATGTTGAGAAGATCGTCTTCGGTCTTCTGGAGAAGTTCGCCGACGGTGTTGACCTGCGCACGCTTCAGACAGTTGCGCGGACGCTCCGACAGATCGAGATCCTCGATCGGGATGTCGAGGTCGGGGCTGGCCGCACCGGCCTGGATGACTTCACCCAACTCGAGGCCCTTGGGCTCGGCCGAGAGGTTGGCCACCAGATCGACGAGTGAACGCAACGTGGCACCGGCCGAGGCGAGGGCTTCGCGCGGCGACATGGTTCCGTCGGTCTCGATGTCGAGGACGAGCTTGTCGTAGTTGGTCGACTGCTCCACGCGAGTGGGCTGGACATCGAACATCACGCGACGAACCGGCGAGAAGATCGCGTCGATCGGGATCACACCGATCGTGCGCGAACCGGCTTCACGGTCGCTCGACATGTAGCCCTTGCCGCGCGACACGGTGAGATCGAGGGCGAGACGGCCCTTCGAGTTCACGTGAGCGATCACGAGGTCGGGGTTCAGGATCTCGATTTCCGGCGGGCACTTGATGTCGCCGGCGGTGATGACCTTGTCGCCACGCTCGTCGAGACGAAGGACCACGTCGTCCTCACCCTCGTAACGAAGGACGATGTCCTTCAGATTGAGGATGACGTCGGTGACGTCTTCGGCGACACCCGAGATGGTGTCGAACTCATGAAGGGCCTCGTCGAACTTGACGGTGGTGATGGCCGCACCCGGGATGGCCGACAGAAGTGTGCGGCGCAGCGAGTTGCCGATCGTGTGACCGAAGCCGGGCTCGAGCGGGCCGACGGCGAAACGCTGGCGGTTGTTCGATTCCTCGTTGTCGGCTTCGACGGTGGGACGCTGGATGACGAGCATGTTGCTTCTTCCGTTCGTGTGGGGACGCGGTGATTACTTCGAGTAGAGCTCGACGATGAGCTGCTCGCGGACGGGCACGTCGATGTGCTCGCGCGACGGCTCGGTGCGAACGGTGACCTGCTTGCCGCCGTCGCCGGCCTCGAGCCAACCCGTGAGGGAACGGTCGAGGGTGTCGATGTTGTTCTGGATCACGATCATGTTGCGGGCCTTGGGGGCCAGGCTCACGACGTCTCCAGCCTTGACGCGCGCACTCGGAATGTTGAGACGCTTGCCGTTCACGAGGATCAGTCCGTGGCTCACGAACTGACGCGCCTGCGGGCGGGTCGAGGCGAAGCCAGCGCGGTAGACCACGTTGTCGAGACGGAGCTCGAGAAGACGCAGCAGGTTCTCACCGGTCGGGCCGGCGAGACGGTTGGCTTCTTCGTAGGTCTTGCGGAACTGACGCTCGAGAACGCCGTAGATGTACTTGGCCTTCTGCTTCTCCTGGAGCTGAGTCAGGTACTCGCTGCCACTCGAACGACGACGTGTACGGCCGTGCTGTCCGGGAGGGAAGGGACGACGCTCGAGCGCCTTGGCGCCCTTGTCGTTCTCGAAGACGTTGACGTTGAGACGGCGCGACAGACGCACCTTGGGTCCGGTGTAACGGGCCATGGCTTAGTTCCTCTTCCGCTTCGGCATCTTGCAACCGTTGTGCGGAACCGGGGTCACGTCCTTGATGCCGGTGACTTCGATTCCGGTGTTCTGCAGCGAACGGATGGCGGTGTCGCGGCCCGAGCCGGGACCCTTGGCCTGAACTTCGACGCGACGCATGCCCTGTTCGAAGGCGGCCTTGGCGGCCTTCTCAGCGGCGAGCTGCGCGGCGAAGGGAGTGCTTTTGCGCGAACCCTTGTAGCCGACTCCACCGCCCGAGGCCCACGAAACCACGTTGCCCTCGTTGTCGGTGATGCTGACGATCGTGTTGTTGAACGAGCACTTGATGTGGCAGACGCCAACAGAAACGTTCTTGCGCTCGCGCTTGCGGGGGCGGCGTCCGCCCGGCTTCGGCTTGGCCATGACTTACTTCCTCACTGCCTTCTTCTTGTTGGCCACGGTCTTCTTCGGACCCTTACGTGACCGGGCGTTGGTCTTGGTGCGCTGCCCGCGGACCGGAAGGCCCTTGCGGTGGCGGACTCCCTGCAGGCACTGGATCTCGATCTTGCGCTTGATGTCCTGCTGCACTTCGCGGCGCAGGTCACCTTCGACGGTGAGGTTCTGATCGACCCACACGCGGATGCGATTGACTTCTTCTTCCGTGAGATCGCGAACCCGCGTGTTGGGGTTCAGACCGAGATCGCCGCAGAGCTTCTGCGCGGTCGGCTTGCCGATACCGAAGATGTAGGTGAGCGAAATCTCCAACCGCTTCTCGCGGGGGATGTCGACGCCGGAAATACGAGCCATGCCTGCCTGCTTCTTCTTTCTTCTCAGCCCTGCCGCTGCTTGTGGCGCGGGTTCTCACAAATGACCATGACCCGTCCGTGACGACGGATCACTTTGCACTTCTC
>SYCI01000031.1 GCA_005787035.1 Actinomycetota bacterium | reverse complement strand
GGGACTCGGGTAGGCCTCGGTGTGGGTGTGACTGTGCATCACTCCGAGGATCTCGAGTCCGGCATCTTCGGCGGCCCGCTCGGCGCGCAGGTGATCCTTGGGATCGAGGGTGTAGATGCGCGCCGATTGTTCGGTGTTGCGACATGGGAAGAACCGGATGACGCGGTCACCTTGTACCGAGCGTTCGCCGGCCAGGAGGCCACAGGCTTCGAGGGGATACTCGGCCAGCGCGAGAGCGCACATGGCGTCGTGCACTTCGGGCGTCATCACGAGAAACTCCGTCATGCCGGGCACCTGCATCGCCTCACTCACGAGCCGAAGGCTATGACCTCCGTAGCCTGAACCCGTCATGACTCCGCCGGGAACCAAGTTGATCGCCAGCAACCGCAAGGCACGGCACGACTTCTCGATCCTCGACGTCTTCGAGGCCGGCATCGTGCTGCAGGGCAGCGAGGTCAAGAGCCTGCGTGAAGGTCATGTGCAATTGGCCGACGCCTATGCCCGAGTCTCCGACGGAGAGATCTGGTTGGAAGGTGTGCACATCGCGCCGTATCAGTTCGCTCACGGGGTGGGTGCCCATGAGCCGAATCGTGCGCGCAAACTTCTCTTGGGGCGGGACGAAATCGACCGCATCGACGCACGCGTCGGCCAGGAGCGACTCGCCCTCGTGCCCCTCTCGCTGTACTTCAAAGACGGTCGGGCCAAAGTGGAATTGGCTCTCGCCAAGGGCCGCACCAAAGGCGACAAGCGCCAGGCGATCGCCAAGAAGGATGCGGCTCGCGAAATCGCCCGCGAACTCGGGCGTGATCGCAAGGCTGGTTACTAGGAACTCCCAGGCCCACTCGATTTCGGGAAGCACCAACAAGAATTGCCCGATGGCGGGCGCACAGATTCGGACTCGCCCGTCGTTATCCTGACGACAACACCAAAGCTTTGGGGCTGACAGGTTTCGACAGCAGTTCCGATGGCCGGACGTGCGACCCGAGTTGCTCAGACTCGCTAAACGGGGCAACCCAAAGAATTGCCAACCAGCAGTTCGCTCTTGCCGCCTGATCCGTCAGGTGAATGAGAGACATCGTGACCAGAAATGGCGCACGGGGCCGATCCACCGCAGCCCGGCAACAGAAGCGGGGGATGACAGCAGGAAAGACGGCTGACGGCGAGAAAGACCGCTGACCGCACGGAAAGACGTGTCGTGGTCCGCCAGCAATGACGGACAGTCGACCCGCCGGTGAGGTTGCGTCAGCCTCGAAGCGGGAATGGTCGTATCGCGGTCGTTCGTCGCCTGATGGACGGGGGTTCGATTCCCCCCAGCTCCACCAAGGGGTGTTGGCGGGTTTTACCGCCAACACTTGGCGTGAATATGTCGCGGTTCGTGTGAGCGATTAATCGCGCGGATGCTGAACCAGGAACGACCAGATCGCCCGGCTTGCATCGAAGTTCTCGTACGGCGGGCCTACTAATGCGGCGGCCGCTTCGGACGTCGCAGCGTGACCCATCCAGGCGTGACCTGCGCCGGCAACAGTGATCAACCGCACTTCGGTGCCAGACGAACAATTCATCCAGGTCGAAATCTCCACGTCCGAATTGGGCGGGAAGTCCTCGACGCGGGGAGCCGCGTCGCAGTCGGACAACTCGGCGAGGGTCTTCACAGCCTCGCGACCCGACCGGAACTCGACACCCGACACACCTGTGCCCACTCCCCCGTCGATCGGGTGGTTCGTGTCGGCGAGGCCATGAATGTGAATCACCGATACCGGCTTCGTCATCCGGCATTCGTCGATCCCGAGACTTCCCGCCTGCACACCGATCGCTGCGATCCGGTCGGATAAGTCGCAGGCCAAGCGATACGCCATGATCGCACCGTTGGAGTGCCCGGCGACGAAGATTCGTCTTGCGTCGACTTCGAATCGTTCGGAAAAGACATCCAGCAGGAACCTCACGTACCCGACATCGTCCACTCCCTGACGGGCTGCAGGCCCACAGCAGTAGCCGCCGTTCCACGTCTGGAGTCCTGGTCGGTCGGGTACCGCCCTGATTCCGTCCGGGTACACGACGATGAAACCGTTCGCTTCGGCAAGTTCGTCGAAACCGGAGTTCGCCGCGAATTGGCCCGATGACCCGAGTCCCCCGTGAAGTGCGATCAATAGCGCGGTCGGTTCATCGGCTCGCAGTGTCGTCGGAACGTAGGCGCGAAAATGACGCCTCCGGCCGTCTGGTGTATCGATCCATTCCTCTCTCACCGTCCCCACGGCCGCAGTCCCCGGCTTCACGGACGCGTACAGATCTGAGATCACTGGCGCTGCTGTGGAGGGAGCAACGGTGGTTGGCTCGACCACTGATGACGTTTGCACGATGGATGACACGGTCGACATCGACGACCCGTGTGCCGTCGCCGACTCCGATTCGAGCGACGTGATCGTGCCCGAACCATTGTCTCCACGACAACCACCCACTCCCATGGTCGTGCACAACCCGACCACGAGAAATCTCGCTGTCCGAGTACGGGAACGGAGCTTCATGGACGTCGATATCTCGATTGATCAATTACTCCAACGACCGTCATCACCCGAATTGTCCCACAGTTCACCATCCGACTCGACCTCGCCACCAAGTGCACGTGAGCGGGACGAATCAACCCACTACCTTTATCGGGCGTTACGAAGAAAGGGGCGAGGCTCATGAAGGTTGGCTATGTGGTGCTCTACGTCGACAACGCCGAGGAGTGTCAGCGATTCTGGACCGAACGAGTTGGCATGATCGAGAAGAGCCGCCAACCGGCCGGAGAGGTCTCGGTGATCAAGGTCGGATTCGCCGATCAGGACTTCGATTTCGAACTGGTCCCTCTCGCCTTGATGCAGAACAACCCGGATGGGCTCGATCTGGCCACGCCATCGATCGCGTTCCGCGTGAGTGATCTTGCGCAGGCCCGCGCTGACTTGGTGGCCCGTGGAGTGCAGGCGACCGAGGTGGGTGAACATTCCGGCACGGCTTCGTTCGCTTTCCCCGACAACGAAGGCCGCTGGTTCGCGGTGATCCGAGGCTGAAATTCCGCGATCGCCGATCAGGCGAGAACCGCCGCTCAACACCGCTGACTCAGAGCTGACCGAGCACCAGCCCCGCCAATGCGGCGTGGTAAGTCACCATGATCCCGACCGAATGCCAGGCACGAGCGCGAACGAAGCGCGACTCGGCGATGAGCGAATCCGAGACCATGAACACGACTGCACCGGCAATCGAGATCGGGGATCCACTCGCAATCGATCCCACCGCCATGGCCGTGATCACGACCATGTACACGACGACCGGGACGACGAGATCTCGGTGTTCGGTTCGCCGCAACGCCCCCACGTATCGACGAGCAAGTCCGGCGGCCACGGGAATGGCGATCACGAGTCCCACGAGCAGGCGACCCGATTCGACGTCGGCCGATAGGAAAGAGACGGTGAGGAGAACCTGAGCGACGGCAAAGGACCCGAGGCCCGGAACGAACGAATCGCGCGGAAGCATCAAGAAGACGTCACCGAGAATGCAGGACACGAGCGCGACCAAGTGCCATGTTCGGGGTGCACCGTGCACCACGTCGAGGGAAGCCGCGGTGGCGAGGAATGCCGCGGTCGCCATTGGCTTGGCGACGTACTCGAGGCGAGAGGAATTGCGCGCCACTGCGAACCAATCGATCACCGAAGCCACGAGAGCGATCGAGAGAAACGTCGTCGACGCGGAATTCACGTATGCATCATCTCACCGTCGCCAACCGAGGTGGGGTATTCACAGCACTCGGTCAAACACATCGTCCATGTGACCGGAGTATGGTTTGCACATGACCGATGCCTTCCCTCCGCCCCCTTCGTCGATGCCCGTTCAGCCGATGGGTGCACAATCCGACGCTCAACTCGCTTCCGCCGGCCTCCGAATCGGTGCCGCTCTACTCGACGGACTTCTTGTCGTCGTCACCCTCGGTATCGGTTGGCTCATCTGGAGCATCGTCCTCTGGAAGCAATCCACCTCGCCGGCCAAGAAGATGCTTCACATGACGATCCTCGATGCCAACACCGGTCAACCCGCGTCGATGAAGCAGATGGTTCTGCGCGAAGTCCTCGGCAAGTTGGTGCTTGGTGCCGTGACCGGATTCATTTCCCTCGTCTCGGCGATCATGCTCTTCGTGACCCCGCGCCGACAGGTCGTGTGGGACTACATCGGCACCACGGTCGTCATCCGGCACGCGTCGTAGCCGATTTCTGGCGCGAGATCTTCACCCATACGGCGAATCTTCATCACCAGAACCACGGGGTCAGATGATCTCGCGGGCGGCGGAGTTGGCGGCGGCAGCGCCCATCGTTCGCCGCATCATCAACAATCCGTCGATCCGCGCCATGATCGCCAGCGCCCGATGACGACGAATCTCGGCACGACTTCCCTTCACACGCTCGGCCAGCCAGTCGGCCCAACCGTTCATGAGCGACCCGACGAGTTCCGTGTACGGCGAATGACCCGCGCTCGCCATGCCGATCATCTCGAAGAAGAGTGAGAAGATCCGGTCGCTTCGTTTCGTGGCCAACACCGGCCACGCGACCGCCAAGAGTTCACTCGCATCTCGCGGCCGGTCCCCGAAGGCGCTCTCGAGCAAAGATTGCAGTTCGGCGCCGAGTCGCATCGCGACCGCAGTGATCAGATCGGTCTTGGTCGGGAAGTAATACACGACCATCCGGTCGCTGGCGCCCAGTCTCTCCCCCACCCGGGCGAAGGTGAGCCCCGCCATTCCGGCGTCGAGGGCCGTGGCCACGGCGGCCTCGAGCACCTCTTCGGCCGTGTAGCGATGACCCACGCCCTTGACTGTAGCGAGCACTTCAATTACCTTGTTTTGTAGTGACTACTACAACCGTTCCGACCAAGAGCCGGCTGGCTCACCACCTTCCGCTCCTCGTCACCGGCGCCATCGCCGCGCTGGGCGTGGCGCTGATCTACCGACTGGTACCCGACGATTTCCCCGACTCACTCGGCGGGCGACTCGTCCTCTTTGCCGTCGCCCTCGTGACCGGCCCGGTTTTCGTGGTCGTCATCCGTTGGTTCGCCTCGCGCATCGAGAGCCCGCTTCACCGACCGACCACCGTTGCCACCGTGGGTGCACTCGTGTTCGATTCGCTCATGACCGGTTTCGCGCCACAGTTCTACGGGCACCACGGCGCCGCGTCCACGGTGGTCATCGCTTCCATCGTCTTCGGTGCGGTCTCGATCATCGTGTCCGAATTCCTGATGTCCGAGAGAAAGTGACCGATCCATGTCGACCGATCCGATGACCGTGGTGCAGTCCTTCATGAAGTCGATGGAGAAGCTCGACTACGACAATGCACTCGAGTGGGTCCACGACGACGTCGTGTACACGAACTTTCCCCTCGGCCTCGAGGCCGGGACGGTGATCGGGCCCGCCGGTATCCGCGCGGTTCTCGAACCTTTCTTTGCTCCGACATTGACCAATGAATGGATCATCAAGTCATCGGCTGTCGCCGGCAACACCGTGTTTCTCGAACGCGTCGATCGACATGAGTTCCCCGGTGGCTGGGCCGAGTTGCCCGTGGTCGGAATATTCGAGGTCCGCGACGGTCTCATCGCGTCGTGGCGCGAATACTTCGATTGGGCGACCATCACCAACGGCATCGCCGCCGTCAGCTGACCCGTCGACACCCCAACGATTCACCGAATCAGCGGGAATCTGGCGCGAGATCTTCACCCATACGGTGAATTTTCATCACCAGAACCACGGGGGGTGAGGGCTCGGGGAAGGTGGAGATCGAAGCGGACCGCGAAGTAGCGGAGAACCACTACGACGGCGATCGGAATCCAGACCTTCACGTCCTCGCGACCATCGGCCGCATCGAGGCCCACGTACACCAACGCCCCGCACAGGCCGGCCACGGCGTACACCTGCCCCACGAGCACCATCGGCCGCCGACTCGTGAGCACATCGCGCACCACGCCACCACCCACACCGGTGATCACACCCATCAGCACCGCCACGAACGCCGACGTACCGGCCTCGAGCGAGATCGAGGTTCCGAGCACCACGAATGCTCCGAGTCCCACGGCATCGGCGGCCAAGTACGGGATGCCCCTGGTGAGTCGGCTCGCTGGACGCACACGAAGCAGCGCGATTCCGATCACTCCCGTGGCCAACCCGACCCACACCGGCCATTCATCGCGCACCCACGTGACCGGCAGATTGCCGATCAACACATCGCGCAAGGTGCCCCCGCCGATCGCCACCACCACGGCCAGCACCAGCGCCCCGAGCCAGTCCATGTCCGATTCGGCGGCCGCCATCACACCCGACGTGGCGAAGGCGATCGTCCCGACGACTGCGATCACGAGGAACACACCGCTTTGGGTCGCGAGGCTGGCGAGCACCCGATGAGCGTACCGACCACCTCGCCAGCACCCCGTAGCATCGACTCGTGCATCTGGTTCCGACCGTCGACATCTCCCGTCCGACCGCCACCTCGCTCGCCGATCTCGATCGAGCGTGCCGAGATCACGGTTTCTTCCTGTTGTCGGGTCACGGCCTCGACGATCTGATCGCGCGCACCTGGCGCGAAACCGCTCGATTCTTCGACGCCGACCGTTCCGTCCGAACCGCGATCATGCGCGACCAGGACAACCCGCTCGGTTACTTCGATCGCGAACTCACCAAGCGCAAGCGCGATCACAAGGAGGTCTTCGACTTCCTCGATCCGGCCCATCCCACGCGCGATCAGATGAATCGCTGGCCCGACGGACTCCCCGGATTCCGGGAGACGATGGTCGAACTCTTCGACGAATTCTCCCTACTCGTCGACCGCACCCTCACCCTCGTTCATGACGCACTCTCGTTGTCGCCCGAGGGCCGAGCCCAGATCGTGAGCGACCGCAACTCGAGCACCATCCGCCTGAACCACTACCCCGTCGGTGATCCGGTTCCCGAGAACGAACGCACGGGCCTCGCCGACCTCGGCGAGACGGCCCTCGGTTATCACACCGACCCGGGCACCATCACGCTTCTGCTTCAGGACGACACCGGCGGCCTCCAGACCGAATCGCTCGACCACGGCTGGATCGACGTACCCCCGGCCAACGGAACGATCGTGGTGAACCTCGGCGACTGCATGCAGGCCTGGACCAACGACCGCTATCGCGCCGCTGTCCACCGCGTGGTTCCGATGACCCGTCAGCGACGTTTCAGTATCCCCTACTTCTCCAATCCCTCGCGTGACGCGATGGTCGAACCGGTCGCCGAACTCTGCGACGGTGCACCCCGGTACCGGGCTTTCGCGTGGCGCGAGTTCATGGCCGCCCGGGCCTACGACAACTTCACCGACCTCGGGGTCGAGGACACGCAGGTCACCGACTTCCGCGTCGGCGCGAACTGACCTTCCCGCATCGAATCGTCCGCACCCGATCGATTCGATCCACCGGCTCTCGGCTAGCGTTTCCGAATCGTGGCTACTGAAACCGCCGGCAACAGTTCGGCGACCGCCTCCGAACACGGATCCGAGGGGCACCACCACACCCAAGTCGGCACCGTCGCTCTCGCTCTAGGAGCCCTCGGCGTGGTCTACGGCGACATCGGAACGAGTCCGCTCTACGCCCTGAAGGAAGCGTTCACCGAGAAGTCGCACGTCATGGCGGTCGACCGCATCAACGTGTTCGGTGTTTGTTCACTCGCCTTCTGGGCGCTCGTTCTCATCATCTCGGTCAAGTACCTGATGTTCGTCATGCGTGCCGACAACCGTGGTGAAGGAGGCATCCTCGCCCTGACCGCGCTCGTGATGCCCGCACGCGGCGAAGGCCAGGCGCGCATCCCGGCCACCGCCAAGGCGGGAATCCTGGTGACCCTCGGCGTGTTCGGAACCTCGCTTCTGTACGGCGACGGAATCATCACGCCGGCGATCTCGGTTCTCTCGGCCGTCGAAGGACTCGAGGAGGTCTCGACGTCATTTAAGGATTGGGTCATCCCGATCGCCATTGCGATCATCGCCGGCCTTTTCCTCGTACAGCGTCGCGGCACCGGCGCGGTGGGCAAGGTGTTCGGCCCGATCATGATGATCTGGTTCGCGACCCTCGCCTTGCTCGGCGTGTCGAAGATCATCGATGCCCCCGAGATCATCCAGTCGATCAATCCGTACCACGCGTATCACTACTTCACCCACCAGACCGGCAAGGCATTCCTCTCGCTCGGCTCCATCTTCCTCGTCGTCACCGGTGGCGAGGCCCTGTACGCCGACATGGGTCACTTCGGGCGCAAGCCCATCACCTACGGCTGGTACGGCATGGTTCTGCCGTCGCTCGTCCTCAACTACTGGGGTCAAGGTGCTTTCCTTCTGAAGCACCCCGAGGACGTCGAGAGCATCTTTTTCCGGATGGTTCCCGAGTCGATCCTCGTGCCCATCGTGATCCTCGCCACGATGGCCACGATCATCGCGTCGCAGGCCTTGATTTCCGGTGTCTTCTCTCTCACCGCCCAAGCCGTGCAGCTCGATTACCTGCCCCGCATCGCCATCCGCCACACCTCGCAGAAGCACTCGGGTCAGATCTACGTGCCTCTCGTGAACTGGATCCTCATGGTCGCCTGCATCGGACTCGTCCTCGGCTTCAGGTCGTCCAGCAATCTCGCGGCTGCTTACGGCATCGCGGTCACCATGACGATGGCTATCACCACCCTGATCTTCTTCCGCGTTCTCGTCGACCGCTGGAACTGGAGTCATTACAAGGCACTGGCGCTCTGCGTCCCGATGCTCGTCATCGAACTCGGCTTCCTCGGCGCCAACGTCGTCAAGATCCCGCACGGCGGCTGGTTCGCCCTGGCCGTCGGTGTGATCCTGATGGTCCAGATGCAGACATGGCGTCGCGGGCGCACCCTCGTGGCCGAACGCATCCACCGCGGCGAACGCCCCATCGAAGAAGTGCTCGACGAAGCCGAAGACATCAAGCGCGTCACCGGCACTGCGGTCTTCATGTTCAAGGATCTCGGCAAGGCCCCGCCGGCCCTCGTGAACAACCTGCGCCACAACAAGGTCCTGCACACCACCACGCTCATCGTCTCGGTGGCCACCTCGCCGGAACCGCGCGTACCGCTCACCGAACGCGCTCACGTCACCAAGATCGCCCCCGGCGTGTTCCAGGTCCAGCTCGAATTCGGTTTCATGGACGAGCCCGATGTCCCCGCCGTGCTCTCGACCATCGAGATGCGGGGCCTCTCCTACGACCCCGACGACGTCACCTACTTCATCGGACGCGAGTCGATCGTGGCCGGCAAGGCTCCCGGCATGAGCCCGCTCGCCGAACAACTCTTCGTGCTCCTCAATCGCGGCGCCGACAGCGCCAGTCGGTTCTTCAATCTCCCGGTCGACCGGGTGTTCGAAGTCGGCTCGCGCGTCGAGATCTGACCCGCGGCCGAGCGATCATTCGCCGTCAGCGACCTTCGGACTCACCCCACATCGTCGTCATGTCGACGACGTTCACCTTCAGGTCGCGGTGCGGAAAGTTCATCGTCCGCAGGAAGAGTCGGGCCTCGTTCAGCCCGGCTTCGGCGGCCACTTCGACCGTCGAGTCACCCTGATCGATCCGGATCTCGTAGCGAAGATTGAAGAAGTCCAGTCGGTGGTCGTAGGTGAAGGTTCCTTCGGGCGTGTAGGCCGACACGAAGATGTCGTGCTCGGCCAATGCGGCCGTGAGTCGACCGCGTTGCCGATCGTCGAGGTCGGAGAATCTCCCGCGCACGGTCACGCGGTACACGCTCACGCGCCGAACACCCGATCGAGTAATCCATGCGCCCGATCACGATGGTCGTCCTCGGCGTCACGCAGATCGGACCACAGCGCGCGCCACTTGTCATCAGCCACGCGGAAGGCTCGGGCGAGTCGCTCCACGATGTCGGCCGTGAACTCGATGTGCGGCTGAACACCCCAGGCCACTCCGACGCTGAACGCGGCATCCGCGTGGGGCATCGAGGCCAGTCGTCGAGCGGATGGTGGAGCCGCGATCGCGTCCTCGTGCCACACCGCCCACGATCCATGAAGTGATTCGTCGGCGACATCGGCGAACGCTCCGAAGGCGCGGTGCGTGCGACCCATGCGAGTCACCGAACCACCGTGAACCCGCGCCAGAACCTGTGCGCCGAAACAGATGCCAAGGAAGGGGCGTCCGGATGCGACCCATTGGGCAACCCACTCGATCTCGTGCTCGGCGGGTGGCGCGCAGAAACCCGCGGCCACGGATGTGGGTGAACCGAGCACGACGAGGGCGTCGGCGTCGGGTATCGCCGGCGTGTCCTCACGGAACACCCGATGAAGGTCGCAACCCCGTGCTTCGATCCAGGTTCCGAGATTGCCGAGCTCGTGGGCGACGTCACGATGAGACAGAACCGCCACCCGCGTCATGGCTCGAGAATAGACAACGATCCGATTTCAGATCGGGTACGTCACGCCGGTGAGGGATTCGCTGATGGCCCAGAGTCGAGTGGCATCGGCATCGTTGCGCGCGCGACGACTCGGGGTTTCGAGCCGGGGCGTGCCGTGGGTCAACCACCGCGGACCGAAGTACTCGCCCCCTCGTGCGGCAGGGTCGACACACGCCCGCACGAGCGCCTCGGCACCTTGTTCGGACGAGCGAATGAGAACACCCGTGAAGTTGCGCATCACGAAGTTGGTGGTGGACGACCCGCTCTTACCGAGTTCGGTGCGCGCCGTTCCGGGATGCGAGCACAGTCCGATCACACCGTTGTCCGCTCGCCGCAGGCGCCGGTCGAGTTCACGGGTGAAGAGAAGGTTGGCGAGTTTGCTCTGGAAGTACGCGCCCCAGCGGCTGTAACGCCGGCGTTCGTACATGAGGTCGTCGAGGTCGACTCGACCGGGTCGGTGTCCCATGCTCGACACGTTCACCACCCGGCCGCCGCCATCACGAACGAGCGCCGGCAGGAGCAAACCGGTCAGGGCGAAGTGGCCGAAGTGGTTGATACCGATCTGTGCTTCGAGACCATCGGGGGTGAGCGTGCGATCGAGAGCCATCACTCCTGCGTTGTTGAGAAGAACGTCGATCGATCGTCCCGATTCGACGACCCGCGACGCGAAAGCGCGCACCGACGCGAGATCACCGAGGTCGAGCGATTCGGTTTCCACACGTCCACGAACTCCCGATTCGCGAATCCGACGGGCAGCGTCCTCGGCCTTGCTCGCGTTTCGGCAGGCCATCACGACGTCGGCGCCGGCGGCCGCCATCTGGCGCGACGCCGCGAAGCCGATGCCACTGTTGGCGCCGGTCACGACCACGGTGCGGCCCGTGAGATCGAACGCGATCCCGACGTCCGGTTCAGCGGCCATGACGAGTCCAGAACGAAACCAGGGCGTCGGCGGCCACGGACGGGTCTTCGAGCATCCACCAGTGACCGCGCTCGGGAAGTTCCACGATCTCGGCTCCGAGACTCGAAGCCACCTCGCGCGCCATGTCCGGAGTCCCCGGATACGGATCGGCGGTCGGAACGATCACTGCTCCACCATCGGTTCGGCCACTGGAGACGAGCCGGGCACCGAGATCGCGCATCGCCGGCTGCGCTGCCGAACGGTACAACGACAGGATGCAGCGACCCATGTCGGCGTCGATGGCCGTGGCCACCGACCGCGCCACATCGGCAGGCATGCCGAGCCCGGAGAAGGCCACGGTCTTCTCGTCGAACGACATCGCGACGAGACCTTCGATCATCGCCTCACCGACTTCGGGCGTCTGCCAACCGAGCGCGGCATCGTGCCATGTGTACTGCGGATGGACGAGCCCACCGCAGTCGGCTGCCCACGTGGCGACGTTGTCGGGTCGCTCCGTGAGGAGTCCGTACACGTGACCGGCACCCCAATCGTGGCCGACCACATCGACGTCCGTTCCGAGGCGATTCACCTCGTCGACGATCCATGCCCGATAGTCGTCCTGGGTGGCCGACCACGTCGTGGCAACCGGAGATCCGAACCCCGGAGGCGACAAGTGAACGATGTTCGAGCAACCGCGTGCGCGAAGCGCGTCGGTGAGCGGGCCCCAAATGGCCGACGTTTCCGGATTGCCGTGCACGAACACTTTGGGTCGATCGAGGGGAGCCATGGCGGACATCACATCGAGTGTCCCACATCGATGACCGGCCGTGACGATCGCTGGTCAGTAGCCTGACGAGACGATGAGTGACCCCCGCCATCGCCCGTTTCTCATCACCGCCGTGATCGCCGTGGCGGTCGCCTGTGTAGCCGTGGCCCTGACGTCGGGCGGAACAGATGGCTCGAATGCCGAGTCCCCAACTCCGACCGAGTCCGTGCCGGCGACGATCGACCCGTCATCATCCCAAGCCCCGGGCGACTCGTCGGCTCCCTCGGCCTCCGATCCCGCCGACACGACGCCGGTCGACGACTCCGATCCCCTGAGCCCGCATCAACAAGATCTGGTGGGGACCGACCCGGCGGCGACCGAGGAGTGCGCTCTGGAGCAACGCAGTCTGAACTCGGCATCCACCGGAAGTGACGTGGTGTGCCTGCAGGAAGCCCTCCGAGAAGCTGGTTACTACTCGGGCTCGATCACCGGCGTGTATGACAACTCGGTGATCGCGGCCGTCCAGAAACTCCAGACCGACCGCGATCTCTTCGTGGACGGCAAGGTCGGTCGTGAAACCGCGCTCTCACTCGGTATCTGGCCCGACGAGGACTCACTCGTCGTTCGCACCCCGCCTCCACCACCCGGTGCGGTCGACCTGCTCGGTTTTCCGTTGTCGTCGGTGGCCTCGAGTGGCCCCGATGCCCCACCGTTGCCCGAGAACTCCGGCAGCGGACGACGGGTCGTGTATTCGCGTGCCGGGCAACGCGTATGGGCCGTCGACGAGAACGACAACGTGATCCGGTCCTGGTTGGTCTCGGGCAGCAAGTACAACAACGAAACGCCCGGAACGCACAAGGTGTACAGCCGTTCCGAAGTTTCGACGGCATGGAATGGCAAGGCTTTTCTGCCCCAGATGATCCGCTGGCTGAAGACCGACATCGGAAACATCGGCTTCCACGCGATCCCGCTGCGCCGCAGCGACAACTCCCCGTACCAGACCGAAGCCGAGCTCGGCAGTCGACTGAGTGGTGGCTGTCAGCGACAGGCCAACGCCGACGCCGATTTCATGTGGGAGTTCGCCCAGATCGGGACCGTGGTCGTCGTCGTCTGACACCCGAGGCACCGTCGACGATGGGACGTGTCGTCAACGACTGGTGTCGATCAGACGCCCCAGCAGATCTTCACCGGCCACCATGTCGTCCCGCTCGGTGTTGCCCAGCGCCGACAGATAACTCACGGCCACGTAATCGGATTCCACGAGTCCACCATCGGTGTCCTCGGGCAAAGCCACCGCATCCCCCCACTGCATGCGCACGTGGAAGGAGCCCTCGTGACCAAGTTTGGGTTCGAGAACGGCACGGCTCATTCGGCGCGGGGGTTCGTGCCCCACTCGCGCAGGTTTCCATCCCTTGATGTCGGCGAGATCCCGGTTGGGCACGTTGAGATTCACGACCACCGGTGTGGATGGCAAGGACGACACGAGTCCTTCCACGAACGATGCGGCCACCGCGGCGGCGGAATCCCACTTCTGTCCGATCAACATCTCGTCCCAGCCCTGACCTTCGACACCGAAGCCGGTCACGGCCTGACTGACCGCCACCCCCGAGACCAACCCGTTGCGCGCGGTGAGAGCCGCGCCCACTGTTCCCGAGTGATACACCGAACGACCGACGTTGACCCCCGGATTGATGCCCGAGACCACCAGATCGAACGGGTCTCCGAAGGCACCGAGACGCGAGAACATCACGCACAGCGCCGGTGGACCGGTGACCGCCCAGGCTTCGTCGATGCCTTCCACCCGGGCGCGGTGGACTTCGGGTTGGATCAGGTGCAGAGCGCCGAGGGCGGCGCCCGCGCCCGAGAATTCGCGGTCCGGAGCGGCGATCACCACGTCGCCGAAGGGACGCATGGCCCGCGCGAGCACGTGCAGACCAATCGAATCGATTCCGTCATCGTTGGTCACGAGGATGCGCATGCACCCATCGTTGCCGATCGCGACCCCCGATTCGGTATCGCGAAGGTGAACGATCGCCTATTTGCCGGTGAACCGCGCCGGTCGGCGCTCGAGGAACGCAGCCACACCCTCACGGTGGTCGTCACTCTTGAAACTCGCGGCCATCGCCGTGGTGTGCCGCACCATGTGCTCGCCCACCGACGCCGTGAGGCCCTCGTACGTCAGTTGTTTGATGAGACGGTGCGAATGAGGCGAACCCGCGGCGACCCGGGCCGCGAGTTCGTGGGCGCGGTCTAGAAGATCGGCCGACTCGACCACGTCGAGCAGGTAACCGAGGCGCAGGGCTTCGGCGGCGTCGATCATGTCGCCGGTGTAGGTCAGACGCAGCGCGTTCTGCAGACCGATGATGCGCGGCAACAGCCACGTTCCGGCTCCGGTATCGGGGACGAGTCCGCGATGCACGAAGTTCCACGCGAACTTGGCGCGCGGCGAGGCGAGACGCAGATCGCACTGCGAGGTGAACTCGGCTCCCATGCCCACGGCCGGTCCGTCGATGGCGCAGATGGTCGGTTTCGTACAACTCACGAGCGGCCACCACTTGTCGGTCTCTTCCGACGTGCCACGAAGTCCGCGCTGCTCGCCGGGAATCGTCGAGAGGTCGGCCAGATCAGTGCCGGCGCAGAACGACCCCGGCACTCCGGTCACGATCAACACTCCGATGGCATCGTCATTGCTCGCCTCGTGCACGGCGGCGATGAAGTCACCGAGCACGGCGAAGGTCATCGCGTTCTTCTTCTCAGGACGGTCGATGGTGATCGTGCCGATGTTCCCGGCCCGCGAATACTTGATGTGGTCACCCATGCGGGTGAGCGTAGGACGGCCTCACCGCCTCGGACCCAGTGGAGACCGCTTCAGGGTGCCGCAGTGGGCGGCGTCGACGACTCCGGGGTCACCGCGTCGGTGGTCGGTGCGAGCGTCGTGGTCGTGGTGGTCGTGGTCGGCATGGTCGGCTTCTCGTTGGCCGCTTCGATGTCGTCGCCGTAGACCCAGACCTTGGTTCCGATCGGAAGCATCTTGCTGTCCCACAGCATGTCCATGGCCGGAACGCTGACCCGCACGCAACCGTGCGAGGCCGGATAGTTCGGGATGCTGCGCGAACCATGGATGGCGATTCCACCGTTGAAGTACTTGGGTCGGTAGATCTCCCCGAGATCACCGGCCCACCATCCTTCCGATCGTTCACGACGGATCTTGAAGTGTCCCGAATCGGTGAGCGATCGACCGAGTTCCCACTTGGTTGGATCCTTCTGGTTCGGTTCGAGGTACCACTGCCCGCTGCCGGTCGATGTGTTGAACACCCATAGCACCTTGGCGTCGTTGACCACCATGAGCAACTGCCGGGTCTTGTCGACTTCGACGATCACACCGGGATCGGTGGTTGCGGGTTTCGGCCGCTCGCTCACGACGGTGAGGGCCGCCGCGGTCGAGTCGTCGACCCGACCCGAGGGCTCGAGGCCCGAGAACTTCTGGAACGCCATCACGGCCTGCCGTGTGGTGAGTCCGTAATCGCCGTCGACGCCGCTGAGCCAGAACCCGACGTCGAGAAGTCGTTGCTGGACGCGCGCGGTCTCGGCGCCATCCTTCTGACCGACGGCGACGAGTGGCGCGTCGATGGCCGGGACTTCGAGGGTCGTCGTGGTGACCGGCACCGTGGTCGTCGTCGACGATGTCGTCGAGGACGAGGTGGTCGACGTCGAGGTCGTCGTGACCTCCGACGTCGTGGTGGTCACATCGAGGGCGTCGGCGGCCGTGCACGCGCCGAGGACGAGAACGAATCCCGCCACTCGACCGATGATTTCCACGCGACTCATGGACATCGAAGCAAGGTACCGACTCTCCGGCCCGTGGTGTTGGCAGCCCGAACGAGGAAAACTCGGACCAGCGTGGCACCATTGTCGTGTGACATCCGCCCCGGTCTCCGAGATCTTCGATCCGTCGCAGTGGACCCTCGTCCCCGGATTCGACTTCACCGACATCACCTACCACCGGGCCAAGGCCCACGGCACCGTGCGTATCGCGTTCGATCGTCCCGAGGTCCGCAATGCGTTCCGCCCCCACACGGTCGACGAGCTCTATACCGCGCTCGAACACGCCCGCCAGAGCACCGACGTGGGCTGCGTGCTCCTCACCGGCAACGGACCATCGCCGCGCGACGGCGGCTGGGCGTTCTGCAGCGGCGGCGACCAACGCATTCGTGGTCGCGATGGGTACAAGTACGCCGAAGGTGACGACGCGACGTCGATCGATCCCGGTCGGAGCGGACGGTTGCACATCCTCGAAGTACAACGCCTCATCCGATTCATGCCCAAGGTAGTGATCTGCGTGGTTCCGGGTTGGGCAGCCGGTGGCGGACACAGCCTGCACGTCGTGGCCGATCTCACCCTGGCCAGTCGCGAGCACGCGCGGTTCAAGCAGACCGATGCCGATGTCGCGAGTTTCGACGGCGGGTTCGGCTCGGCCTACCTCGCGCGCCAGGTCGGCCAGAAGTTCGCCCGGGAGATCTTCTTCCTCGGTCGTGAGTATTCGGCCGACGATGCCCATCGCATGGGCATGGTCAATGCGGTCGTCCCCCATGCCGAGCTCGAAGCGACTGCGTTGCAGTGGGCCGCCGAGATCAACAGCAAGAGTCCGACCGCCCAGCGAATGCTGAAGTTCTCCTTCAATCTCATCGACGACGGCTTGGTCGGTCAGCAGGTCTTCGCCGGCGAAGCCACCCGACTCGCCTACATGACCGACGAAGCACAAGAAGGTCGACTCTCGTTCCTCGAAAAGCGCGACCCCGATTGGTCGTCGTACCCCTGGTACTACTGACCTTTCATGGGTTCGGCCATCCTCGTCGAATCGCCCGACGATCCGCGGCTGGAACAGTTCCGCCTTCGCGAGCGCGAACTCCGGCCCCGACGGATCCCGGCCCGCGCCACCAAGGGTGACTCAGCGGAGAACGTCGATCCCGGTCTCTTCGTCGCCGAAGGTGACCTCGTAGTCGAGCGGGCACTCGCCGCCGGTTGCCGACCCCGAGCCGCGCTCACCGATTCGCAACGCCCGGCCGCGGTGCTCGATCGATTCCCGATCGACATTCCGGTCTACGCCGCGAGCTCCGAGGCCCGTCGCATGCTCACCGGACTCGGTGTGGCCCTCGACGTCATTGCCCTCTTCGAGCGCCCGCCGCTCGAAGACTTCCGGCGACTCGTCGACCACGCGCGCAACGTCATCGTGTTGGAGGACGTCGACAATCCGACCAACGTCGGCGCCATCGTCCGTAGCGCCGCGGCCCTCGGCGTGGACGGCCTCGTCCTCGATCGAAATTCGTCGGATCCGCTGTCCCGTCGCGCGCTGCGCGTGTCGATGGGAACCGCGTTCGGAGTGGCGACGGCCCGACACACCTCGATCGTCGAGGTGATCGAGGCGCTCGAGAAATCGGGCTACGTCATCCACGCGCTCACCCCCGACGCACGTGCCGCCGACATCTCGACCGTCGTACCCACCGGCGATCGAGTGGCCATCGTGCTCGGATCCGAACGACAGGGCCTGTCGGCCGACACCTTGGCCCGGATCACGTCACGCGTCCGCATCCCCATGGCCGGCGACATCGATTCGCTGAACGTCGCCGCCGCGGCTGCGGTGGCGTGTTACGCCCTCATCGCCCGCTGACCACGCGGTCCGTTGAAAACGGGACCGATTCCAGCAGACTCTCGGGGTGCCCGCCACCGGAGTCCTCCTCCTTTCGTGCCCCGATCAACGGGGTGTCGTCGCCGCCGTGGCCGACTTCATCGCGTCGCACAACGGCAACATCGTGCACGCCGAGCAGCACACCGACGACATCGAGAGGGTGTTCTTCCAGCGAGTCGAGTTCGAGGTCGACGGCTTCGATCTGAAACGCAACGAGATTCTCGACGCCTTCGCCCCCGTTGCGAAGCGATTCGACATGCGGGCCGATCTCCGATTCACCGACGTGAAGCCACGGGTCGCGATCATGGCCAGCAAGCAGTCGCACTGTCTCTTCGATCTTCTCACCCGCTGGCGATCCGGTGAACTTCCGGCCGACATCGTCGCCGTGATCGACAACCATCCCGATCACGCCGACCTCGTACAGCACATGGGTGTCCCCTACGTGCATCTCCCGGTCACTCCCGACACCAAGACGGCTCAGGAACGACAGGTCCTCGACACCCTCGGCCAGTTCGGAGTCGATATGGTGGTGCTCGCGCGCTACATGCAGTTCCTGTCGCCCACGTGGGTAGAGGCTT
>SYCI01000030.1 GCA_005787035.1 Actinomycetota bacterium | reverse complement strand
CATCGGTGCCATGCTCATCACGACCGGCACGGTGGCCAACGCGGTGCCGCCGATCGCCGCCGGGGGCCTGCAGTTGGTGCCCGTCGGCACGTACGACGGCGGTGGCTACGCTCGAGCCGAAATCGTCTCGTTCGATGCCGCCTCCAAGCGCATGTTCATCAACAACGGCGCACAGAATCGAATCGACATCGTGTCCATCGAGAACCCGGCCAGCCCGACACTTGTGTCGAGTTTCGACGTCTCGAGTTACAACGGCAACACCAACAGCGTCGCCGCGGGGAACGGGATCGTGGCGGTGGCCATCGACGTGACCGCCACGGTGGCATCCAACGGTCGCAAGACCGCCAACAACGGCAAGATCGTGCTTCTCGACACCGACGGCACCCTCATTCGAAGCGTCGACGTCGGGGTTCAGCCCGACCACGTGGGATTCTCCCCCGACAAGTCCAAGATCCTGGTGGCCGGTGAAGGCGAGCCGTTGTGTGCCAATGACGATCTGGCCACGTCTGGTACCAACGAATCGACCGATCCGGCCCTCGTGACCGACCCCAACGGCACGATCTCGATCATCGACGTCGCCAACGGTGCGGCGAACGCCACCGTGACCACCCTCGACTTCAGCGCATTCGACAAGACTGCTCTGCTGGCCGAGGGTGTACGAGTCTTCTTCCCCAACTCCACGGCGGCTCAGGATCTCGAACCCGAGTACATCTCGGTCAGCCCCGACAACACCAAGGCCTTCGTCACGCTGCAAGAGGCGAATGCGATCGCCGTCGTCGACCTGACCACCACGACGATCTCGGATGTCGTGAGTCTCGGCTACAAGGACTGGGGTGCCGCCTCGGGCAACCTGCTCATCGACGCCAGCGACCGCGACAATGGCTCGAACGGTGCAGCCCGCAACATGGCGTCTTATGCGGGTGTCCCGCTGAAGGGCATGTACATGCCCGACACCATCGCCAGTTTCGCGCGCAACGGCCAGACGTACCTCGTGACGGCGAACGAGGGCGATTCCCGTGACTGGACGTGCTACTCCGAAGAAGCCCGCATGGGCGACTCCGGTTTCAATGCTTTCTGGACCGCCTCCGGCGTGGACGCGAGCACGTACAAGACCGCTCTGCGGTTGTCGCGCCTCAAGACCACCATGGCATTCCCGTCGTCATCGACCGGTTCCTCCAGCCTCTACGCGTACGGTGCCCGTTCGTTCACCATTTGGAACTCGGCAGGCGGCAAGGTGTGGGACAGTGGATCGCAGTTCGAGGAGATCATCCAGCGCGACTTCCCGACGTGCTTCAACTCCGACGCCGACACCGGGTCCAACAACTCCAACACCAGCGCCCAGATGGCTGCTTCCATTTGTCCGTCCCGTATGGACGGTCGCTCCGATGACAAGGGCGTCGAACCCGAAGCCATCGCCACCGGCGTCATCGGTGCACAAACCTTCGCCTTCATCGGCCTCGAGCGCGTGGGTGGAGTGATGGTGTACGACGTGAGCAATCCGGCGAACCCGCAGTTCGTCACGTACAAGAACCCGGCCATCGACGGCTCGACCGGCGCGGGTGCCACCGACGTCTCGCCCGAGGGAATGGTGTTCGTACCAGCCGCTCAAAGCCCGAACGGAACGCCGCTCCTACTGGTCGCCAACGAGTTGTCGGGAACCACGACGGTCTACGAGGTTCGTGTGCCAACGCCCCTCGCACCATCGGTCGATGCACCCGCCACGGCCACCATCGACGCGTTCACCGAACGCTCCATCGTGTCCACCTCGTCGTTGACCCAGGGTGGAACGGTGGCGGCCACGTACACCGGCTTCACCCCGTACGAAACGGTCCACCTGGTGATGGAGTCTGTTCCCACCGTGCTGGCCACCGGTACCGCCACTTCCACCGGGTCGATCACCCTGAGTGCCAATGTCCCCGGTGACGCGACCGTCGGCAACCATCGGGTGTCGTTGTACGCCCCCGTCAGCGGCATCGGCGTGCGCATGTCGGTCACGGTGGCCGCGGCCGCCGGCCCTACTCCGAGCACTCCGCAGGTGAACCCGAGCACTCCGCAGGTGAACCCGAGCACCTTGCCGGCCACCGGCTCCGATTCCGACTTACGTGCGCTCGGTTTACTGCTGATCTCGACCGGTGTTGTGATGTCGACGATCAGGCGGCGTCGCGCGGCTTGATTCTCGGAAGGACCGCCCGCTCGAGTTGATCCAGGCTCTCCTGGGCCAACTCGGGCGGAATTCCCCCCATCAACGGGTGCATGGTGAGCGAGCCGAACTTCTTGGCCAGCGCCACGCATTCGTCCGGGGTCACCACCGCGTACACACCACTGGCTTTCACGTCGTCGAGGGTCTCGGTGTTGTGCACGTGCACCACCGACGACTGTCCGGGTCGCTGCCATTCGCCGTAACTGCGGGCTTCGTGCATGATGTACGGCGCCAGGCGATTCCAATCCCTGTCGGGATCCTCGGTGACGTGAACGAAACCGGGGGCGTTGGCCGGCAACATCACGAAACCCTTGAACCCGACCTTCTCGCATTCCTCGCGATACGCGTCGGCCACCGCCGGATCGTTGTTGGCCGCCGAGAAGAAGCAATGCAGACGGGCCGCACGACGCGCCGCCACGGGCGTGGAACCACCCATCAACAACATCGGTCCCCCGGGAGTGTGCGGAAGTGGTCGCACCTTGATCCGACGCCCGTCGAGGTCGAAGTACTCACCGGTCCAGGCCTGACGTAGGGCGGCCACGCAACGCTCCAGGTCGCCGAAACGGTTCTTGAACTCGAGCCCGGCCATTTCGAACTCTTCTTGGCGATAGCCGGTTCCGCAGAT
>SYCI01000029.1 GCA_005787035.1 Actinomycetota bacterium | reverse complement strand
GTAGGAAGCGGGGATGAATGTCATTGGCCAGAGACCTCAATTTCGTGGATTAGTGTTTGCACAATGTCCATAGAGTTGCTGAGCATCTGGTGAACATTGGGGTGATAGTACGTCGAGGGCTACCCGGACGCCGCCGCTCTGTTCCGTTCGGTCGCCGAAGGTGAGACGGGCCACGCCCACGGTCACCTCGAGTTCCTCGCCGAAGTGGGCGACCCGGCCACCGATCTCCCGATCGGCGAGACCGAGGCCAACTTCAAGGCGTCGATCGAAGGCGAGACCTACGAGTACACCCAGATGTACCCCGGCTTCGCCAAGACCGCTCGCGACGAAGGCTTCGCCGAGATCGCCGATTGGTTCGAGACTCTCGCTCGCGCCGAGAAGAGCCACGCCGGCCGTTTCGATCAGGGCCTCAAGGCTCTCTGATCCGAACCAGAACCGTCGTACTGGGGTCCTTCGGCCGTTGTTGCCGGAGGACCCCCGGCACGACAATCGCATCATGACGATCACCTACGACCCGAAGCATTCGAAATACCTCGACGAGAAGGATGTCCGCGACGAACTCACGCGCGTGTACGACCTCTGTCACGGATGCCGCCTGTGCTTCAAGTACTGCACGGCTTTCCCGACCCTCTTCGACTTCGTCGATCAGCACGAAGACCAGGACGCCGGCAAGCTCACGCCTGCGCAGCAGGACCAAGTGATCGACGAATGTTTCCAGTGCAAACTCTGCTACATCAACTGCCCCTACATCCCGGGGCAGAGTGAATGGGAACTCGACTTCCCGCGCCTCATGTTGCGCGCCGACGCCATGCGTCATTCGAGCAAGCAGATCGGCCTTCGTGACCGTCTCACGACCGACGTGATGGGTCGCACCGATCTACTCGGCAAGGTCGCCACGGCCACCCCGGTCATGAACAAGATGATGGGCGCCAAGAACGGATCGGTCGTCCGCAAGGTCATCGAGAAGACGGCGGGCGTTTCGAGCCAGCGTCTGTTGCCTCCTTTCGCTCGGCAGCGCTTCACGACCTGGTTCAAGCGACGCCCGAAACTCCGTCTTGGTAAGCGGCAGGGCCGAGTTGCGATCTACCCGACGTGTCTCGTCGAGTACCAGGCGCCCGAGATCGGACACGACCTCGTCAAGGTGTACGAACGCAATGGTGTGGAGTGCACACTCGCCGACACCACCAAGTGCTGCGGTGCTCCGTTCCTCCACAGCGGTGACATCGACCAGTTCAAGAAGGTCGCCGCCGAGAACGTGAAGGCTCTGGCCGACACCGTTCGCAAGGGCAACGACATCGTCGTTCCGCAGCCCACGTGTGGTTACGTGCTCAAGAAGGACTACGTCGACTACATCGGCGGCGCCGATGCACAACTCGTCGCCGAGCACACGTACGACTCGAGCGAGTACCTCATCAAGCTGCACAAGGACGAAGGAACGTCACTCGACACCGAGTTCGGTGGCGACGTTCCCGAGACCATCACGTACCACACGCCCTGTCACTTGCGGGCTCAGAACATCGGCCTCAAGAGCCGAGACCTGATGAAGCTCACCGGAGCGAAAATCAAGCTCGTACAACAGTGCTCGGGAATCGACGGTATGTGGGGTCTGCGCGCCGAGAACGCCGATCTCTCAATCCCGATCGCCAAGAAGTTGGGTGAGGAGATCATCAAGGCCGGCGGCGACGTCGTGACCGGTGATTGCCACCTCGCCAACACCGCCATCAATGAGCAAACGGGACGCGAGCCACTGCATCCGCTGCAGATCGTCGCCCGCGCCTACGGAATCCCCCAGGAGAACCAGTGACCACCACGATGAGCCATCCCCGTAAGTTGACCCTTGCCGACATTCTCGATGTACGCGCTTACGAACGCAACCGGGCCGAGTTCCGCCGGCAGATCATCGCTCTCAAGCAGCGCCGCCGTCTGAACCTCGGTACGTTCGTGTCGGTCGTGTTCGAGAACCGCGACACCGTCCGCTCGCAGATCCAGGAGATGGCACGCGTGGAGCATCTCTCGACCGATGAGGACATCCAGGTCGAGATCGACACCTACAACTCGATGATTCCGGTGCCCGGGCAGTTGTGCGCGACGTTGTTCATCGAACTCACGAGTGACGACGCGATGCGCGAGTGGCTGCCTCGTCTCGTGGGGATCGAGAGCTCGATCGTGGTTCGTCTCGCCGACGGATCCGAAGTGCGTTCGTTCCCTGAGGCGCGTCACGCTGAGCAACTCACCCGGCCCGACACCACCTCGGCGGTCCACTACCTCCAGTTCGCGTTCACGCCGGAGCAGATCGACACGTTGGCGGGGGGCGGCGCATCGCTCGTCTGCGATCATCCGTACTACCTCGAAGAGATCGCCCTGTCGTCGGCCAACGTCGAAGAATTGCTGTCTGACCTGCGGGATTGACCCTTTACAACCCCCTGAATCCGGTCCTAAGGTGACGCCGGGGTTGGGGGGTTGTCGTGGGGGACATCATCTGGCGAGATCTGGGGGCCTGTCGAGGTCTGGACCCGGACGTCTTCTTTCCTGAGACCGAAGAAGAGGCCGACACGGCCAAAGCCATCTGCGACTCGTGCGACGTTCGCATCGCGTGCCTCGAACACGCACTCGCCAGCCGCGAGAAGGTTGGTGTGTGGGGTGGAACGACCGAGCGTGAGCGTCGGCGGATCGTGCGTCAGCGTCGAAGGACCGCCTGAGACCCATCGGTAGCCTGACTCACGATGTCGGGCGAAGTGAATCTGTCGGAGATCGGTGGCTGGCCGGGATTGATCGGTCGACTGCTCGACCGTGAAGACCTGCCGGGCGATCACGCCCGTACGGCGATGGCCACGATCCTCGCCGGTGATGCGACACCCGCGCAGCTGATCGGCTTCATCATCGCGTTGCGTGCCAAAGGCGAGACTCCCGAGGAGATCTCCGGTCTTCTCGATGCGGTCCTCGCCTCGGCTGAGATCGTGCCGCTCGACGACGACCTGCGGTCCCGGGCGATCGACATCGTCGGAACCGGTGGCGATCGGAGTCATTCGATCAACGTCAGCACGATGTCGGCCATCGTGGTGGCCGGAGCCGGCGTGCCGGTTTGCAAGCACGGTGCGCGCGCCGCGTCCTCGCAGTGCGGAACTGCCGATGTGCTCGAGGCGCTCGGAGTGGCCGTGGAACTGCCGCCCGACAAGGTGAAGCAATGTGTCGAAGAAGTCGGCATGGGGTTCTGTCTCGCCGCGCGTTACCACCCGGCGTTCCGATTCGCCGCGCCAGCACGACGCGAGGTCGGTGTGCCGACCGTGTTCAACCTTCTCGGGCCCATGGCCAATCCCGGCCGGGTGCGTCGGCAGTTGATCGGTGTGGCCAATCCCTTGGTAGCCGAGCGCATGCTCGCTTCACTGCGACTCCACGGCTCGATCTCGTCGTGGGTCGTCCACGGACAGGGACTCGACGAACTCACGACCACCGGAACCTCATCGGTGCTCGCACTGAACGATGGCGAAGTCCGCACCTTCACCGTCGATCCGGTTTCCCTCGGCCTCGCACCGGCGATCAACGAGGAGCTCGTTGGCGGATCTCCGGTCGTCAACGCCGAAGCGGTGCGGCGCGTTCTGGCCGGGGATCATGGCGCACATCGCAACATCGTTCTTCTGAACGCCGGCGCGGCTCTCGTGGTGGCCGGCGTGGCCGCCGATATCGCCGCTGGTATCGACCTCGCCCGTCAGTCGATCGACAGCGGGGCGGCGTCCCGGGTCCTCGACGGTCTCGTTGCGGTGTCGAACAGTTGAAGGTCTCGGTCCCGGCTTCGTCGGCCAATCTGGGTCCGGGTTTCGATTGTCTCGGGGTGGCCCTCGGACTCCGAGCCGAGATCGGCATCGTCGACGGCGCCATTCCCGATCGGGCCGAAGTTGCCAAGGGTTCGCATCCGGCGCGCATCGCATTCCACGAATGCGGAGGACGGGGCGACGTGTGGGTTCGTTCACCGATTCCCTCGGGGCGTGGTCTCGGGTTCTCCGGAGCAGTTCGGGTGGGGGCGATCGCGCTCGCCCTGCGTCAGCAAGGACACGACGAGTGTCTCGATCATTCGCGATCTGAAGTGTTCGAAGCCGCCGCACGTCTCGAAGGTCATGGCGACAACGTGGCCGCGAGTACCTACGGTGGTTTCGTGGTGGTCGCCGACCGGACCGTGGGACCGATTCCGACACCGCTCGAACCGACGATCGTCGTCTGGGTGCCCGGTCAGCGAACCTCGACCGATGAAAGTCGTTCGAGCCTGCCGGCATCGGTGAGTCGTGAAGACTCGGTGTTCAACATCGCCCGCACCGGACTCTTGGTGGCTGCGCTCGCGGGTGGTCGACTCGATCTGATGCGCGAGGCCACGCGGGACCGTATTCACCAGGATGTTCGCCTGGCCAAGGTTCCGCGTAGCGCGGAGGCGCTACGAACCTTTCTGGACGCTGGCGCGTGGTGCTCGTGGTTGTCGGGCTCGGGACCGACGGTGGCCGCCATGTGCGCGGCTCACGAAGTCGATTCGCTCAGCGCGCGATTGCCAGAAGGTCGGGTTCTGGCGTTGACGGTCGACCGGGCCGGCGCAACGTGGGAAGACTGACCGACGGAGTCGCCCATTCGCCGGTGGCCGACACGACCGTGCAGTCGTCGTTCGACTCGAGATGACGGGCCACGCACCAGACCTCGTCGGCGAGATGTCGGGGGAGTGGTTGATCCGGTAGCACCGGCTCGGGAGCGGCCAGTGCATCGGCCAACGCAGCCGGAACGTTCACATGTCCGAAGAGTTGGTCGTCGACGCGCACATCGACGAGTACTCCGTGATCGAATCGCCACACCGTTCGACCGGCGACGACCTCGACTTCGCCGGCGCGCCGGAGGGCATCGATCGAACGCTGACGTTGCAACGCCGTGAGCAATGCCGTGGCCCGATCGCGCATCTCGGCAGCCTCCTCGAAACGTTGGGCGGCCGACAGATGGGCGATGCGCTCGGAGATCCGCTCGATCAGGGCATCGGGAGCCTCGGTGAGAGCGCGCACGATGAAGGAAACGATGGAGGAATAGACCTCGGGATCGGCGTGACCCGAGCAGGGACACTGAGCCACTCCGAGTTGGGCGGCCGAGCACACCGGGGCATCGGCCGGTGGCACGTAGTTGCGGCCCATGCGCACGGTGCAACGTCGGAGGGGGACGACCGACTCGATGGCTTCGACCACGAGTCTGGCAGCGGTGCGACTCGAGAGCGGTCCGATGTGCAGACCGTGGCGGGCCGGATTCTTCGTGATCACGAGTCGTGGCCATTCTTCGTCGGTCGTCAGGCGCACGTAGCAGTAGCGATCCGATGTCGTGCCTGTGCGGTTGTAATGGGGAGTGAGGCGACCGATGAGTCGGGACTCGAGAATGGCCGCAGTGAGTGGGTCGGGCGTCGGAATGTGATGGATCGAATGTGTCTGTCGAAGCATCGATCCGATCTTGCGCCTGGTTTCGCCCGTGCTGAAATAACTGCGCACCCGTTGACGAAGATTCGTGGCTTTGCCGACGTACAGAATGCGACCGTTGACGTCGGCGAACATGTAGACGCCGGGGGTCCGCGGAAGATCCTCGGTCAGGCGGAGTTTTGCGGCGAGTGGGTGGGTGTCGAGCCGGGGGAGGCCGACGAGGTCGTCGAGGCCGAGAACGCCGAACCCGGCGGCGCGTTCGATCAGGAAGTGGAGAAGGTCGGCCGTCGTGAGGGCGTCGTCGAGGGCGCGGTGATTGGGCTGATGCGGTAGTCGGAGTCGATTGGCGAGAGTGCCGAGTTTGCAGTCGGGGACTTCGTCGCGAACGAGACGGCGCGCGAGCGGAACGGTGTCGACCACCACGTTGGTCAGCGGATCACGGTCGGTGCGAACGAGGTTGGCATTCAGGAACCCGATGTCGAAACGTGCGTTGTGCGCCACGAGCACCGAATCGCCGATGAAATGGAGGAGCGATGGAAGGACCGACTCGATCGGTGGCGCCGGAAGCACCATGGATTCGGAGATACCGGTGAGGATGGTGATGAACGGCGGAATCGGACAACCCGGATTCACGAGGGTCTGGAAGGTTCCGAGGCACTCGCCGCCGCGGTACTTGACGGCACCGATCTCGGTGATGCGATCGGAATCGGAGTTGCCGCCGGTGGTTTCGAGGTCGAGGACACAGAAGGTGACGTCGGCGAGCGGTGTTCCGATGTCGTCGAACGACTTCTGCTTCCAAGCCACCTGTCGTGTGTACTGCGAACATGTGTTCCCTGTCAAGGATTGCCTACGCTCCGGTCGTGGCCTCCTCCTACGAACGCGGCGCCCTCGAACTGGGCGATGGGTGCCATGCCTTCCTGCAGCCCGACGGGGGTTGGGGATGGAGCAACGCCGGTCTGGTGGTGGGTGACGGCACCTCGCTACTGATCGACACGCTCTTCGACCTTCGTCTGACCCGCGAGATGCTCGACTCGTTCGCGCCCGTCACCCGCAGCGCGCCCATCGCATCCCTCGTGAACACTCACGCCAACGGCGATCACTGTTACGGGAACCAACTGGTCGACGGAGCCGAGATCATCGCATCCACCGCCGCCGCCCATGAAATGGCCAACGTGCCACCTTCGGCGTTGGCGGCCATGAACGCCGCCCCGGGTGAGATCGGAGAACTCTTTCGCGGTTTCTTCGGCGCCTTCGATTTCGAAGGCATCGAACAGCGGCTCCCGACCCGAACCTTCGACGGACGACTCGACATCGACGTGGGTGGACGGCCGGTCGAGTTGATCGAGGTCGGTCCGGCGCACACCGATGGAGACGTCATCGTCTACGTCGCCGACGCGAAGACGGTCTTCACCGGTGACATCCTCTTCATCGGCGGCACTCCGATCGTGTGGGCGGGTCCGTTGTCGAACTGGGTCGCGGCCTGCGACCTCATGCTCGGAATGGACATCGAGACCGTCGTCCCCGGGCACGGGCCGGTGACCGACAAGGGTGGTGTGGCCGAGGTGCGCGACTACCTTGCCTTCGTCGAATGCGAAGCGATCGGCCGGCACGGAGCCGGAGTCGACGCGTTCGAGGCTGCCCGCGACATCGCCGATCTACTCGGCGCGTATCGGACCTGGGGCGAATTCGGTCGGGTGGCGGTGAACGTGGAGACCGTCTACCGAACCCTCGATCCGAATCACGCCTCGCCGGACGTCGTCGAGCAGTTCAGGCGGATGGCGTCGATCGAGCGCGCCTGATCGATCGACGTAGAGCCAGAACCCAACCCACGACGACACAGATCGCGAAGATGATCCATTGGATCGCGTAGGAGAGGTGTGGACCTTCGGACAATTCTGGAGGTGCAACCGGCGTGAGGATCGGATCGTCGGTCGGGTCGGAGCCATCGGCCGCCAGCCACAGGGGCAACACGGGCTCGTCGATCTGGGCTTGCAGACGAACGAGGTCGAGGTTGAACATCTCGGTCAGATCACCATCGGCTTCACGCGGTTGACCCGACTTGCGATTCTCCGATTCGCGCAACACGCCGACGACGCGAACGCGTCCGGCCGGCGCGGTGGGCGGCTGAACCGAGAGAGGTACGAAACCACGGGCCACCGCGACGACATCTCCGGTGTCGAGCAGAAGGGGTGTCACCACGTTGAGACCGGCGACTCCGTTCTGGCTCCGGTTGAGGATCAGCACCTGTTCATCGGGGAGGTAGGTCCCCGCCGCGCCGACCCGACGCCACGATGCGGACGACGGATCGGAGAGATCGATCGTGTCGACATCGACTGCGGTGATGCTCGAGCGATCGCGCACTCGTTCGTTGAAGTCACGACGTTCCGTCAGCCGGTGGAACTGCCAGGCCGACAAGTTGGCCATGAGCACGATCAGAGCGAGGCATCCGATGTGGAACGCGATCCACCGCGGCCGAAGGAGGAAGCGGAGCACGTGTTTCACCATAGGTGGAACGCCACGATGTGGGACACTCGGGAGATGTCCGGTTCCGAGTTGCCCGATTTCAGGATCCCCCACGCCGAGAAGATCGAGTGGATGATCGAGACGAGTGGTTGGGCGATCGAGCCGGTGGCCGCCGTGGTCGATGGTGAACATCCGTTCCCGGGTTACGTGTACACGATCGGGTTCCCGCAGAGGTTTGTGTTTCCTGAGGTGGTGATCTTCGGACTCACACCGGTCGCATCGAAGGGGATCCTCGATCTCGTCGCCCAGCAACTCGAGGGTGGCGGAGAAGTCCCCCTCGACGTTCCCGTGGTCGGTCTCCTCGACAACGAATTGCGTTGCGTCTTCGCCACCATTCCGGAAGCCGATCACGGTGGCCTGTTCGCAACGGGTCGGGCCTGGCACCGTGGCGACTTCGCCGCCGTCCAACTCATGTGGCCCGACCGCCAAGGCTGGCTTCCCTACGAGGACGCCTTCGACCTGCGTCTGCGAACCGTCCAGCCAGTGATCGGGCGGACTCCCGATTGATCGCTGGCACACTGTGAGCGTGGAGACGCCGCGACCGATCCTGATCTTCGATGGTGACTGCGCGTTCTGCACGCGGAGTGTGCGGGTGCTCGAGCGTCGTGTCCGTCGGCGGCCGACCGTGGAGGCGTGGCAGCGACTCGACCTCGACGCGTTGGGAGTTTCGCGCGAGGAATGCGAGGCGGCCGTGCAGTGGATCGGGGCCGATGGTTCCCGGGCATCGGGTCATGTCGCGGTGGCCCGCACCCTGATTCACGGTGGCAAAGGTTGGGAATTGCTCGGACGGTCGTTGCTCGTTCCCGGTCCTTCGTGGGTGGCAGCGCGCGTTTACGCATGGGTCGCCCGCAATCGGCATCGGATGCCCGGCGGGACGGCCGAATGCTCGTTACCCGCCGCGGACCGATCGAGCACGGGTGGAGGTTCCCGATGAGCACGGGCAACAATGGTCGGGTGAGCAATCCGCGCGAGCAGTGGCAGCAGGCCTTCGAGGAGTCACGGCTCCGAGGTGACGGTTTCCAGACGATGTCGGGGATTCCCCTCGAACCGGTCTACGGCCCAGCCGACGGCGAATTCCCCGGGGTGTATCCGTACACGCGCGGGCCCTACGCGTCGATGTACCGCTCGAAGCTCTGGACCATGCGGATGTTCGCCGGCTTCGGTACCGCGCTCGACACGAATCTTCGCTTCAAGGAGATCATCAAGGCGGGTGGCGACGGGCTGTCGACTGCCTTCGACATGCCGACACTTCTCGGGCTCGACTCCGATGATCCGATGGCTCTGGGCGAAGTCGGCCGTTGTGGGGTGGCCATCGACACCTTGGCCGACATGCGCGACCTCTTCGCCGACATCGACCTCGGCAACATCACCACATCGATGACGATCAACTCGCCGGCCGCGGTCTTGCTCGCGATGTTCGTGGCCCAGGCCGAGACGGCCGGCGTTCCACGTGCTCGACTCGGCGGCACCCTGCAGAACGACATTCTGAAGGAGTACCAGGCCCAGAAAGAATTCGTCTTCCCGCCGCGTCAGTCGATGCGACTCGTGCGCGACACGGTGGCGTTCACGGCGAACGAGATGCCCCGTTGGCATTCGATCTCGATTTCGGGCTACCACATCCGTGAGGCCGGCTCCACGGCGGCTGAAGAGCTGGCTTTCACCCTCGGTAACGGATTCGCTTACGTCGAACTCGCTCGACAAGCCGGTTTGCCCGTGGACTCCTTCGCCCCGCGGTTGTCGTTCTTCTTCAACGCGCACATCGACTTCTTCGAGGAAATCGCCAAGTACCGCGCCGCCCGGCGGATCTGGGCTCGTTGGATGAAGGAGCGTTACGGCGCTACCAACGAACGTTCGATGCAATTGCGCTTCCATACGCAGACCGCAGGCGTGTCGCTCACCGCGCAACAACCCGAGGTCAACCTGATCCGCACGGCGATCGAAGCCCTCGCCGGCGTGTTGGGTGGTACGCAATCCCTGCACACCAACTCCATGGACGAGGCGCTCGCGTTGCCCACCGAGAAGGCCGCCCGCCTCGCGTTGCGCACACAGCAGGTCATCGCGTACGAGACCAACGTCGCCCACGTCGCCGACCCGTTGGGCGGGTCGCACTTCGTGGAAGCTCTGACCGACGAAATGGAACGGCGAGCCGAAGAGATCTTCGCCCGAATCGACGAGATGGGTCGGGGGTCGATGCTCGAAGGATGCATCACCGGCATCGAGGAGAACTGGTTCCAAGGCCGGATCGCCGATTCGGCGTATGAGCTCGAGCGGGCTTTCAATCGCGGCGAGCGCACGATCGTCGGAGTGAACCGCTTCCTCGAAGGTAACGAAGAGGACAATCTCGACATCCTGAAGATCACCAACGAGGACGAGCGAAAGCAGCGCGAGCGTCTCTCGGGCGTCAAGAGCGAGCGCAATGAGCCGGCGGTCGTCGACGCACTCGATCGCCTCGCCAAGGATGCGGTCGATCCCGAGGTGAACCTGATGCCGGCGCTCATCGATGCCTCCCTCGCCTATGCGACGGTCGGCGAGTTGATGAACACCATGGCGGGCGTGTTCGGCCGTCACGTCGAGGTGCCGACGATCTGATGGCTGCCCTACGCGTCCTCGTCGCCAAGGTCGGACTCGATGGTCACGACCGCGGAGTGAAAGTCGTGGCCCGACTGCTGCGCGATGCCGGGATCGAAGTGATCTACACCGGTCTCTTCCAGACTCCCGAGACCGTGGCCGCGGCCGCCGTCGACGAAGACGTCGACGTGATCGGTCTGTCGATGCTCTCGGGTGCGCACATGACCCTTGCGCCACTGGTGGTTCAGGCGGTGCGCGCGCGAGGCGCCGACATCCCGGTGGTTCTCGGTGGGATCGTGCCGAATCAGGACGTCGAAGAACTCCACGCCGCTGGAATCGCCGCCGTCCTCGGACCGGGAGCACCGGCCGATGAGGTCGTGCGAACCATCACTACTGCAGCCCGTGGAGAGCGCCGCCATCAAGGGGTATAGCCGTACCCGTGATGAATTTGGCGTGCTCGGAACACACGAAGGCGGCGACGTGGCCGAAGTCGTCGGGGTCGCCGACCCGGCCGGTCGGGATCGTTCGGGCGACTGCGTCGAGGTCGCCGTACAACGAAGCCAGACGTTCGGTGGCGTGAAGTCCGGGCTGTAGCGAGTTCACGGTCACACCGTCACCGGCCACCTCTCGTGCGAGCGTCTTCAAGAAGCCGGTGAGTCCGGCGCGCGCCGTGTTCGACAGGATCAGCCGGTCGATCGGTTCGCGGACCGACGACGACGTGATGGCCACGACACGGCCCCATCCGCGCGATTGCATCGCCGGCACCACGGCCCGGCACATGGCCACCGTCGAGACGAGGTTGAGACGCAGCGCCACGTCGTAGGACTCGAGTGGTGTCGATGCGAAGTTGCCGGGTGGTGGTCCACCGGCATTGGCGATCAGGATGTCGATCGTCCCGAGTCTTCGGGTGGCTTCCTCCACGAGTCGGCTGACATCGTCGGGATCGCTGACGTCGGCGGCGATCGCCGATGCATTCGCCGGCAGTGAGCGCAACGCGACGACGAGTTTCTCTTCTGAACGAGAGGCGATGACGACGTCGACCCCGGCGGCGGCGAGAGCACGCGCCGTGGACAGGCCGAGGCCGCTCGAAGCTCCGGTGACGAGGGCGCGACGTCCGCTGATGCCGAGATCCATGGAACCTCCGTGGTCAATCGATCGGGAATTGGATGGCGGCGCGCTCGCTCACGAAGTCGGCCGTGTAGGCGGCAATGAATGCCTTGTGGTCCGGATGGTCCCGGTACACGAGATAGTCGTCGGCCGAGTCGAACTCGGCCACGACGGCGAAGTCGTAGGTGCCCGGATTGATGCCGAGGTTGGGGCCGAACGAATACGACTTGATCTGGGGAACGAGAGTCGGGAGCTCGACGAGGGCGCGGCTCGCAGCGGCGATGTGATCGGGGCCGACACCTTCCTTCCAGCGGAAAAGGACGACGTGCTGCACGCGGCTCATCGAATCAGTCCGTCAGCACCGAAGTGATGGAGGCGAGTCGGGCATCGGGTGTGGGGCGGGCTCCGATGTGCTCGATGACCCAAGCCGAGACCCGCGTCGCATGTCGGGCGGCGTCGACCTCGGACCGGTGCCGCAGGAAATGCGCGAGAAAGGCGCCGGCGAAAGAGTCGCCGGCACCCGTTGCGTCCACGAGTCGGTTGGTGGCCGGCGGAATGTGCACCGTGCCCGACGTTCCGTGTACGAGGGCACCATCGGCATCGAGTTTGAGGACGATCAGTGCACCCGGGAACATCTTGGTGAGGTTGAGGGCGATCGCCTCCGGATCTTCCTCGCCCGTGAGAACTCGACCTTCTTCCTTGTTGGGAAGGAGGATGTCGATCTCGAGATCGCGGCACGTCGAGAGGAACGACTCGATACCCATCTCCTGGATCATCTGGAACGATCCTGGGTCGAAGGACAGGCTGGCTCCGGATTCACGGGCGATACGAGCGGCGCGGCGCGCCGCCGACCGCGGCGGATCGGTGAAGAACGACCAAGCGGTCAGGTGCAGATGGCGGCACGACGCGATGATCTCGACGGGCAACTCCGACGGCATCAGATAGAAGTCGGCGCCGTGTCCGGAAACCATCGACCGTTGCCCCGTGTGATCGACGAACACGGCGACCGAACCGGTCGAGTGTGCTTCGGTCTCCACGAAACGGGCGGCGACCTTCTCGCGCGCCAGATCCTCCTCGGCGAGTTGTCCGAAACGATCGCGGCCGATCTTGCCGATGAACGAGGTGTCGGTTCCGTTGCGTCGAGCCCACACAGCGACGTTGGCGGCGCTACCACCGGGGGTGAGCATCACTTCGCCGAAGGTGTCACCGCCGTGGAGGAGTTCGGAGTTCGTGCGGATCAGGACGTCCCACGCAAAGTCACCGAGCACGCAGAGTTCGCTCACGGATCACACGGTATCGGCGGTTCGCCGACGAGAATGGGGGAGTGCCCCCCGTACGCGAGAAGTCGGTCGTTGCCGCACTGGCGATCGTCTATGTGATCTGGGGATCGACCTACCTCGCGATCAAGATCGGCCTCGAGACCATGCCGCCCTTTTTCATGCAGGGCACGCGCTTCGTGATCGGGGCGACAGCGGTGCTCGGCTACCTGCGTTGGCGCGGGGTGCCCTGGCCGACGCCGGTCCAGATCCGCAACGCGGCCGTGGTGGGGCTGTTGTTGCTGATCGGCGGACTCGGACTCGTGACCTTGGCCGAGGATCGCGGCGTCGACACCGGCCTCGTGGCCACGATCATCGCCATTCAGCCGATGCTCATGTCGTTGTGGGGTGGCATCTGGAAGACGTGGCCGAGGCGTATCGAGTGGCTCGGCATGGTGATCGGCCTCGTCGGGGTCGCGGTCCTGATGTCGGACGAAGGTCTGTCCGGCTCGTGGTCCGGGGTCTCACTCGTTTTCATCGCCTGTGTCAACTGGAGCTTCGGGTCGGCTCTGAGTCGGCGCATCTCCATGCCCGACGGACCGATGACGACCGGCATCGAGATGGCGGCGGCCGCCGTGGGTTACATGCTGCTGTCGGTCATCCGGTCGGAGGACATCGGTGTGCCCAGTCTCAAGAGTGCACTCGGCGTCGCCTACTTGATCGTGTTCGGGTCGATCGTGGCCTTCAGCGCGTTCACCTATCTGATCGCCAACGTACGCGGTCCACTCGCCATGAGTTACGCCTACGTCAATCCGGCCATCGCGGTGCTGCTCGGAATCGTCTTCTCGAACGAATCGTTGTCGATCAACATGGCCGTGGCGTTGCCGGTGATCCTCGTCGGTGTGGCCATCGTGACCAACGCGAGCCGTAGCAGTTAGGTTGCGTACATGCGTCGGTTGATGGTTGCCGTCTCCATGGTTGCGACCTTGGTCGCCTGCGGGGTCGATGGTCCCGGTGCCGAGTCGGCTGATGCGCGCGCCGAACTCCTGATCACCGAACTGCCCGATCTGGCGTCGCCGACCAAGCCGACCGTTCTCTGGTTCTGGGCGCCCGGTTGAGGTCAGTGCAATGTCGAAGCCCCCTCGGTCGAGGCGGCCTTTCTCACCTACGGCGAACGGATCGACTTCTACGGAGTCGCATGGGCCGGAACCGATGAATTCATGCTCGCGTTCATCGATCGTCACGACGTGACTTTCCCGTCGGTCGTCGACCGTCCGGGCTCGATCTTCGCCGAGTATGGAGTTCCGTATCAGCCGGCCTGGGTGTTCATTGCCGTCGATGGCTCGGTCACGAAGTTTCAGGGAAGCCTCGACGAGCCAACCCTCGCGGGCTACCTCGAAGGCCTCATCACTCCGAACGAGGCGTGATCGCTCGCACACCTTCGATCGTCGCTGCGAAGTCGTGATCGTCGCTCGGATCGCTCGGTGGCTGCAACAAGATGCCGTCGGTCCGTCCGGCGAACCATCGTCCGAGGACGTCGGGCAATTCGGCGAAGGTGCCGCTCGGTACGAGCGTGTCGAGATGTTCGTCATCGAGATGCTCGGCGAGTTCGCTCCATCTTCCTTCACGGGTGAGTCGACGGAGTTCGTCTCCGATCCGTGACCAGCCGAAGAGGTCGAGTGTTCGACGGTACGCCGGCGTCGAGTACAGGAAGGCGAGCACGGCTCGCTGGGCCGATCGACTGGAGAGCACGTCGTCCGAGGTTCGTCCGGTGATGATCGGAGCCGCGGTCGCGATCTCCACGTCGTGCGGGATGACCGGAAGTACGCATTCGTCGAGGAATCGCGGATGGGAATTCGTGGGGTGGGTCACGAAACCGTCGGCGACGCGCGACGCGAGTGAGATGGCCCGGGAGTTGATTCCGCCGAGCCAGATTCGCGGTGGGCGCACGTCGAGTGGGCCCGGGTTGAAGAAGGGCTGCAGGCGGTCGAAGCGGTAGTTCTCGGTTTCGACGTGGAGGGGTTCGCCGGTGGCGAACGAACTCCAGATGGCTCGGACGCAAGTGACGTAGTCGTCCATCCACTGGATCGGTACGTGCCATGTCAGCCCGAATCGGCCCTCGATGTTCGGACGGATCTGAGAACCGAGACCGAGATCGAACCGGCCACCGCTCATCGCGGCAAGGTCCCACGACTGCAGAGCGAGGAGCATCGGGCTCCGCGGAAAGGCGAGGGTGAGGCTGGTCTGAACGTGGAGGCGTGTGGTGTGTTCGAGGGCGAGAGTCGCGACCGTCAAAGAATCGTGGATCGTCTCGGGAACGTGGAGAACATCGAAGCCGAGCCGCTCGATACGTCGCGCGTACTCGCCGATATCGCGAAGGGCGATGCGATCGGACATCCCGGCGATGACCCTCATGACGACCAACCCCGGTCGTGCAACTGCCTCTCGATCGCCCCCACCAACGAAGTAGGGGACCCCTCGCACCGTTCGAGTTCGAGCGTCGACATCAACTCGTGACGCGATCCGTCCTCGAGTACGGCGATGATCAGCGGAGTACGTCCGGCGCTGATCTGCCGGACCTCATCGGGTTGATCATCGAGGTGGTACAGATCGACGGGGATGCCGAGGTTTGCGGTGCACGCATCGAACGAGCGACGCCGGCCGATCCAGGAATGTGTGATGTCGCAGAGCGGGCAATGTCCGCGGCCGGCAATCTTGCGTAATACGTAGGAGATCTCGCCGAGCACCGTCCCCTTGGCGTCGTACACACCGATGAGGGTCGTCACGCGCATCCGGTCAGCGTATTGTGCTCCCCATGGGGGACACACCGGTGCACGTGCCGACCCGCGGCGATCGTCGGCAACGGGTGGGCGTGGGTGTCCGCAACGTGCCCGACCACGGTCCCTCGACCATGGACGCCTCGGTGTATCGAGATCCGGTCCGCTACGAACTCGAACGCACGCGGGTTCTCACTTCGCACTGGCTTCTGGCCGGACGATCGGAGCAAGTCGAGGGTGTGGGTGACTGGATCACCTACGAGGGGCACGGCGAGTCCGTCGTGATCACCCGGCAACCCGACGGGCACCTGGCTGCGTTCCACAACGTGTGTCGTCACCGTGGTCCGGCGTTCGTGACCGAGATGTCAGGTTGTGCAGCGCGCCGATTCACGTGTCCGTACCACGGCTGGGTCTACGACACGGAGGGTCGCCTCGTCGGTGTACCCGAACGTGAGGATTTCGATCCCGATCATCTCGCGGCCGCCGGTCCGGCGCGGGTGGCCGCCGACGAGTGGGGTGGCTGGGTGTGGATCAACATGGCCGGCCCCGACCATGCGGTCCCGCTGATCGAGGCGATCGGTGCCGAGATCGCCGACGATCTGGGTGCCTTCCGCATGGAGGACATGGTTCTTCATGAGGTGCTCGAATTCGACGTGCCGGTCAACTACAAGGCGGTCGTCGACGGCTTCAACGAGATCTACCACGTGACCGAACTCCATCAGGTCCCACCGGAGTTCACCAAGGCCGCACGGTGCGCGTCGTTCCACATCGTGGGCGACAACTACATGTGCTTCGTGCCCAAACCCGAGCACTTGGCCGAACTCGAGTCACCCGACTACGACCATCACCGCTACGCGATCTGCCACTACGTGGTCTTCCCGAACACCGTCTTCAACTGCAACCCGGGCCACATCCAGGTCTTCCAGCCGATTCCGGTCGCCGTCGATCGCACCCGCTTTCTGTGCTGGGAGATCATCTACCCCGGGAATCCAGACGACCCGGAGTACCAGCGGTACCTGAAGAACACCATGGCGCATTGGGCCGGACTCAAGATGGTGGTCGGTCAGGACATCTCGATCTACGAGCAGATGGCGCGTACCAAGAACTCGTCGGCGTTCACGACCCAAATCCTGTCCGAGCGCGAGTGCAAGATCGCCCACTTCCACGAGAACATGGACCGCAAGACCCGTGTCGATCCTGCTCAGAGGGCGATTACGTAAATCTTCTCAAGGCCTCGCGGGGGCCGAACGATACCTCTCCCCGTGAAGCAGGTCGCCGGACAACTGAAGCGGGTCGCTCTGGCCACGCTGTGCTCGGTCACCTTGCTCGGCGCTCTTTCGGCCACTCAAGCGGCGGCCAGTCCGAGTTCTCCCAATCCCGTCAACGCCTCGAACACCTACACCGTGAAGTCGGGTGATTCGTTGAGCGGGATCGCGGCCAAGGTCGGTGTGTCGTTGACCGATCTTTTGTCGGCGAACGGTTTCCAGAAGTCGTCGGTGATCCTTCCCGGCCAGGTGATCAAGCTCCCGACCAAGGGCACGTCGACTGCGTCCACGATCAATGCGTCCACGACCAGTTCGACCAAGACGTATGCGGTGAAGTCGGGTGATTCGTTGAGCGGAATTGCGGCCAAGGTCGGTGTGTCGTTGACCGATCTTTTGTCGGCGAACGGTTTCCAGAAGTCGTCCGTCATCGTCCCCGGTCAGGTGGTCAAGCTCCCGGCCCACGCCAAGGTCACGTCGACGAGTGCCGCGACCCCGACCGCGCCCGCCACCTCGGCGACGTCGAGCCGAGTGCAGAAAATCATCGACTACGCCAAGGCACAGGTCGGCAAGCCGTATCGCTACGGTGCCGCCGGTCCGGATGCATTCGACTGCTCGGGCCTCATCCGCATGGCGTTCAAGCAGGCTGGTCTCGACGTGCCCCACTCGAGTCGCGAACTGTCGAAGCGTGGCACGGCCGTGAATTGGCAGAGCGACGGAATCCGCGCCGGCGATCTCGTGTTCACTTTCTCGTCGTCGACTCCCGGTCAGATCGGTCATGTCGGTATCGCAATCAGCGCGACGCAGTGGGTCGAGTCGCCCTACACGGGAAGTGCGGTCCGAATCCGCAACCTTCCCGTCTCGGACAAGATCCAAGCGGTTCGCCGCCTCGTCTGAAGACGGAGATCGCTTCGATGAACACCGTGGCTGCCTTCGAGACCCTGCGGACCTCCACCGAGGGCGAGGTTCTGCACGTCGAACTGTCCCGACCGGACCGGCTGAATGCACTCTCGCGACGGCTTCTGTCAGAGATCGTGGAGTTGGCTGCCCGCTTGCGAGTCGACAACGCCATCCGCGTGGTCGTGCTGTCGGGTGCCGGTCGGGCCTTCTCGGCCGGATTCGATCTCGACGATTTCACGTCATCGGCCCAGGGTGAGTCGCCGCGTGACGGTGCCGACCTCGGCCGACTGGCCACCGAGTCGCTCACCGATGTCCCGCAGTTGACGATCGCCGCCGTGCACGGACACTGTGTGGGAGGTGGACTCGTGCTGGCCGGAGCGTGTGATCTACGAATCGCCGACGAAGGGACGCGGTTCGCGATCCCCGAAGTCGACCTCGGCATTCCGCTTGCTTGGGGTGGGATCCCGCGCCTCGTGCGCGAGATCGGCCCGGCCCTCACCAAGGAACTGGTGCTGACGTGCCGGCCCTTCTCGGCCGCGGAAGCCAAGTCGATCGGATTCCTGAACGAGGTGACCGAACCCGGCGGTGCGGTGGCGCGAGCCAAGGCGCTGGCGGCGGAGTTGGCCGCCAAGCCCCTGTACGCCTTGCGGACCACCAAGCAGCAGGTGAACGCCGTGATGGAGGAGATCGCCGGCACGGGTCGAAACGCGGCCGACGCCGATTCTCTTGTGTACGCCCTCCGGGACCCCGAGAGTCGTGCGGCATCGGCGAAGTACCTCGCATCGCGTACAGTTCGACGCACGTGAAGTGACGGGGGTCGTCGCTTCCGAGGGGGAGTGATGAACGACTACGTCATCAAAGGTGGTCTCGTGGTGGACGGGACCGGGGCCAAGCCTCGGACGGCCGACATCGCGGTGCGCGACGGTCTGATCGTCGAGATCGGTTCGCAGGTGTCGGGCGAGGCGCGTGAGGTGATCGATGCCGACGGCGCGGTGGTGACGCCCGGTTGGGTCGACGTTCACACCCATTACGACGGTCAGGTCAGTTGGGACGACGTCATGGATCCGTCGGCCGGCAACGGCGCGACGACGATCGTGATGGGCACCTGCGGCGTCGGATTCGCACCCGTGCGACCCGGATCCGAGCAGGCGCTCATCGAACTCATGGAGGGCGTCGAGGACATTCCCGGCACCGCGCTCTACGAGGGCATGGAGTGGGGTCGTTGGGAAACGTTCCCCGAGTACATGGACTACATCGCCGGTCGGCGCTATTCGCTCGACATCGGGACGCAGGTGGCGCACGGTTCCCTTCGCTACTACGTGATGGGTGAACGTGGAGCGCGCAACGAGGACGCCACCGCCGCCGACCTGACGGACATGGCCAAACTCGCGCGGGAGGCGCTCGATGCCGGCGCGCTCGGTATCAGTACTTCACGCACGATCGGACACCGTGCACTCGACGGTTCGCCGGTGCCCGGTACGTTCGCCCCGGCCGATGAGATCGCGGCCATCGCCGATGCCATGAAGTCATCGGGTCGTGGTGTGTTCGAGATGATCCCGGCCGGTACGGTCGGCAAGCTCGAAGGTCTCGGTGGTGAGCGGACCACGCCGCAGGACGAGTTGGCGCTGATGGCTGAATTCTCCAAGCGGAGCGGTCGGCCGGTGACGTTCACCCTCGTACAGTCGCCCGACTATCCGCCCGACACGTGGCGCGAACTCCTTGATGCGACCCTGACCGCGAACGGAAGCGGATCGCGACTTTTCCCGCAGGTTTCATCACGACCGATCGGCCTCGCCTCCGGTCTGTCGGGCTATCACGCCTTCTTGCGCCGTCCGACCTACATGAGGTTGGCTCACCTGCCTCTGGCCGAGCGGGCGCGTGAGATGAGCAAGCCGGAGATCAAGGCCGCGATCCTGAGCGAGGACGATGCACCGGTCGATCGTCCGGGCTCCATGGCCAACACCTTCCGGATCTTCCAGATGGCGGCGGCCTTCCTTTATCCACTCGCCGATCCGGTGGACTACGAACCGCAGCCTTCCGACACCCTCGGCGCCCGTGCCGCGGCGAGTGGCGAGGACGTATTGAGCGTGCTGTACGACTACCTCATCTCGCAGAATGGTGCTGCGATGTGCGCTCTCATGGGCGGTGCCGACGTGCACGAGCGCATGGAAGTTCTGCGCGAAATGCTCGTGCACAGCGAGACGGTGACCGGTCTCTCCGATGCCGGCGCCCACGTGACGCTCATCTGTGACGCGACGATGCCGACGACCCAGCTGACCTTCTGGGCTCGCGACCGGAAACATGGCGAGAGGATTCCGCTCGAGTTCCTCGTGGCCAAGCAGACCGCACGCAACGCCGATCTCTACGGCTTGAACGATCGCGGTCGGCTCCAGCCGGGATTGCGGGCCGACATCAACGTGATCGACTTCGACAACTTGTCGGTCGCGCCTCCGAAGGCGTTCCACGACCTGCCCGCCGGTGGAACTCGTCTCATTCAGCCGGTCAAGGGTTATCTCGCCACGATGGTGAAGGGCCGAGTCACGCGCCGTCACGACGCCGACACCGGCGAACGACCGGGCACCTTGGTCCGCGGAAGGAAGTTTTGAGATGAGCGCGGCCACCGATCATGTGGGGCGCTTCCTCGCCACGATGAACGAGAACGAGGCGCGTCGCGTCGACCGGTACATCGTCGTCCCGAGCGGTCTCGACTTGCACGGTATGCACGAAGCGTTGGCCGATCCGCGGCTCGCCGAACCCGGCCATCGTCCGTATGGCATCCAGTTGATGGCCGACTTCATGGCTCCCGAGGGATCGCGTTACTTCGATTCGATCTATGGCTCGTTCTTCGGTCAGTCCGCGATCCGGAATTGGCTGGTGCCGGCCATGGGCGAGATCGAGTTCATCGACTTCGTTCCCCAACAGGAACCGGTGGTGTTCGAGGCCGAGGGCGCCTCGTGGTGGCTCGACGAGTGGCAGATGTTCATGGATCTGGCGGCCATCGGAATGGGTGAGGGTAAGGCCCCGTTGTCGAAGGGCGTCAGCGTGCGTCGCTGTCGAGATGGTTGGCTCGACTGGGCGTGCGACGTGTACGACACGATGTCGTTCCGTCAACCATCGCCCACCGGAGAGGCCGCGCCGATACCCGCTCCGCCGACGCCGGCCGGTTGGCCGGCGCACCCGACGGCTCCGGTCGCCCGAGCACGCGAGGTGGACTTCGATCGTGATTGCGATCAGTTCCACCCCACCGACTCGGTGTACATCGATCCGATCTTCGGCGAGTTCCACGGTCAGGACGAGATTCGGGCGTGGATTTTGGACGTCATGCCCAAGACGGGTGACATCGAATTCGTGCCGGTGGGCCCGGAACTGAGAAATGATCACGCGTACGTTCAGGAATGGGTCCAGATGGCGATCACGCCGAGTGGTGCGCGCGTTCCGATGACCCGCGGGACGAGCGTTCGTCGCTATCGCGACGGCTGGACGGTGTACGCCGCCGATTACTTCGACGTCGCGACGGTTCTCGCGCCCGAGGTGATGAAGGCGAGTATCGAATGTGGCTCGACGATTTCCGAAGCCGACATCGCCAAGTATCGAAATCGCTAGGAACGCACCCGAACCGACAGACAGGTCACGCAACCCTCGAGCTTGATGTACTCGGAGATGTCTACCTCGATCGGTATCAGGCCCCGATCGCGGAAGATCTGCGCGCTTCGCGGTGCGTCGGCGGCCATCAGCACATGCTCGTCGTCGAGGAGAACCACGTGCGCGCCGGATTCTTCGGGCATCGCGAGATACGAAGGAAAGACCGATGAGTCGTCGACCGCCGGGTCCCAGCCGATCACGGTTCCATCTGGGAGTGCGGTGACGGCCGACTTGAGATGCAGCACCTTGGTGACCGGAACGGTGATCACTCGAGCGCCGAGGGGCTCGACGATGGCCGCGAATTGGTCGATTCCCTCCTGGTTGGTCCGACCGCCTCGACCCACGTAAATCGTGTCGCCGATCTTCAGGACGTCGCCGCCGTCCATGGTGCCCGGGGCCACGATGCGTTCGATCCGACAGCCGAGATCGCGCACGATCGGCTCGACGGCGAGGATCTCGGGCTTGCGGGTGTCGTCACCCGGGCGGGTGATGACCGCGACCCCCTTGAACATGACGACGGCATCCTCGACGAACACGCAATCGGGGCAGGCTTCCTCGACGGGTACTTCACGGATGTCCCAACCCCGGTCCCGCAGGACCTCGACGTAGGCGTCCCATTGACGACGGGCGAGTTCGACGTCGACCGGCCGGCGTTCGAGATGGGTGAGAACCCCATCGGCGAGTCGGGAACTCGTTCTCCGCACCAGCGCCACGGTCATCGCCGAAGTGTAGGTCTGCCCTACAATTCGCCAAAGTTCGCGTAGTCAGGGGGAGCAATGGCACACGACGTGATCATCAAGGGTGGGACCGTGATCGACGGGACCGGTGCGGCCGGGGTGCGAGCCGACGTCGCCATCGATGGCGATCGCATCACAGCCATCGGAGATCTCTCGGCGGCCGTCGCCGATCGGGTGATCGATGCGGCGGGCAAGGTCGTGACGCCGGGATTCGTCGATCTGCACACTCACCTCGACGCTCAGGTCGCCTGGGACCCTTACATGACGTCGTCGTCATGGCACGGCGTGACCACGGTGCTCACCGGCAACTGCGGCGTGACCGTCGCGCCGGTTGCCGAGAGCTCGAGGTCGTATTTGGCCGAACTCATGGAGAGTGTGGAGGACATTCCGCGCGAGGCGATCCTCGGCGGACTTCCCTGGGACTGGGAGACCTTCCCCGAGTATCTCGATTCGGTGCAGCGACTCCGACCGGCGCTCAACGTGGTGGGTCTGCTCGGACATTGCGCAGTGCGCTATCACGTGATGGGCGAACGATCGATGACCGACGAGCCGCCGACTGCTGACGATCTCTCCCGCATGCGCGAGATCGCCGCCGAGTCGGTGGCCGGGGGAGCCGTCGGGTTCTCGACGTCGCGAATCCTCGTGCACACCGTGCCCGATGGCCGCAAGGTGCCGGGAACCTTCGCCCCGATCGACGAATACCTCGCGGTGGCCGACGGCATGAACGAGTCGGGTGGCGGGCTCTTCCAAGCGGTGCTCGACTTCGACACGAAGTTCCAACACGAACTCGAACTGCTACGGGCGATGGCCCGGCGCGGTGGTCACGTTCTCTTCTCGGGCGGCGTGGGCAACGGCAACACCGATGCCGCCGCCTTCTGGGACAAGACACTCGGCGACATCCGGGCGAACGACGGCCACATCACGTCGGTGGCCATGACACGTCCGAGTGGAAGTCTCATGGGACTGCATCAGGTTCCGCCGGTTGGCAGTGGTAAGTGGCGGGCCGTGATGGCCCTGCCCACCATGGAGCAACGACTCGCCGCTCTGGCCGATGCCGGTACCCGCGCCGAACTCATCGAAGACGGCAAGAGTCGCGGCACGTGGTACGACCCACAGTTCATCTACCCACTCGGCCCGGGCGCGGTTCCGGACTACGCGGTGGACGGCGGCGATTCGTTGGCCGTGATCGCCGAGCGCGAAGGTCGCCATCCGGTGGAAGTGATCATCGACCGACTGCTCGAGTCCGAGGGTCGCGAACTCTTCAACGTGTGGTTCTTCAACCGCAACCGGGCCAACATGCCGAGCTTCCTGAATCTCGACGGGGTGTGTCCGGGGCTCGGAGATGCTGGCGCGCATGCGGGTCAGATTTGCGATGCCGATGCCCCGACCCACTACCTCTCGTATTGGTGCCGCGATCGGCAGATCACATCGTTGCCCGACGCGATTCACCGACTGACCGCGAAGCCGGCCGCCGTGCTCGGACTGATCGATCGTGGAACCCTCGGTGCGGGCAAGTACGCCGACATCAACGTGTTCGATCCCGAGCGTCTGCAGGTCGGTTATCCGGAGTACGTCAACGATTTCCCGAACGGCAAGGGACGTCTGCGCGTAGGGGCCACGGGCTACGCGGCGACCCTCGTAAACGGTGAGGTCGTGACCGAGAACGGTGCCAACACCGGCGCCCGACCGGGACGCGTCGTTCGCGAGTTCAAGCGCTGAGCGCCAGTCGATCAGGCCGAGGCGAAGGCGACCAGATCGACCTGAGCCGACGCGGTGATCTCCGGACACGCGATCGGCATCAGTTCGATGCCGTGCGTGGTACCGAGGATGTTGCGAGCGCGGGCGGGGACCCCGGCGCGCAGGAGGAGTCGGTAGAAGTTGATCCCCTCGTCCCGTAGCGGATCGCATTCGTTCACGCTGATGACGGTGCGCGGCAGGTTCCGTACGTCGTCCTCGGTGGCAAAGCTGGGCCAAGCGAGGGGATCGCGTCGGTCGAAGGCCTCGATGCCGTAGCCCACACGTCCGATGTTGTTGTGGAGATTCAGGAAGATCCCGTTGTTCTCGGTCGACGACGGACACTCGGGTGTCGGCCACTGTCCGGCGATGTAGGGGCAGAACGCATAGAGCCCGGAGATGGATCCGATGTCGCCGTCCTTGGCCATCTTCATGCCGGTCGCCAGCGTGAGATTTCCTCCGCCGCTCTCACCGGCGATCACGATCCGACGCGGATCGGCGCCGATCTTGGCGGCGTTGGCCACGACCCACCGGGCTCCCGAGACACAATCGTTGAGACCGGCCGGGAAGGGCGCCACTTCGGGCAGCGACGAGGGGCTCACCGCATTGCGGAAGTCCACCATCACCACCACGACGCCGCGCGCTGCGAGGAGTTTGCCCCACGCGCTGTAGTTGCCGTCGAAGCACGACAACGAGGCCATTCCGCCGCCGTGGATGTAATAGACGCACGGCAACACGTCGTTGCTGTCGGGTCTGATCACGCGCAGGGTGATCGAGTTGCCATCGGGTTGCGAGGTCACGGATTCGGTGTGGATCCGCAGGCCGGCCGTCGGAGCGTTCTCCTCGGTGTCGCAGATCGCCATCATCGAGCGGTACATCTCGGCCGACGCCTGGCCCTCCGGCGTATTGGACTGCTCGAGCAGGGTCGCGCGGTCGGGAACGTTCGGGGACTCGAAACTCGGCATCATGGCGAGCAGAGCCTTGATGCGCGGATCGATACGCGGATCGGTAGCGGCATTCGCAGTCATGTTTCCCCCGGGTGTGCTGAGAGCGGATGACCAAACGGGTCACCTCGCGCTGAGAGCGGGTGACGGGAATCGAACC
>SYCI01000028.1 GCA_005787035.1 Actinomycetota bacterium | reverse complement strand
GAGGTCGTAGTCGAAATCGGAGATGTGCACGGTTCAGGAGAAGAGGTCGGGCTGAGCAGACGGCACAGTGAGCCCGACGTGCGTCCACGCCGCGGGCATGGCGACCCGGCCACGGGGGGTGCGTGCGATCATGCCTTGCTGTATCAAGAAGGGCTCGTACACGTCCTCGACGGTTTCCGGTTGCTCGCCGACGCCTATGGCCAGGGTCGTCAAGCCGACCGGCCCTCCGTTGAACTGCGAGCACAACGCCCGAAGTAGTGCGCGGTCGACTTTGTCGAGGCCTCGCTGATCGACGCCGAAGACGGCAAGGCCTTCGTCGGCCACCGACCCGGTGATGCGGCCACTCTCGCGGACCTCGGCGAAATCGCGCACTCGCCGTAACAGGCGATTGGCGATACGTGGAGTTCCGCGACTACGGCGGGCGATTTCCTGGCAACCCTCGTCGTCGATGTCGACCGAGAGGATGGAGGCGGCGCGACGAACGATGGCCGTCAGTTCGGCATCGTCGTAGTAGTCCAAACGGGCGACCAATCCGAATCGGTCACGAAGTGGTCCGGTGATCATGCCGGTACGGGTGGTGGCACCCACGAGCGTGAAGCGCGGGAGGGCCAGACGAATGCTCGATGCCGCCGGACCCTTTCCCACGACGATGTCGAGTTGGAAATCCTCCATCGCGGGATAGAGGATTTCTTCGACCGTTCGTCCCAGACGATGGATCTCGTCGATGAACAAGACATCGGACGGTTCGAGTTTGGTCAGGATCGCGGCCAGGTCCCCGGCGCGCTCGAGCGCGGGACCCGAGGTGATGTGCAACCGAACCCCCATCTCGGCCGCGATGATTCCGGACAGCGTGGTTTTGCCCAATCCGGGCGGGCCGGCGAACAAGAGATGGTCGACGGCCTCCCCACGACGACGAGCGGCCTCGAGCACGATGCCCAACTTCTGTTTGAGTTCGCGTTGACCGATGAATTCTTCGAGATGTTTCGGACGCAGCCCGGCCTCATCGGACTCCTCGATGGGACTTTCGACCTTCGGATCCAGGAAGTCCTCACGCACGTCGTGCCCCCAGCAACCGGAGTGCCTCGCGCAACATGGTGGCGGCGTCGGTTTCCATCGGCAAGGACCGTAGCGATTCGCGGATCTCGTTCTCGCTGTAGCCGAGACCCATCAGTGCCTCACGAACATCGGACACGGTGGTGCCGGCTCCGCCGGTCGTGTCACGATCGGTCAGGGTCGGCAACGACAGTCGGCTCTTCAATTCTATGAGAAGTCGTTCGGCGGTCTTCTTGCCGACACCGGGTACCAACGTGAGCGCTCCGACGTCGGAGGATGCGACGATGTCGACCAGAGCCGACGGGGAATGAGTCGACAGGATCGCCAGGGCCAACGAGGGTCCCACTCCGTGGGTGGCGATGAGGGTCTGGAACGACGACTTCTCGTCGCGGGTCTGGAAGCCGAAGAGAGTCTGTGTGTCTTCTCGGATGTGATGATGCACGTACAAGAAGGCCGGAGATGTCGGCTCCAGCTCGGCCAGGCAACGCGGCGTGACGTGAACCACGTAGCCGACACCCGCGACTTCGACGAGCGCCGTGCCGTCAGAAGACCTCTCGAGAACGTTCCCCCGCAATGACCCGATCATCATCCGGCCTTTCGTCGACTGCGGGCTCGCCCGTGGACGTCCGGTGCACCCGCGGCGATGAGGCGTTGGTGCACCGGCCCGATGGCCAAGTGGCAAATCGCCAATGCGGCGGCGTCGGCGGCATCGGCAGGCTTCGGCGCCGCACTCAGGCCGAGTCGGGCCTGGACCATGCGCTGCACCTGCTCCTTGCCGGCACCTCCCCACCCCGTGACCGCTTCTTTGACCTGATTCGGCGTGTATTGAACCACGGTGCAACCGGCGGCGTGGGCCAACGCGAGGGCCAGTCCGCTGGCTTGACCGACGCTCATCGCCGTCCTCACGTTGACCTGGAAGAAAACCTGCTCGACGGCCACGCTGTGGGGTCGGAATTCGTCGAGTACCTCGGACAGGTCCTGGTGCAACCGCGCCAGGCGTGCAGGCAGTGCGTCGTGGGCCGGAGTACGCAGAACTCCGAGTGAGACCACCTGCAAAGACGCGCCCTGGGCGTCGATGACCGCGTAACCGCAACGGGTCAAGCCGGGATCGATTCCCAGGACCCGCTGGCTGCTCCCTACGAACATGCGTACGATCATACCGACCCCGGCCCTGCTCGGTGGGACGGCTGGGCTGTGACAGGCTTTCCCCCATGCGACGTCTGAGTGGGATTTCGGTGGCCGTGGTGATGGTGACCTCGTTGGTTGCCGCCTGCACGAGTGGCACGGAGGGCTCGTCGGAGAGCGGTTCGACGCAAACGACGACCACGATCCCCGACCCGGACGCGTCCGCCGGTGGGTTGCCCACGTGCGACGAGGCCGGGGTTCGGTCGTGCCTTCTCCCGTGGCCCGACGATCGCCTGACGGTGGCGGATCCGTCAACGTCGACCGGTCGACGGCTCGCGATCCCGGCCGACGCCGTGCCCGTGAACGAGGCGGGCATCGCAATGGATGTCACCGACCAGAACCGCGCCGATGGATTCTCGCCGAGTTCGGCGGTGGTCTTCGTCGCCGATGGTGTGGACCTCGGGGCGAGTGGTGTTCCTGACAGCACGCGCATCGAGGAATCGGTCGCCGCCGACGCGCGCATCACCATCACGGACACGTCCTCGGGAGAACGCGTCCCCTTCTGGGGAGAACGTGACATCCAATCCGGGCTGGTGACCTTGCGGCCCGCGATCGCGCTCACCGAGGGACACACCTTCGAGGTGGTGGTCGACGGGCTCGTCGACGAGTCGGGGGCCGAGATCGTGGTCGAACCCTCGGTGTGGACCTTCACGATCGCCAGTGCCGACTCGTTGGCGGGTCGACT
>SYCI01000027.1 GCA_005787035.1 Actinomycetota bacterium | reverse complement strand
GATCATGTCCTTGATGCGATCCTGGATGTAGACGTATCCCTCTTCATCCATGACCGCACCGTCACCGGTGTAGAGCCAGCCGTCCTTGAGCGAACTCGCGGTGGCATCGGGGCGATTCCAGTAGCCGAGCATGATGTGCCCGCCGCGCACGAGGACTTCGCCCGGCTCGTTGGGCGCGCAGTCGGTGCCGTCGGCACGAACCACTCGAACATCGGAGAAGAAGAACGCTTTGCCCGTGGAGCCGGCCTTGGATACCGCGTCTTCCGGCGACGTCAGACAGGCCGGACCACAGGTTTCGGTGAGGCCGTACACCTGGTTGATCTCGATGCCGATTTCGGCATAGGCCATGATGAGGGGAACCGGAACGGGCGCCGCTCCGGCCATGAACCAACGCACCGTCGAGTGCTTGTGCTTGGCCGGGTCGTACACCTGGCGCATGAAGTTGAGCATCGCCGGCACCATGAGGCCATTCGTGATGCGTTCGGAGTCGATGAGTTCCCAGGTCTTGACCGGATCGAACGCGCGCATCAGCACGTGGGTACAACCCACGAACACAGTCGACAGTGCCGGAGTGAGCGCACCCACGTGGAACATCGGCATCGGGTTGATGTAGCGGTCGCGCTTGGTGAAGTCGCTCGTCGTACAGACCGTCGACAACGCCCAGTACTGCGTGTTGTGCGAGTGCATCACACCCTTGGGAAGCCCGGTGGTGCCCGAGGTGTACATGATGTAGAGGAGATCGTCACCCGATGCCGTCACCGCGGGCTCCAGCGGTCGTTGTGCCGATGATTCGACGACGTAATCGTGCGCGAAGTCCGGCTTGGCGTCCGGCGCACCCACGTACAGCCACTCGCGCACATCGGTCTTGGGTCCACGCGACTGGAGATCGCTCACCGTGGCCGCGAATTCGGCACCGAAAACGAGTGCCTTCGTTCCCGAATCCTTGAGGATGAACTCGAGTTCGTCGGCGACGAGCCGCCAATTGAGCGGCACCACGACGGCGCCCAACTTGGCGGTGGCGAAGAAGGCGGTCATGAACTCGGCCGAGTTCATGAGGAGCAGACCCACCCGATCGCCCTTGCCGACCCCGAGACTCGTCAGAAGTGAGGCGGCCTTGTTGGTCTCGGCGTTGAGTTCGGCGTAGGTGTAACGACGACCGGCGGCCACGTCGTACAACGCCTCGACGGTGCCGTTGATGTGGGCCCGTCGGGCCAGGAGGTTGCCAATGTTGATCGGGGTGCTCATGGCCATCATGGTGTCACAGGACGCGGGGCGAATCCCACGCGTGCTCCACCGAACTACTCTGCCCCCATGCCCTCTGCTCACATCAACGGAACCGACATCCACTTCGAAGACACCGGGGGTACCGGCCCCGCGGTGATCCTGAGCCACGGATTCCTCATGGATCACTCGATGTTCGACCCACAGGTGGCCGCCCTGAAGGCCACCCACCGCGTGATCACCTGGGACGAGCGTGGCTTCGGTGGCACCCGGGCCAACGGAGAGTTCTCGTACTGGGACTCGGCGCGCGATGCGCTCGGAATCCTCGACCACCTCGGGATCGAGAGCGCCGTGGTCGGTGGCATGTCACAAGGTGGTTTCCTGTCGCTGCGCGTGGCGCTCACCGCACCCGAAAGAGTTCGCGGCCTCATCTTGATCGACACCCAAGCCGGCACCGAAGACGCCGACAAGGTCGAGGGTTACGGCCAACTGCACCAAGCGTGGGTCGCGCACGGATCGGCCGCCGTCCAAGACGTCATCGCTGGCATCATCCTCGGTGCCGGCGAGTGGAGTTCTTGGTTCACGAAGTGGGCGGCCATGGAGACCGCGCAGTTCACCTATGCATTCAACTGCTTGATGAGTCGTGACGACGTGACCTCACGTCTGGGCGAGATCACGGCCCCGGCCCTGATACTGCACGGCGACCAGGATGCGGCGATTCCGGTGACCAAGGCCGAAGTGCTCCGCGATCGACTCGGCGGTCGCACCGAATTGGTGGTGATTCCCGGCGGAACCCACGCCGCCAACCTCACTCACCCCAACGAATCGAACGCCGCCATCACCCGATTCCTGAACTCGCTCTGATCGTGCCCGAAGCGACCGATCCCCATCCGGCTCTGGTTGCGGTCACCCATCACGTACGGCACTGGAACGCGATGGACCGCGAATCATGGGTCGCTCTCTTCTCGCCCGAAGTCGTCTTCGAGGATCCGGTGGGTTCGACACCCAAGGTAGGACTGACCGCTGTGCACAACAGTTGGGACAAGTCGTTCACACCCGGACGGAGATGGACCCTTCATCCCTCACAGATCGTGCCCGGTGGTTCCGAGGCTGCGGTCGTGATGCGAAATGAAGGCGACCTCGGAGGGAAGAAGGTCCGGGTCGACTCGATCGAGGTCTTTCGAGTCGATCACGCCGGACTCATCGTTCACGTGCGGGCGTTCTTCGAGCAACCCACCGGGTTCGCCCTCTCCGACTACTTCACTCCCGATCGACGCGACTGACGTTCAGGAGGCGAGGGTGTTGCCGTAGATCTGCCAGGCGAGTGCCGACTTGGCCGTGAGGCTGAGAATCAAATAGACCCGCTCACCGAACAGATAATCGGCCCACCGACCGATCTTTTTGTATTGCAGCCACTGATTCACCGCGAACAGGTTGAAGAACACGAAGAGACTGGCGAACACGCCGTAGACGAAACCCGGCATCCCTTTGCCGGGACCGATGAGATAGACGGTGAGCGCCACCCACGGGATCAACCCGGCGATGCAGCCGAACCAGAACGGCGTCCACCACACCTCTTCACCGGGTTCGTTGACCACTTCCATGATCCAGCCGAAGAAGATCATCGACGCGTTCACCCCGACGAGTCCGAGAAGACCAGCCGCGTCCCCGATGCCGAACACCATGGCGATCATCATGATCATCAACCCGGACGAACCCGTGTACTCGATCCAGCGGAAGCGATTCTGTCCGTTGCGAAGATCGCTGAAGTAACGCGCTCTCCCCCACGGCGAGGCGACGAACGCATGGAACACACACGACAGCAACAGGTACGCGACGATCAAATGCGAGAGTCGGATGTCGAACAAGCGCTCGAGTCGAGACACATCGAGTGAGTTGTTCGGAACGTCGTTCCAGAAGAAACCGGTGATCGGTAGCGCGAAGTCGTTGGCGATGAGAAGAATCACCACGGCCTGCGCGCCATGAACGAGTGCGGCCGCGATGTTCAGGCGCTGCAACCCGGAACTCGTGTCACCCGAGAAGTGGACTTCGGTCATCTGCCTTCCCCACTTTCCAATGAGCCGCCACTGACGACCCGACACTACGCCTCTACCGGAACTTCCCAAACCAGCTTCTGAGCAGGTCTGTTACCGTCGCTCTCGTGACCGGACCCCTCGAACCCAAAGACGCATCCGACGCCACCCGCGCCCACAACCGGGCGGTCTCGTTCCAACTCGAGCCGGCCGACTTCGACCGCGCCCGTCGGGGTTGGATCGCTTCCATCGCCGACGGTCTCGTCGTGGACGACCAGGGCCGGAGAGTGTCCGACATCTCGCGCTACGAGTTCCTGCAGGACGACGCTCCCGACTCGGTGCACCCGAGCCTCTGGCGTCATGCCCAGCTGAATTCGCACCACGGACTCTTCGAAGTCGCCGAGGGCGTCTGGCAGGTACGTGGCTACGACATCTCCAACATCACCTTCGTGGAGGGTCGCACGGGTTGGATCGTGATCGACCCCTTGACCGTCGAGTTCACGGCCCGTGCCGCATACCGGCTCGTCACGGAGCACCTCGGACACCGGCCGGTGGTGGCCGTGATCTACACCCACTCCCACGCCGACCACTTCGGTGGCGTGTACGGGGTGACGTCCGACGACGACGTCGCCGCCGGACGCTGTCGGGTCATCGCCCCGGTCGGGTTCCTACACGAGACAGTGGGTGAGAACGTGATCGCCGGAGTGGCCATGGGCCGTCGCAGCATCTATCAGTTCGGCCCGATGCTGCCTCCGGGTCCGAAGGGGCACGTCGACTGCGGCCTCGGCAACAGCATTCCGGTCGGACCTCCGGGTCTGATCGCCCCGACCGAAGAGGTCATGGCCACCGGCGAAGAAAAGGTCGTCGACGGTGTGCGCATCGTTTTTCAACTCACCCCCGAGTCCGAAGCACCGGCCGAGATGAACTTCTACTTTCCCGAGCGCAAGTGGTTGTGCATGGCCGAGAACTGCTCGCACACGATGCACAACCTCGTTCCCATCCGCGGCGCCCTCGTGCGCAACTCGTTGAAGTGGTCGAAGTACATCAACGAAGCCATCGAGATGTTCGACGACGTCGACATCGTGTTCACGTCGCACAACTGGCCCCGATGGGGGCATGACGACTGCGTCGAGTTCCTCGAACTTCAGCGTGATCTCTACCGATGGATGCACGACCAGACGATGCGCCACGCGAACCTCGGTCTCACCGCGGTGGAGATCGCCAACCATCTCGAACTGCCCGACGACTTCCTCGCTCAGGATCACACACGCGGTTACTACGGTGACTTGGTCCACAACTCCAAGGCCGTGTACCAGCGCTATCTGAGTTGGTACGACGGCAACCCCGTGAACCTCGATCGCTACCCACCGTCCGATCTCGGTCGGCGCTACGTGGAATTCGTCGGTGCGGGTGCGATCCTCGCCGAAGCCCGGCGCGCCTTCGACCTGGGCGATTACCGCTGGGTCACCGAAATCGTCAATCACGTCGTGTTCTCGGACCCAACCAACACGGAAGCTCGGGCGCTCCTCGCCGACGCGCTCGAACAACTCGGATACCAGTCCGAGTCGTCCACCTTCCGAAACGCGTACCTGACCGGAGCACAGGAACTCCGCCACGGCCCGCCGCAACTCGGTTCGTCCCAGGTCCGCGGACGTGGACTCCTGAACGCCATGACCGTCGAACAGGTCTTCGACACCCTCGCCGTGCGCCTGAAGAGCGAGGCCGTGGCCGGTGTGAAGTTCCGCATCAACTGGACGTTCCCCGATCTCGCCGGGTCTCCCGATGAGAAATGGATACTCGGCCTCAACCATCGCGCGCTCCACAGCGTGCGGGGCCGTCACGATCCGACCGCGGCATGCTCCATTCGTCTGGACCGGTCACTCCTGATGCGAATCATCGCTCAGGAGACGTCGTTCGTCGACGAGATCGGTCAGGGAAACATCGCCCTCGAAGGTGACGCCGCACTGCTACTGACCATCTTTGGCAACCTCGACGTGTTCATGTCGGGCTTCGCTATCGTCGAGCCCTGATGGTCACCACGATTCTTTCCATCGTCCTCGCCACGATCTGTCTCGCCTCCGCGGTCGCTGATTTCCGACTCGTGCCCCGCATCGTGGAAGCAGTGGCCCGACTCGGTGTGCCCACTCGTCTCATTCCCATCCTCGGCGTGGCCAAGGTTGCGGGCGCGACTGGCCTCTTGATCGGTCTGGCCAACGAAGATCTCCAGATCTTCGCCGCGTTCTGCCTGAGTGTCTACTTCTTGTTGGCGACGTTCCTTCACCTTCGGGCCAAGGACTCGGTGGCCGACACCGCACCGGCCGGTGTTCTTCTCGTGATCGCCGTGATCACGTTCGTCACCGCTCTCGGTTGAGGACTACTTCGGGATCTCGGCGGTTCCGCCACTCATGATGTAGGTGATCCACCATTGCGGAGCGTTGTCGAGCAGGTTGCCGAGGTGCGAGTAGTCGTGCCAGCGGCGAATGAGGCCGTCACGGACTTCCATGACCGAGGTGAACGGATGCGCGATCACTTCACCCGTGTGGAAGTGCCATTCTTCGACGTGTTCGGTGATCACCACATCGCCATCGGCCAGCACCAAGCCGGGCCGATGAACCATCCGCTCCGTGGGTCCGAGGCCGAGCTCGAGGCGGGCGGCGATGGCGGCACCACCGTGAACCGGTGGCACGGCTCCGACGTCCATGTACTCGGCGTCGTCGGCGAAGCGGGCGGCCACCGCCGACCAGTCCTTGGCGTACATCGAGTCCCAGTGGGCGGCGACGATGCGGCGATTCTCGGCCTCACGTTCGGTCGATGCCATCAGTGGCTCCCTTCGTGGCGCACACGCGCCGCTTCGATCTCTGATTCGGCGGCCTGACGACCTTCCCAGCCACGAACGGTGGTGTCCTTGTTGGGTTCGAGAAGTTTGTAGACCTCGAAGAAGTTCCCCACTTCGTCGAGTAGATGCTCGGGCAAGTCACCGATGTCGTCGTAATTGGCGAATCGCGGATCGCGCGCCGGCACACAGAGCACCTTGGCGTCTCCACCCTTCTCGTCCTCCATCCAGAACACCGCGACCGGTCGCACCCACACGTGACAACCTGGGAACGTCGGCTGGCTCAACCACACGAGGGCGTCGAGCGGGTCGCCGTCATCGCCCAACGTGCCGGGGAAGAATCCGTAGTCGAGTGGATACTGCGTCGCGGTGAAGAGTGTGCGATCGAGCCAGATCGCTCCGGTCTCGTGATCCATTTCGTACTTGTTGCGTGATCCCTGCGGAATCTCGACGATCATTTCGACGTCCATCATCGAGACATTAGGTGCTGATCGACTCCGGCGTGCTTCGGAAGTGCCAGAGTTCGCGCAACGCCGGACCGGCAGCCAAGCACGATCCACTACAGGCCAAACCACCGATCACGAACGAAGCCGGCAGCGAGGTGGCTCGGGCCACGGCCGTGGACCGGAGGTCACCCACACTCGGTCCGATCGCATAACTGATGAGTTCGAGGCCGGCCATGCGACCGCGAACGTCATCGGGAATGGTGAGGTTCCAGATGAGCATGCGAAAGAGTCCGCTCACCATGTCGGCCGCGCCGGCCAACACCATGCAGCCGATGATCCACACCGGACTCCGTACGAGGCCGGCGGCGGCCACCGCTACGCCCCACACGGTCGCGGCGTACACGATCGCCCGCCCGTGCAACCGAACACGTTTGGTCCAATGCGAGGTGACCGATGCCAACGCACTGCCCACCGCCGGCGCCGCATACAGGAAGCCGAGCGACCACGCAGCGTCGAATTCGGTGGCCACGAACGGAAAAAGCGCGTACGGAAAGGCGAGGATCATCGCGATCATGTCGATCACGTAGGTGCCCACGATGTCCCGACGAGAGCGCAGATAACCGATCGCCTCATGAATCTCGTGCCACGACGGATCCGTCGACGTACGCGAGGGAGCAATCGGTTTCATCCGGGCGACGAGCGCGGCACTCACGAGAAAGGTCATGAGGTCGAGGGCGTACACCCAACCCACACCACCGATCGAGATGATCACTCCCCCGACGGCGGGACCGGCCACGTTGCTGATGCTCCGCGCCATCGACTGCACCGCTCCAGCGCTCGGTAGATCTCCGGGGGGAACCACTCGGGGCAGGACGGCGTCGAGACTCGGCCGCTGCAATCCGACGACCACCACGAACAGGATCGTCATCACGTAGATGATCCACACGGCGGGTCGGTCGAGCAGAGCGTTACCGAGCAGGATCGCCACGAGTGCACCGAAGGTGAGTTCGGTCATGAGGATCATGCGCCGTCGATCCACCCGGTCGGCCAGCACCCCGCCGTACAAGCCGAAAAAGATCAGGGGAAGGAATTCGAGAGCTCCGATCACCCCGACGTGCAAGTACGAACCGGTGAGTTCGGCAACTTGGAACGGCAACGCCACATAGGTGGCCCCCGAACCGAGGCCGGTGATCAAGTTGGCGATGAACAAACGCCGGAAGTCGGCGTGCGCACGCAAGGTCGAAGTATCGACTCGAATTCGACGCGTCATCAGGTGACGATCGTACGCGGGAGAACGGTGGTCACCCCGGGTGTCGATCGCACCGAATCGGAACCCGAGCGAACACGCACCCGATGATCGGACCGAACACTGATCCGACTCCGGTCGACGCGGACTCGCACCACTCCTTCGATCGTCGGGACATCGGCCTCGATCCACTCGAGGTGTCCGAGGTTGGGGGCGATCACGAGCGCGCCGGGCTCGGAGGAGTCGGGTTGCGCTCCGAGCACGTGTTGGATCAGGTCGCGGGTCGGTGTGCTCGACCAGCCGTGGCACGTCGTGCCGCCGTACCAGGTCTCGCCGAATGAGGTCGGACAACGCTCGAGCAGAGCGCCCCAGTCGAGCAGAAGCCGACTGAGACGCGATCCGGCACCCGCGAGGACCAGCGCATCGTGGACCACGTAGCGGAAGAAAGGTTGGGCCCGCACCACTTGACGCTCGGTGTCCCACCAGGGTTCGGGGTGGCCGATGTACATGTACACACCGCCGAGGTCGGTCTCGGTGCCGGGGTCGCTCGGGCCGTCGGCTCGGGCGAAGGCGGCGTGAACGAGATTCGTCTCATCGCACATCACGTCGACGAGTCGCGACCAGCGTTCGCGCGGCGCGAGTCCACCCACGATCGCCGCCGCTTGGGCGTGTTGCGATGTCATGGGCCGGCGTCGACCATCGACGATCGTGTCGACGTACAGACGACGCTGCGGATCCCAGAGTCGCTCGAACCCGTCGGACAGCCGCGCATGCAATCCGCGGGCCCAGGCAGTCCGACCGCCGTCACCGAGCCAATCGGACATCTCGGCGAACTCGAGGAGTGATCGACCCCAGAGCCCGGCGATGGTCGAGTTCGCACCGTCGCTGTGGATCGCACTCCAATCGATCAGCACCCAACCGGGCAGATCGACCGGCAGACCGTGTTCGTCGGTGCGCTCGGCGAACCATTGCACGACGCGCTCCACCACCGGAAGGAGTCGAGCCACCGTGTCCCGATCGGCCGTGTAGCGAAAGATGTTGTGAACCGAATGCACCCAATGGAGCGCCCAGTCGGGAATGATCGAGATGTCGGTGTGTTCGATCTCGCCGGCCACGGCCATCGGGAGCATTCCGTCCGACCGCGGAGTCGCGGTGAGTCGGGGGTGCCACCGCGCGAGCGACCAATCGGTGTTGGTCGTGAAGTCGATCATCTGATGCACGACCGAATCACCGGTCCAGGCTCGTTGTTCACGGGTCGGACAATCCACGTAGGCATCGAGTGAGCAGATACTCACCGTCCGCCGTCCGACCGCGAAGATCTCCTCGAGAGCCGGATCGGAGCACGCGAAGTGCAGATCGCCATCGACCGGGTGCAGGCGCTCGCGTATGGCAACCGAATGCACCGTGACCGCACCGTCACCGATCGCGCTCACCGCGTGGACTCCGAAAAGGTCGACCGACTCGATGGTCCGACGCCTGCCGTCGGTGGTGACCACGAACGAGGAGTCGTACGCCTCGTGTTGCGGTTCGCCCGTCGGCTGCAATCGTTCGGCACCCTTGATTTCGATGCTGGCCCCCGGTGGGCCTTCGAGGTCGATCACGAGAGTTCCGACCGTGATGCGCGGAGCGATGAAGACTCCCCCCGCGGTGGATTCGAACGGGACGACCGTCGGTCGTGGGCGACTCGTCGGGCGGCCGGCCCACGGGCCGAGTGGATGCGTCGGGGGCGTATCGCGTCCGGAGGCCCCCAACGCCATGGCCCGCTTCTTCTTGGCCACCGGCCACTCGTCGGCCGAAGATGTGGTCCAGTCGGCCGTGAGCGATCGGAGGTCGACGGTTTCGTCACCACGCTTCAGCAAACTGGCACTCGCCGTGGCCGACCATCCGGGAAGGATTCGACCCCGCCACGAATCATCGGTGGCGGCCACCAAGATCCCGTCGGCGAAGACTTCGACCGCCAGAGCACCGTTGCGCAGATCGCTCGAATCGGGAAGGGGCATCGACCACGCGGTCGCATCCACGTCAGCCGTCACCATGACGGCGATCGAGTTGGTTCCGACGTGTAGGAACTCGGCGATGTCGTGATCGTCCCAGCGCATCTGCTGCGGGTTGATCCGTACCGGGCCACGACCGATCTCATGACCGTTGACGAACCATTGCGCACGACCGACCGCCGCTACTCGGGCCGCCGCGGTACCGGGCCGTGAATCGAGTTCGAAGTCGTGCCGGAAGACCGCAGTACGTCGCGCGGTCGACGCGTCCCAGTCGGTCGAGCGATGGGCCCAGATCCACTTCGCCGTCCAGCGACCGGGCGGAAACTCCAGGTTCACGAGCCGACCCTAAATGCTCGGGGCCCGAACCCGGAATCCGTTGCTAACCCGAGGTGGGATTCGACTCTCTGCGCGACGGCGATGAGCACGGCCTCGCTGTTCGCCGGACCCACGAACGACAGCCCGACCGGGAGACCGTCGACGACACCGCACGGAATGGTGACGGTTGGTAGTCCGGCGATGGCCGCCGGTGTGGTGACCGCACCACCCCGCGCTTCGGCGTGACCCTTGCCGAAATCGGTCGTCCAGGCCGGCGCGTAGGCCGGAGCCACGACCACATCGAAGTCGTTCCACAGAGGTGCGAACACGGATTCGGCCCAAGTGACGTTGCGACGACGGGCGTCGCGATACGCATCGCTCGACTTCCCACCCGAATCACGGGCCTGCTCGAAGAACTCCTGACCGAAATGCACGAGTTCCCGAGCGGCTTCGCGTTCGTTGAAATCGATCACCGCGGCGAGCGAATCCACGGCGCAGTCGGAACGGCCCGCCAGATACGCGTCGAGTTCGGTGACCAACTCGTTCAGCAGCACGGTGAACTCGTCGACCTGAACGTCCTCGGTTGTCTCAGGCACCACGGCCCGACTGATTCGAGCGAACTCCAATGCATGGGTCAGGACGGCGTTCTCCACCAGCCGATCGGTGCGATCATCGCCCGTGATCCAGCGATCGACGAATCCGACTCGCAAAGTTCGGGTCTCGATGGCGGCCACGTTCTTCATCAGATCAGTGCGACCCGAGAGAACCGCCAACATCGAAGCGGCGTCGCGAACCGATCGCGCGAGAGGTCCGGGAACGTCCTGGCTCGACGAGATCGGTACGACCCCCGCAGTCGACACGCTTCCCACCGTGGGCTTGATACCCACCACACCGTTGAGAGAAGCCGGGCAGGTGATGCTGCCGTCGGTCTCCGTGCCGACCGCGAGTGGCGCGAAGCGCGCGGCCACGGCCGCGCCGCTCCCCGACGACGATCCGCCGGGACTCTTGGTGAGGTCCCACGGATTTCCGCACAGGCCGCCCACCGCACTCCATCCGCTCGACGATGCACCTGAGCGGATGTTGGCCCATTCGGACAGATTGGTCGTGGCGAGAATGACGGCCCCCGCCTCGCGCAATCGGCTCACGAGCGGCGCGTCAGTGGTCATCGGAGTGCCGGCCAGAGCGAGCGAGCCCGCAGTGGCGCGTCCACCGCGCACCTCGATGTTGTCCTTGACCACGATGGGGACTCCATGCAGAGGGCCGCGAATGGTCCCAGCCGATCGTTCACGATCGCGGGCACGCGCCTGTTCGAGCGCGTCGTCCATCGGGTCGATGATCGAACGTAGACCGGATCCGTCGGATCGACGATCGAAACGGCTGATTCGGTCGCTCAACACTCCGACGATTTCGGCTGAGGTGGTCATCCCCCCTGCCATCAATTCGAGGAGTTCGTGGGCCGTTCGATCAGCGATTTGGTCGTCACCGAGGTCGACGGAGGATTCGGTCACCCGCTCATCGTGTCATGCGACGGCCGTAGCGGCTAGTGCGCCACCGCCAACATGAGTTCACCGCGGCGGTCGTAGGCGACGTTCGAGGCCATGAGGTGCTGGTGCGAACCCACCGCGTCGCGGAAGCAGCGTTGCAGGGTGTTCGACGAGAAGAGTGCCCCGGCGCCCGCGAAGTGGAAAAGCGTCGTGATGGCGCCGACGGCCATGTCGGTGGCACAAGCGATCACGCCTCCGAGACGGGCCGTGACCTTGCTATCGGGGGTGAAGCCACTGCGGATCAGGGCATCGACGACCCCGAACTCGTCACGCGCGTATCCGCGTGCCGCGTCGACCTGGAGTTGGGCTTTGCCGAGCTCGTACTTGAACGCACCGCGATCGGCCAACCGCCCGTCGAGACCGCGGGCTTTGCCCTGCGAATACGAGATGATCTCGTCGATGAAGCGCTGGCACACACCGAGGGTGAACCCGAGGTTCTCCGGGGCGACGTAGCCCTGGTAGCCGAGGGCGTACATCGTTCCGCCGCGCCGGATCGGGGCGCCCGGGGCGAATGTGAGGTGGTGGGGCACGAACGCCTCCTCCACGATCACATCGATGCTTCCGGTTCCCTGCAGAGCCATGACGTTCCATTCGCCGTGCAACTCGAACTGCGACCGCTCGACGATTCCGATGCGAACTTCAGGGACGCCATCACCGATCGCGGTGAGGAGAATCCACTCGGAGTGCGGCACACCACTCGCATACTTCCAACGACCCGAAAGCACGATCCCACCGTCGGTCGGGCGAAAGGTTCCAGTGGGTGCCGACACAGCGGCGAGGAACGGCGATGCATCGTCGGCGAACAAGGCCTCGAGCCCCTTGTCGCCGAGCATCGCCCCGGCTATTCCCGCGGCACCGGCGTGGTTGAAGCCGGTCCACGCCGCCGTCGGATTCCAATACGAGAGGCGTTCGAAAAATGCGAGTTGATCGACCAGATGCAGATGGTCCCCGCCGACTTCGACCGGGGCCTTGATCATCGGCACCCGGAGAGTTCGCATGAGGTCGACGAGCTCGGGTGGCGCCGTACCCAACTTCTCGGAACACGCGGCTTGAGAGTCGAGCAGATCCGACACCGCATCGATCTGCTCCTTGATCTCATCGATCGATCGGGGTGTACGCATCAGAAGACTCCTTCGTAACTTCCGCCATCCATCTGGATGTTCTGACCGCTCAGGTAGCCCGCCTGCGCCGAACACAAGAAGGCAAAGGCGTCGCCGAGTTCTTCGGGTCGGCCGAGGCGACGGGCGCGGATCGAGGCGACCTGCTCGGCGCGCGCCTCGTCGTACGAGATGCCTTTCATCTTCATGGCGATTCGGGCCATCTGTTCCTGGCGGGCGGTGTCGAATCGTTCGGGAAGGATCTGATTGATCGTCACGTTGTGTCGCGCCACGTCCTTCGAGATTCCCTTCAGGACACCGGTGAGGCCGAGCCGCGTTCCGTGCGACAGGCTCATGAGCGAGTTGGGCGACTTCACCATGGCTGAACTGATGGCGACGATGCGACCGAAACGTCGCTCGCACATTCCGGGGAGTACCTTTTGCACGAAGGTGAGTGGACCGACCAAGCCGCGGTGCAGCGCCTCCGACCACTCACCTTGTGAGATGTCGCCGAACTTGGCCGGACTCGGGCCTTCACCGTTCAACAAGACGATGTCGGGACGGGGCGCGGCCTCCAGCAAGCGAACCTGGGTGGCTTCGTCGTACGCATCACCCACGACTGCCGTGGCGGTCACTCCGTAGGTGGACGCGATCTCGCGTGCGGCGCTCTCCACGTCGGCGGCGGTTCGGCCGTTGATCACCAAGTGCACACCTTCCCGGGCGATGCTCTCGGCACACGCGCGCCCGAGGCCGCGACTCGATCCGAGAAGGATCGCCGTGCGTCCGTTGATTCCGAGGTCCATGGCGATTCAGTCGAGCCCGGCGGCCTGACGACCGGCGCCGATTTCTGCGATATCGGGCGGATTGAAGAACACCGGGGGCGGATCCTTCGGACCCCACACCGAGAATCCGGCCGGACCGTCCTCACCTTCCCAGTCGAGACGGCGGTGCACACGATCCCACGTCTCGGCATCGACGATCTGGTCCATGTCGGAGAAGAACTCGAACATGTTGCCGGCCGGGTCGCGCAGATACCAGAAGACGTTCGCGCCCAGATTGTGGCGCCCGACTCCGACGACACTCGCCTCGTGGTTCTCGGCGACGACTGCGGTACCGGCCAATCCGACGGCGTCGACATCGTCGACTTCGAGCGCGTAGTGGTTGAGATACGACGTCGGTCCGGGCTGGATCATGAGGTTGTGATGATCGGACTCCACGCGCATGAAGGTCGCCAGACCTTTCCGGATCTGGTCGGAAATTCGGAATCCGAGGAGGGCGGCATAGAAATCCACGGCTTTGGCGAAGTGAGGCGTTCCGAGAACGATGTGCCCGATGCGGCGTGGCGCGGGCGTCGATCGGTCGAGTACTGCCGAAGCACGGGTGTCGATACGCGGCGCCCGACCCGGTCCATTGAAAGCGCGATCCTGAGTGGGAGTGAGCGGGTGCGGCGAACCGACCACGATCTCGACGACATGCCCGAAGACCGGATCGGTGCAGACGAGTGTGGTGTCCTTCACGCTGGCCGAGATTCCTGCGTCACCCAGACGTTGGGCGATGTCGGTGAGATCGGATTCGCGCTCGCAACTCAATCGCAATTTGGTGAGGTGTCGATAGGCACCTTCCTTCAATCGCAACTGAGTAGGTCGGTCGGAAGTTCCGAGGACATGATCGCTGGTGGCCACCATTCCGTGGCGCGTCCAGAACGAATGAAGTGCGCGGGGATCGGAAACTGCGATCTCGATGTCGAGTAGACCATTCAGAGCCATCAGCCGGCCGCCTCGGCGTCCATGGCCTCCCACACTTCACTCAACACGCGCGATGAACTCACCGCGACCGGCCAACCCGCATAGTGGGCGACGTGAGTGATCATGGCTTCGAGGGTCGCGCGCTCGATGCCGAGATTGCGGGCACCGCGGAAGTGAAGGTGTTGTTCGGCCTCGCGTCCGGTGGCCACCAGCACCGTGCACGTGATGAGCGAACGCTGCTCGATCGACAGTCGCGTGTCCTGCCAGATCTCACCGAAGAGGTGATCGATCGTCTGGGCCATGAGGTCGGGCTGCACCGGACGTCCGGGAGGAAGACCCTTGAAGAGACGGCCTGCCAGTTCTCGCCCTTGTTCCCTCGTCATGGTCCCCCACTTTCGACCCCGATGCATCGGGGCGACTCTCGGATTTGCCAAGATACTACGATGTCGAACTATTCGAAGTCAAAGTAAGTTTTGGTCATGACCACCAAGACATCGGCCCGCGGGCAGGGGGACATGAACACAGCCGACATCCTCGAAGACACCTTCACGAGTTGGGCCGAGCAGCGTCCCGACCTCGACTTCGACGCCATGACCCTCGTGCTGAAGATGGCGGCCGTCGTCCGCCAGGTGACCGAGTCGGTCAGAGACGAGTTCGGTGAACTGGGCATCACGTTGTCGGAGTTCGACGTTCTGGCCACCCTGCGCCGCCGAGGCAAGGACTCCGTTCTGACGCCGTCGCACATCGCCGAAGTCGCCATGGTCAAGCCGAGCGGACTCTCGCATCGACTCAATCAACTCGAAGAGGCGGGCCTCATCGAACGCACCTCCGATCCGGCCGATCGCCGGAGTTCGCTCATTCGCATCACTCCAGCCGGACGCCGGATCGTCGATCGAGCGGTCGAGATCCTCGTGGCCCGAAAGAACTCCTATTGTTCGGTTCTGTCGGATCGTCAGCGGCAGAACTTGCACTCCGCACTCGACACGTTGATCGCCCAAGGAGATTCCTGATGTCGGCCGAACTCACATGGACCGCGCCCGGCCCCGGCCAGTGGGCCCTCGATCGCTCGCACACCAATCGCCCGGCCACGCTCATCTCCCAGGAGATCCAGTCGCGGAGCACCGCGCGCGGAACTCGTCGGATGTTCGCCGACCTCGGTGCTCCGCTCGATGCCCTCGACTTCAAGTTCGTCAACGGAATGCTCTATTCGAGGATTCGTCCGCTCATCGGTCCGGACAAGCCGGCCAAGCGACTTCCACCACTTCCCCTTCTCAAACTTCTGATTCGAGTGCATCCCGAGATGCGCCGCCGGGCCCGAACGGCAGAAGCCACCATGAACGAGCGTCCGTGGCGCGCGGTCAGCGACGAATGGCGCTCGCCGAACGGTCGGCGGGCCACCTGCGACCAGAAGAATCTCGCCCTGCAGGACGTGAACCTCTCGAATCTCACCGATTCCGAGCTCATCGACCACGCGCACCGGGTGTTCGATCATGCGCACGAGATGTGGGAACTGCACTTCTGGTTGCACGGATTCGACGTCTGCCCCATCGGATTCCTCCTGTTCTCCGCACCTTCGTGGGGTCTTGCCGCCGCTGACGTGCTTCCACTGTTGGAGGGAGCCTCACCCTCGACCTCCGAGGCCGAGCGGGTGCTCCACCGGGTCCGCGAAGCGGTGGAAGCCGCCGGGGCGCGACCCTCATCGCTCGCCGACATGCGCGCGGTCTCTCCGAGCATCGCCGCCGACATCGATCGCTTCCTGCGCCTTCGGGGAACTCTGATCTTCAGTCGTTACGACATCGACGGACTCTGCCTCGACGAGGCTCCCGAAGTGCTGTTCTCGACGATCATGGCGTCACGCGACGACGGCGCGCGGCGCAGTGAGGTCGAAACCCGTCTCGCCGCGCGAACAGCCGCGGTTCGGGCGCGTGTCCCCGAAGCCGAGCGCGAAGCGTTCGACCGATCTCTTGCCGAGGCGCGGGCGGCCATGGATCTACGCGACGACAACGGTCCGCACACTCTCGAATGGCCACTGGGTCTCATCCGACTCGCCATGCTCGAAATTGGTCGGCGCATGACGACGAACGGTCATCTCGGCGAGGTGCGGCACGCGCTCGAGTTGGCGATCGATGAAGTGAACACTGATCTGTTCTCCGGACACGGTCCCGCGGCCCGAACACTCGCCGAGCGAGCGCACTGGCGCGAAACCATCGACATCGAGAATGCGCCCCTCACACTCGGCGAACCCGAGCCGATTCCCCCGCTCGAAGCGCTACCGGCGCCGATGGGACGACTCGTGGGTTCGGTGCAATGGGTTCTGTCCGAGGCCGGAATGGATGGAGCCGAACGTTCCGGTGGTCTCACCGGAACCGGCATCGGTTCGGGGGTCTACCGCGGCAAGGCGTGCCGGGCGGACAATCCCGAGGATGCCGTGCTGAACCTCGAGCCCGGAGACGTCCTCGTGGTGCCCTGTACCACGCCCGCCTACAACATGGTTCTTCCGATGGCCGGCGCGATCGTGACCGCCGAGGGCGGGGCATTGAGTCACGCCGCCGTTCTGGCGCGTGAACTCGGCATCCCCGCCGTCGTCGGAGTTCTCGGAGTGCTGTCGACCATTCCCGACGGCGCGACGATCGAGGTCGATGCCGACCACGGCGAAGTCCGCATCGTCACCTCGGTGTGATGTGAAGATCGCAGTCGTCGGCGCGGGCATCGGAGGACTTTCCGCAGCAGCTTTTCTCGAGCGCCATGACCATGAGGTCCATGTCTTCGAGTCGTCGACCGAACTGGGTGAAGTCGGTGCCGGTATCCAGATCAGCCCGAACGGAAGTCGACTACTGCACCAACTCGGACTCGAAGAACAACTGGCGACCATCGGAACCACACCCAGCCGGGTCGTGATCCGGCGCTGGTCCGATGACAGCCAGCTTTCCGAGACCCCGCTCGGCCCACGAGCAAGGCAGCGATGGTCGGCCCCCTATTACAACGTCTACCGGCCCGATGTCATCGAGATCCTGAAGTCCGCTTGTGAGCGTTCGACGATTCATCTCGACCACCGACTCGTGCGAGTCGATGTCGAGTCGACTCGACCCGTGCTCGAGTTCGACAACGGAGAATCGTGCTCCGCTGACCTCGTCATCGGGGCCGACGGTATCCACTCGCGGGTGCGACATGGGCTGTTCGGCGAGCAATCGACTCGTTTCAGCGGCTGGGTCGCCTATCGAGCCCTCGTTCCACGGGAAAGAGTCGCCGACCTCGCGGTCGAGGTCACCAATCGTCTCGGGCCCGACGCCCACATCGTGAGCTATTTCGTGGGGCGCAACCAACGCTTCTTGAATCTCGTGTGCATTTCGCACGATCCGGATTGGTCCATCGAGTCGTGGCACGAGCCAGGCGACACCGAAGTTCTCCGCGCTCGGTTCGCTGACTGGTCGTCTCCCGTGCGAGACCTCCTCGAACGAGTGGAACCCAATGTCTTTCGTTGGGCCCTGCACGACCGTCGACCGCTCGACGCATGGAGTCGGGGCCCCGTGACTTTGTTGGGGGATGCCGCACATCCGATGGTGCCCTTCATGGCCCAAGGTGGTTGTCAGGCCATCGAGGATGCGGCGGTTCTCACCCGCGCCCTCGACGAAGGTCGCGACGCCGAGCACGCTCTCGACCTCTACGAGTCGATCCGGAGGCCTCGAACCGCCGACATTCAGGGGCGTTCATTCGCCAATGCGACGAGCTTTCACCTTGCTGACGGTCCCGAGCAGAAAAGACGCGACGATGCGTACGCCGCGATCAGCGCACGTGGTGACGACGTGTTGGCCAACTTCGACTGGCTCTACGGTCACGACGCGTCGACACAAACGTGGCCCGACGCGACCGTTTGATCAGTTGCCGAGAGCCTTCACCAGGTTGTCGAGCGTGACTTCCATGTTCGCCCGATTGTGCACCGCGCGATCGGCCACGCCACTCAACTTCTTGCCGATCCACTTGCCCGAGCGGCTCCGGCGATCGATCCAGCTGTGGGTCACCCGCGCGCCAGTAGCCGTGGGTTCCACCTCGTAGACCCAGTCGCACCAACTGCGGCCACCGACCATCAACGCGAACGAGAACTTGCGTGGTGCATCGCATTCGAGCACCTTCACCTGTGTGGACCACGACCGCTTGCCATTCGAATTACGTCCCTTGAACAACGCGCCGACCGCGGGGCCCGTGGCACCCTTCACCCACTCACCACCTTGGTTCTCGGGCGACCACTCCCCCATGCGGGGCAGGTCGGTCACCAGACTCCACACCTTCTCGGGACTGGCGGCGACTTCTCGAACGACGGAGACGGGTTGACTCATGGCGACACTCTGTCACGCCGAACCAGCGCGAGCGTCAACGAGCCGAACGTTGGTAGTTGGGCGCTTCCTTGGTGATGGTCACGTCATGGGGATGGCTCTCGTTGCGACCAGCCGTCGTCACTCTCCGGAAACGAGCATCGGTGCGCAAACTCTGCAGATCCGGAGTGCCGGCATAGCCCATACCCGAACGAAGACCGCCGACCATCTGGGCGATCACGTCGGCAACCGGACCGGTGGCCGGCACGCGCCCTTCGATCCCTTCAGGGGCGACCTTGCCCGATCGTTGCGCGCCACTTTCGCCCTGACCCGAGCCGTAGCGATCGGCCGAGTATCCCGACATCGCCCCGAGAGAACCCATGCCGCGGTAACTCTTGTACCGACGACCTTCGAAGAGTTCGACTTCGCCCGGTGATTCGTCGGTACCTGCGAGCAGCGAACCGATCATCACCGTCGACGCACCTCCAGCGAGCGCCTTCACGATGTCACCCGAGTAGGTGATGCCGCCGTCGCCGATCACCGGAACTCCGAGTCGGTCGGCTTCGCGAGCGGTCTCCCAGATCGCACTCAGTTGCGGGAGTCCGGCACCGGCCACGACACGCGTGGTGCAGATGGAACCAGCGCCTACGCCGACTTTCACGGCGTGCGCACCGGCCGCCACGAGTTCACGGACACCTTCGGCGGTCACGACGTTGCCGGCCACGACCACGGCATTCGACCAACCCGAACGAATGCGGCGAATCGCCGCCACGACGTTCTCGGAGTGTCCGTGTGCGGTGTCGAGGCACAGCGCATCGACCCCGGCCTGTACGAGCGCATCGACGCGTTCTTCGAGATCGGCACCGACTCCGACGGCCGCGGCGCACCGGAGACGTCCGAGCGAATCCTTGCTCGCGTTCGGATGTTCGGTGGCCTTCAGGATGTCCTTGACGGTGATGAGGCCGACGAGTCGGCCGGCGGCATCGACGAGAGGAAGTTTTTCGATGCGGTGCTTGGCCAGGATCTTGGTCGCTTCGGCAAGAGTCGTTCCGGCTGACGCGGTGATGAGTGGTGCATGGGTCATGTATTCGGTGACGCATGATGCGTAATCACCGGCTGTACAAAACCGCATGTCGCGATTGGTCAGGAGGCCGACGAGCTTGGAGTCGTGATCGACGATGGGTACGCCCGAGATGTGGAACCTCGACATGATGTCCTCGGCGTCCTGAAGCGTTGCGTCGGGACGGAGGGTCACCGGATCGGAGATCCAGCCCGATTGCGAACGCTTCACACGCGCCACCTGCGCCGCTTGATCGGTGATCGACGTATTGCGGTGGATCACGCCGATCCCACCGGCGCGAGCCATCGCGATGGCCATGGTTGCCTCGGTGACGCGGTCCATGGCCGCCGACACGATCGGGATGGCGAGGTCGATGTCGGCTGCGAATCGGCAACTCACATCGGCCGCATCGGGGAGAACCGCGCTGTATGCGGGCACGATCACGACGTCGTCGAACGTGTAGGCGTCGTGTCCGGAGAAGAGGTCCTCGTTCGCCTGTCGGGCCGTTGACATCGCTCTCCTCTCTTCGGGTATTAGAGCGATCGTAGACGCAGTCGGTCTTTACATTCCCTTCAAACGTGAATTGACGGCGGGCCGTTCGCCGATCAGGCGAAGAAGCTTCGCAAACCCTCGGCCATCTGCACCCGAGGGGGCAGACCCGATGGCAGCGCATCGACCATGGTGATCGACGTGTGGATGTGACCTCGGGCCTGAAGGTGACGCACCGGGACCCCGGCGGCTTGCAGAGCCCGGGCGTAGGCATCACCTTCGTCGCGCAACGGGTCGAATTGCGCGGTGATGACCATGGCCGGCGGCAGTCCGGCGAGATCCGACGCGAGGAGCGGCGATGCCTTCGGATGCGAACGATCCGACGGATCGGCGTAGTGGTTCCAGAACCATTCCATCAGTGACTTCGTGAGGATGTAGCCATCGGCGTTGTCGGAGTGCGACTGATGCTGGCGCGAACCGTCGGTGACGGGCGTCAGGAGCAACTGGCCCCGCAATGCCGGCCCGCCGTTGTCGCGGGCGAGTTGCGCCGCGACCGCGGCCACGTTCCCACCCGCACTCCAGCCGGCCACGGCGATCTGGTCCGGTCGGCCACCGAGTTCGGTCGCGTTCGCGGCGACCCATTTCAACGCGGCGAATCCGTCGTCCGCGGCCGCCGGGAAGCGGGCCTCGGGCGCGTGGCGGTAGTTGACCGACACCATGATCACGTCGGCGCGCACACACATGTCGCGACACAACGGATCGTCCGACGTGTGACTACCGAACACCCAACCTCCGCCATGGAAGTACACGACGATCGGGTGCGGACCCGCCGTAGGCGGTCGGTACAACCGGTACTCGAGTGGTCCGTCGGCACCGGGCAACGTGCCATCGACGATCTCCCCGACTTCGGGTCCGGGAGGACGCATGGCCGATGACGCCTCCGAGAAGGCTCGCGCTTCCACCGGCGACATCGTCTCGATGGGCGGTAGACCCATCTGGGCCATCATCTCGAGAACGGAATCGACGTCCGGCTGCACCTGACGCACGATGCCGTCCTGGCGCGACGACTTACCGGGGCCCTTGAGTTCAAACCCGAGGTAACCCTTCTTGCGTACGTCGTCACAGATGTTGCGATAGCGACCGACGCCACCGATGTAAGGGAACAGAACGCGCGGCTTGCCGGGAACGTTG
>SYCI01000003.1 GCA_005787035.1 Actinomycetota bacterium | reverse complement strand
ATCTCCTCGGCCGCCTCCAGGTTGTTCTGGAAGACGGTGGCCTCGAGGTTCGAGGTACCGACGTTGCGGCCGGTGTTGACGTCGATCACCGTCAGGGCCTCGGTGTGCTCGATGATGAGTGAGCCTCCGGACGGCAACCACACCTTGCGATCGAGCGCCTTGTGCAACTGCTCGTGCACGTGGTGCCGTTCGAAGATGGGGAGTCCTTCGGCATCGGGATCGAAGTACTCGATGCGGTCGGCCAGTTCGGGATTGAAGGCCTCGACGTACGAGTGAAGATCTTCGAACAACTGACGATCGTCGATGACCACCCCGCGGTACTCGGAGTTGAACTCCTCTCGGATGACCCGCACCGCCAACGGAGGCTCGCGGTACAGCAGCGTGGGTGATGTGGCCTTGCGGGCCTTCTCCTCGATGGCTGACCACTGGTCGAGCAGACGGCTCATGTCGGCCTTCAACTCGTGCTCGGTGGCCGACTCGGCCGCCGTGCGCACGATGAGACCGTGCTCGGCCGGCTTCACGCGGTCGAGGATGTTGCGCAGGCGCTTGCGTTCGTCGTCGGGTAAACGCTTGGAGATTCCGTACGTCTTCGAGTTGGGAATGAGCACCACGAAACGACCGGGCAGCGACACTTCCTGCGTGAGCCGCGCACCTTTCACCCCGATCGGGTTCTTGGTGACCTGACACACGATCAGTTGCTTGGCCTTCAGAATCTGCTCGATACGCGGCTCGCTGTCGACGATGTCCTCGGAGTCGTACTGGACGTCGCCGCGGTAGAGAACGGCGTTCTTGGGGGTGCCGATGTCGACGAACGCGGCTTCCATGCCGGGCAGGACGTTCTGAACCTTGCCCACGTAGATGTTGCCGTGAATCTGAGAGATGTCGTCGGCCGGCCGACTCACGTAGTGCTCGATGAGCGAGCGACCTTCGAGAACCGCGACCTGGGTGAGGTGCGGGCGCACCTGGACACACATGAAGTTGCGTCCGACCGGCCGACCATTGCGCTCACGCCCCCGACGGCGTTCGATGACATCGGCTTCGGTGGCCACGGTGGCCGGACGACGCTCGCCACCCGAGCGACCGCGACCGCCCCGGCGACGCTTCTTCTTCTGGGCATCCGCGCCACCCGCTGACTGACCACCACCCGCTGACTGACTGCCGCCTGCGGGACGTGTCCCACCGGCGCGGGTCCCGCCGGGCATGGTGACCGTCGGCTTGGCCGGCGGCGGGGCGGGACGGGTGTCGCCGATCTTGGGTCGGGTCACCACCGCATCGGGTGCGGCCTCCGGGGTCGGGCGTCCTTCGTTGAGTCGCTCGGGAAGTTCCACGTCGGCCGTACCGATGACGGGCTGACCCTCCGGGGTTGCCTTCGGGGCCTGAGTACGTGATCGATTTCGGCCGCCACGGGAGCCGCGACGACGCTTCTTGCGGGGCGCGCCGGACGCGCTACCGCCGCTATCGGCCGGTGAGCTGTCGCTCATTGTCCAGTTCCTTTCTGATGCGCACACCAAAGGGTGCGCACGTCGCCTCAGGGCGCTCGATCCATTGGGTAGTTCTCAGCACGCGATCGAGGACATCCCAGGGCTGGACCCCGGGGAGGAGGACCTCGACGACCTCGGTTGGCCGGATTCCCCGACCCGCCGTGGTCAACGTTGCTTCCACAAGTGTGCCGGTTGCCGAGGCTTTCCACTCGCTCGGAAGGCCGAGGAGGCAGGTCGGCGAGGCGATTTCGAGTCCGAGGAGCCCCGGCCGGACGTCATCCCGGCGGCGCTCCCCCTTGCGTTCCCGCTCCAGCCAGCACTCGGCAGCCCCCATGACCGAGGCGATCCGGGTCGCCAATTCGGGAGCGGGATGGTCGATCGAGAGCACCCATGTGGTGGCGGTGACGTCTTCTTGGAGCGACACCGAACCGGCCTCGACCATCGCCGCCCCGACCACGACGATGCCCTCGGGAAGCAGACCCGACAACCGGGACGGCAGGTCCTGGACCTCCACGTCGACTCGTTCGGTGTCGAAGGTGACTTCGAGGAGTTCCACGAGTGATTCGGCCGCCGTGGGCAAGGCAAGACCGAACGAGAGCTTCTGACGCGGTGTGAAACCGGTCGAGACCGCAACCGGAAGACCGGCTTTGCGGAACGCCCGCTCCCACAGACGGGCCATGTCGAGGTGGCCGAGAAAGCGAACCTTGCCGAGTTTGGAATAGGCGATGCGGACCTTCACGTACGGACCTTCACCGGAACCTCGCCGCCCCGGGAAAGATCCTGCCCGGTGCCCTGACTCCCACCAGCCGGCGGCACGGGAGAAGCCACGATGTGCTCGAGACCGTCACCGGTGCACACACCGCAGTCGTAACACGGGGTCCAGCGGCAATCGGGCAGGCCGTGCTCGTCGAGTGCGGCTCGCCAGTCCTGCCACAGGAAGTCACGGTGGAGTCCGGCGCTCAGATGTTCCCAAGGAAGGAGTTCGTCCTCGGTCCGGTGGCGCGTGACGTACCAATCGGTGTCGAGGCCCTCGGCAGCCACGGCGTCGGTCCAGCGCTCGAGATCGAAGAACTCCGACCATTCCTGGAACGTGCCACCGTTGCGCCACACGCGCTCGATCACCGCTCCCATACGCCGATCACCCCGACTCGCGAGACCTTCGGCGAGCGAGGCCCGCGGATCGTGCCACTTCACCTGCACACCCGATCCTTTGCCGACCGCGCCGCGGACGAGGTTGATCTTCCGCTGCAGTTCTTCGACACCGTTCTGACCGAACCATTGGAACGGTGTGTGCGGCTTGGGTACGAATCCGCCCACGCTCACCGTGACACTCGCGCGCTTGGTGTGCTGACGACCGACCCGAACGCAGCCAGCTGCGAGTTCGGCGATGCCGCGCGTGTCATCGTCGGTCTCGGTGGGCAGTCCGGTGAGGAAGTACAACTTGGCGCGCGACCACCCGCTCGAGAACGCCGATTCCACGGCGCCGTAGAGATCTTCTTCGGTGATGAGCTTGTTGATGACGGTGCGCAAGCGCCAGGTACCCGCTTCGGGGGCGAATGTCAGGCCGCTGCGGCGTCCGCTCGAGACCTTGTCGGCGAGTCCGACCGTGAAAGCGTCGACACGCAACGACGGAAGACTGATGGTCGGGGCGCCACAGGCCGTCGGGTCGGGCACGATGCCGGACACCACTTGTTCGATACCGCTGAAGTCGGCAGTCGACAGCGAGGTGAGCGAGACCTCGTTGTAGCCCGTGCGCCGCAATCCCTCGGTGATCATGGTTCGCACCTGTTCGGCCGGGCGCTCGCGCACCGGCCGCGTGATCATGCCGGCCTGACAGAAACGACACCCGCGAGTGCAACCTCGAAACACTTCGACCGCCAAACGATCGTGGACGACCTCGGTGAGTGGCGCGAGTGGCCGCCGCGGATAATCCCAACGACCGAGGTCGGCCACGGTTCGCTTCGTCACGAGGCGCGGAACGTCGTCGAACTTGGGCTCGATCGACACCGTGCGTTCTCCTTCGTACACGACGTCGTACAGCGACGGCACGTACACGCCCGGAACCTGCGCCAAGGCGCGAAGGACCGTCTGCCGCGACCCCTCGGTTCGACCTCCCACTTTCCACTCGCGAACGATCTCGGTGATCTCACCGATGACTTCTTCGCCTTCGCCGAGAACCGCGAGATCGATGAAATCGGCGAGAGGCTCGGGATTGAAAGCCGCATGACCCCCGATGACGACGAGCGGATCCTCGGGTCGGCGACGCGCGGCGTGCACCGGTACTCCGGCTAGGTCGAGCATGTTGAGGACGTTGGTGTAGACGAGTTCGGCCGAGAGGTTGAAGGCGATGAGATCGAAGTCGCCCGCCGCCCGATGGGCGTCGACCGAGAAGAGCGGTATCCCGCGCTCGCGCATGAGGGCTTCGAGATCGACCCAGGGCGCGTAGGTGCGCTCGGCAACCGCGTCGTCTCGTTCGTTCAGGATCTCGTACAGGATCTGCAGACCCTGATTGGGCAGACCGACCTCGTACACATCGGGATAGGCGAGCAACCACGCCACCTTCGACCGTCCGTGAACGGGAACGACCGCGCCGTCCTCGCACCCGATGTAGCGGGCTGGCTTGCGCACCCTGGCCAACAACGGTTCGACGCGCGGCCACAACGAGGTCATGAGACGTTGATCCTACTGATCAGCGCAGACGGCGCATGTGAACGCTCTCGACCAATCCGATCATGATGGCGAAAGCCACCAACGACGAACCGCCGTAACTGACGAACGGGAGGGGCACTCCCGTGACCGGCATGATGCCCATGGTCATTCCGATGTTCTGGAAGGCGTGCCACAGGATGATGCCGAAGATTCCGGTGCAGAGATAGGTGCCAAAGACGTCCTTGGAGAGATTGGCCACGCGCCAGATACGGAAGAGAAGAAGTGCGAAAAGGATCAGAACGATTGCACCACCGATGAGTCCGAACTGTTCGGCGATGGCCGAGAAGATGAAGTCGCTCTGTTGGACCGGAATGAACTTGCCGTTGGTCAGTGGGCCGTCGAGGTAACCCTTGCCCCACCATCCCCCGGTGGCCACCGCTCGCTTGGCGAACCGGACCTGCAGAACGAGATTCTTCAGGTTCTCGTCATCGGAGTTCTGGTTCAGGAAGGCTTCGATCCGGCGCAACTGATACCGATCGACGATGCCGGCGACCACGGCCGCGGCCACGGTCATGACCGTGAGCAACGAGATGAGCGCGAGGTAACGGAGTCGGGCGCCAGCCATCAGGAGGATGGCCAGGGCGCCGATGATGATCACGAAGGCCGAGCCGAGGTCGGGTTGCAGGATGATGAGCACCGCGGGTACGCCCACGAGCACCAGTCCGCCGATGAACTTCGAATACGACACCGTCTCCTCGCGCAGTTCGGAGAAGTACGCGGCCAACACGATCACCACCGCCGGTTTGGCGAATTCGGCCGGCTGGAAGAGGATCGGCCCGAGATCGAACGACAGGCGAGCTCCTCCCCGTAACGCGCCGACCGCGAGCACGAGAACCAGGGCCACCAGCGAACACCCGTAGAGGAAGAAGGCACGCTCGTTGAGGAACGTGTAATCGAAGGCCATGACAGCCACGACGACGACGATGGCGACGATCAGGAAGAGGACCTGACGAAGCGTGAACCAGTACGGATCTCCGGCCACTTTCCAGAAGGTGGCGCTGTAGATCGCGAACACTCCGATGATCGCCAGAATTCCGACCGTCGCGAGCATGGTCCAGTCGATGTTCCGACTCGGGTCGCCTCCACTACGGCGGATGTTCCCGAGACCCGAATCCGGACGGCGGTTGAGCAACGGCAGTCCCATCAGTCGCGCCCTCCGTAGGCCGCTCCGCCCAGACAGCGGTTGCTCGGGAGCGACCGATCGGGAGCCACGAGAGTCGAGGTCAGATCGAGAGGATCCGACGGAACGACGGCCGGCGTCTTGACTGCGTTGGCAAGGGCCATGAACACGCACTTGGTCACGGGAGCGGCGGCCTTCGAGCCGTAACCGGACTTCTCGAGGTAGGCCGACACCGTGTACGGCTGATTCGGATCGAGACTGAACGCGGCGAAAGCCGACGAGTCGTTCCAGGGCAGGCTCGCCGCGCCCTGGGCGGTTCCGGTCTTGCCTGCGATGGGCAGGACCTCGTAGGGGTAACTCGCGAAGAGTCGTTCTCCGGTGGTCGCGTGGTATCGGTCGCTGTCGACGCCCGGTCCGGTGATCACGCGTTGCAGTCCGCGAACGATCGCATCGCGGTACTCGGTCGGCAACTCGATCTTGCGGATAGTGTTCGTGGTGTTGAGCTTGAGCACCACTTCGGATTTCGAGAGGTCGGCCACTCCGGCGATCGCGGCATCGGGAGTGCCCGGAGCGAGCAGCGCGATGGCCACGAGGGGACGGACCACCGCGCCACCGTTGGCCAAGGCTCCGTACGACTGCGCGAGTTGGATCGGTGTCGCGGCGAGCAGACCTTGACCCACCGACAATTGGACGTTGTCACCCACGAGGTAGTTGGGGCTCTCCCCCTCCATGAGCACACCGTCTTCGACCAATTGACGCTTCGAGTCCTTGTCGGGAACCCGACCGGCCGATTCGTAGGGCAAGTCGATACCGGTCTTGGAACCGAAACCGAACTTCCGAACCTCTTCCTGGAGAATCGGTTGGCCTCCCCGTTCGGAGAAGATCTGCTCACCGATCTTGTAGAAGAAGGTGTCACTCGATACGGCGAGCGCGTCCTCGACCGTCACGACTCCGTAGAAGCACGGGCTGTTCCCGCCGCCGCAGAGTGCGTTTCGAAAGACGCACTTCACGACTTGGCAGGTGTCTTCGTCGATGCTCGTCAACGTGTACGAACCCTGGTCGAAGTACTTGTAAGCCACCCCGCCGGGTAATTGTCCGGCGTCGAGTGCGGCGTAGGCCACGAAGGGTTTGAAACTCGACCCAAGGTTGTACTGACCCTGGATCGCCCGATTGACGAGGATCGATTTGTCGGGATCGTCGACCTTCGGGAAGATCTGCGCGAACTTGTCACCCGAGATACCCGAGTTGAACCAACGATTGTCGAATGTCGGGTAACTCGCCAATGCGATGACCTCGCCATTGGAATGGTTCATCACCACGACCGAACCGGCGGGCGCCTTCAGGTTCTGACATTCGGGGAACTGAGGTTTGACCGGAAGTTTGTTCTCGTCCTTGGCCTGACACGTCTCGACGAATCGTCGCAAACGGAGTTGGGTCTCGAGGGCCTGCTCGGCGTACTGCTGGATGTCGAGGTCGAGCGCCAACTGCAGATCGTTGCCGGCGACCGGCTCGACCCGCTCGATCTCGTCGAGGATGGCCCCGCGCGAGTCGACTTCGTACTTCACGTAACCGGGCGTTCCACGCAGGTAGGGCTCGTAGATCTTCTCGACTCCGAATTGCCCGACGCGTTCGTTCAGGTCGTAACCGAGATCTCGATACTGCGACGCCTCTTCCTTGGTGATCGCACCGAGATACCCGACGACGTGGGCGGCGAGGGGCGCGTAGGGATACTGGCGGTTCCATCCCGCCGACACATCGACACCCGGAAAGTCCTCGTTGCGCTCGATCAGATAGAGGGCGACGTCCTCCCCGACACCCTCCTTGACCGGCATCGGAAGAAGCGGACTGTAACGAGAACCGCTCCTACGGCCATCGGCACCGATCGGTCCCGCGTAGCGATCTTCCATCTCGGTGATCGACACGTCGAGTACCGGAGCGAGGCGCGCGAAGAGCTCGGCTCGATCGGTCGAGTCACGCATCACGTTCCAGTCGATGGTGATCGAGAGAACGCGTTCGTTGTCGGCGAGGATTCGACCCTCACGATCGAAGATTCGGCCCCGTTCGGGAAGAAGACGCACGGTCCGGGTCTTGTTGGCCTGAACCTTCAACTCGAGATTCGGCGCGTCGACCACCTGCAGGAACCACATGCGCAATCCGAGCACCGAGAACAACACGGCTCCGATGACCCCGATCACCCCGAGACGCGACTGTCTGCGCTCGGACTTCATGCGTAGATCTCCGGCGGTGGCGCCAAACGCTCCTGCCGCTTGATGGCCAAGGACCAACGCATCAGGGGAACGGCCGCCAAGCCGACTACTGCATTGGCGAGTCCGACGACCACCGCGACTTTGAAGACCCGAGTCGTGAGCCAGCCATCGACTCCGACCCATGTTGCGAGAACAGGGTGCACGAACATGACGATCAGACTCGAGCCACCGACCACGACGGAGCGCAGCCACCACGGATGATTGATGCTGAGCGAGTTGAAGTAGCCAGCGAGAAAACCGGCGAGGCCGTAGACCAATGCCGTGAGGCCGAGCGGGGTCGACAGGACCAGATCGAACATCAGACCGAGGCTGAAACCGGTGATCGCCCCGCGTTCGGACCCGCCTGACACACCGGCCGCCACGGCCAGGCAGAGCATCAACTGCACCACGATTCCTGCGAGAGACGCGCTCGCGAGAAACGTCGTTTGAAGGCCCAGTGCGAGCAGACCGACCAGAGCCGTCCGCACATAGGAGCGGTTCAGGAATTCGATCATCAGCGACTCGCCGCCGGCTGATAGAGCAGAACACGAACGAAGTTCAGCGAGGTCAGGCGCGCCGACAAACGGACCTCGAGCACTGCCCCCGACGTTCCGGAGCGCTCCACGACCTTCACGACGCGTCCCACGACGATCCCACGCGGCGCGAGACTCTTCGAGCCACCGGCCGTGATGATCACCGCACCGACCCTGATCTCACCGAATCGAGAACTCTGATCGATGAACTCGACGATCGGCGCGCGATCGGCACCACGACCTCGCAAGGCCCCGGTCTCGGTTGCCGGCAGGTCGTTGATGTCGACCGTCGTGGTGGTGCGCGCCGGTGTCGTGGTCGGAGGGGCCACGGTGAGCACGGATGCAATGGAAGTCGATGGCGCCGCCGTTGTGGGCGCGGGACTCGTTGCCACATCGACCGGGACCGACGTCGCTACTCCGAGACCCGGCGACTCGACCGCCGGGACGATCGTGGTCGTCGATGTCGTGGTCGTCGTCGTGGTCGTGCTCGTGGACGTACTGGTGGTCGTGGTGGTCTCCTCCTCGGGGAGGTTGATGACCTGCACGGGAACGGCGTACGAGGCGTCGGTGGCCAACATCACGATGGCCCGATCGGCGAACACCTCGGTCACCTTGCCGACCAATCCGGCGGCGTTGACCACCGGCATGCCCACCCGAAGTCCGTCGTTGGAGCCTTGGTTGATCTCGATCGTCTGAGCGAAATTCGACGGGCCTTCACCGACCACTTGGGCGGTGATCGACGAGATGTCGGCGAGGTTGTCGATGCCATTGAGGGCGAGGAGCTCCTGAGCATCGCGCACGGTGGCCAACGCTGCGATGAAGGCCCCCTCCTGCTGGTCGATCGCGTCCTGTAGACGCTCGTTCTCCTCGGTGAGTTCGTCGTAACCGGTGATCCCCCGCCAAGCGTTCTCGATGGGTCGCGTGATCACTCGCGTCGAGTCCTGGATGGGAGCGAACACGGCTCCGAACACCTTCCGGACGCCGTCGACGACCGCGTTCCCCTGCAGATCGAGAGTGATCAGAAGAATCGACGTGAGAGTGAGCAGGGCCAGAGCCCGACGTCGACTGACCGAGTACCTCGGCATACGCCCGCGTCGTCCTAACTGTCGCTCTGGGCGAGAAGTCCGCGCATCGCCTCGATGTTCTCGAGCGCCTGACCCGAGCCGAGCACCACCGCATAGAGCGGATCGGGCGCGATGTTGATCGGCATCCCCGTCTCGTGCGCGAGGCGACGGTCGAGACCGGCGAGTAGCGCGCCTCCGCCCGACAAGGTGATTCCGGCGTGCATGATGTCGGCTGCGAGTTCGGGCGGAGTCTTGTCGAGAGTGGTGCGCACGCAATCGACGATCGACGACACCGGCTCGGCCAACGACTCGCGAACCTGTTCGGTCGACAATGTGATGGTGCGGGGTAGTCCGCTGATCAGGTCGCGACCGCGGATCTCCGCCGTCAACTCTTCTTCCATCGGCCAGGCCGATCCCATCTGGATCTTGATGTCTTCCGCGGTGCGCTCACCGACCGCCATCGAGAATTCCTTCTTCAGGTACTGGATGATCGCCTCGTCGAGTTCGTCGCCGGCCACCCGCAAGGACTGTGCGGTCACGATTCCGCCGAGCGAGATCACTGCCACCTCGGTGGTCCCCCCACCGATGTCGACGATCATGTTGCCGCTCGGCTCGTGCACCGGGAGTCCGGCTCCGATGGCCGCCGCCATGGGTTCTTCGATGATGTGCACGGGTTTCCGAGCACCGGCGTACTCGGCGGCATCCTGAACCGCACGTTGCTCGACGCCGGTGATACCCGACGGAACGCAGATGACCATCCGGGGCTTGCTCCAGCGGCTCGTGTGAACCTTCTGAATGAAATAGCGGAGCATCTTCTCGCAGACCTCGAAGTCGGCGATGACACCGTCCTTCAGCGGACGGACCGCCCGGATGTGGCCCGGGGTCCGGCCCATCATGCGCTTGGCCTCGAGGCCGACGGCCACGGGACGTCCATCGGCGACGTCGAGGGCCACGACCGAGGGCTCATTCAGGACGACGCCCTGCCCACGGACGTAGATCAGGGTGTTGGCCGTCCCGAGGTCGATCGCGATATCACGACCGAGGGCCAGCGGATTGTTCCGGGCCATGGCCGAACCTCCTCCAGACCGGAGAAATGTTACAGATTCGGGAAGAAGATCCCGATCTCACGCTCGGCGGAGGCCAGGGAGTCCGAGCCGTGAACGAGGTTCTCGGTGAAGAGAATGCCCAGGTCACCACGGATCGTCCCGGGCGCGGCGGTCCGGGGGTTGGTGGCACCCATCATCGTGCGAACGACTTCCCAGGTGTTCTCCGGGCCCTCGAGAACGAGGGCCACCACCGGGCCCCGGGACATGAAGGCCACGAGATCGGCGTAGAAGCCCTTACCGACGTGCTCCTCGTAATGGCGACCGAGGGTCGCCTGATCGAGGGACCGCAGGTCGAGGGCGACGAGCTTCAGGCCCTTGCGCTCGAAGCGGTCGAGGATGGTTCCGACGAGGCCGCGTTCGACGGCGTCGGGCTTCAGGAGGACGAGGGTGCGGTCGGACATGGAAGGCGACGCTATCGCTGTCGCCCTCAGGGGAGGCGTCGGCGCAGATGGGGCCGGGCAGCTCCCACCACATAGAGCGATCCAGTCACCAGAACTGCGTCGTCGGGTCCGGCGCCGGCGACGGCCGCGTCGATCGCTTCTTCGACCGAAGGCGATTCCTGCACGTCGTCGCATCCGACTTCGCGTGCCGCCTGCGCGATTTCGGATGCCGGCCGACCACGGGGTGAGGGCGCCGGGCAACAGATCACCTGATCGAAGTCGTCGGCCCGGAGTGCTTCGAGCATCTCGCGCGGATCACGACCGCGGAGGCAACCCACCACGAGGATTCGTCGACCGGCCGGATCGAAGTCTTCGAAGAAGACACTCGAACACACATCGGCCCCCGCCTGATTGTGAGCGCCGTCGACGATGACGAGTGGCTGATGGCCGAGGATCTCGAAACGTCCCGGCATCGTCGTACTCGCGAATGCGAGATCGATGACTTCGCCCGACAACGGACGGGCGAAGAACGTCTCCACTGCGGTCAGGGCCAGCGCTGCGTTGTCGGCCTGATGACGTCCGTGCAACGGCACGAACACATCGGGATAGATGGTGGTCGGAGTGCGGAGCCCGACGAGACGACCCCCGAGTGCGAGTTCGTTGGTCGCCACACCGAAATCGGGACCCCGACGCAACAGGCTCGCGCCGCCGGCGGCCCGAAAGATCTCGATCAGTTCGGGATCGGTTTCGCCGAGCACCACCGCCGAACCATCCTTGATGATGCCCGCCTTCTCGCGAGCGATGTGGGCCTTGGTCGGCCCGGCGAATTCGGTGTGATCGAGGCCGATGTTGGTCACGACCGCGACCTGCGCGTCGACCACGTTGGTCGCGTCCCAACGTCCGAGCAGACCGACTTCGATCACCATCACATCCACGGCTTCATCGGCGAACCACCGAAATGCCGCCGCCGTGCACGTATCGAAGTAACCGGGCCGGACACCGGCGATGATCTCGAGATCGGCGACGGCTCCGATCTGTTCACCGAACGACTCCTCGGCGATCGGTGTCGCATCGATCGTCATACGTTCGGTCACACTTTCGAGGTGCGGGCTCGTGTAGGTCCCCACTCGCAGCCCACTTTCCATCAGCAAGCGAGTGACCATCTGGGCCGTCGAGCCCTTGCCGTTGGTGCCGGTGATGTGGATCACCGGCGCGGAGTGCTGGGGATCCCCCATCGCCGAACACAGACGTCGAATCGTGTCGAGCGATGGCGAATCGATACGCCCGGTCTTCTCGTACGTTGCGTGGGCGTCGAGGTATTCGAGCGCTCGCGCGAAGTCCATCAACTGGCGGCGCGGCGCGGGCGCGTCGACCGCACCGAAGCTCGGGGCACCAACGTGGGTGCCGTCTTGTCGGTCACCGACGCGGCATCCACCACGACCCGCGCGACATCGGCGCGACCCGGAAGCTCGTACATTGTGTTCAGTAGGACGTCTTCGAGAATCGCACGCAGACCACGCGCTCCGGTTCCCCGCTTCAGAGCCAGATCGGCGACCGCCGTGAGGGCGTCATCGGTGAGCTCGAGTTGCACGTCTTCGAACTCGAAGAACTTCTGGTACTGCTTGACCAAGGCGTTCTTGGGTTCGACCAGGATCTTCACCAAGGCGTCGTGATCGAGGCTGCGCACCGCCCCCACCATCGGGAGTCGACCCACGAACTCAGGGATCAGACCGAAGGCGAGCAGATCTTCGGGTAGGACCTGCGCGAAGAGTTCTCCGGGATCGGTTTCGGACTTGCCACGGACCGTGGCGTGGAATCCCACACCCTTGTGACCGATGCGCTGCTCGATGATCTT
>SYCI01000026.1 GCA_005787035.1 Actinomycetota bacterium | reverse complement strand
CTACCTCGGTTCCATCGGTGGTCCGGCGGCGCGACTCGCCCAGGACTGCATCACCAAGGTCGAAGTGCTCGAGTACCCCGAACTCGGCATGGAGGCGGTTTGGAAGATCGAGGTCAAGGACTTCCCGGCCTTCATCGTGGTGGACGACAAGGGCAACGACTTCTTCGACCTCGTCAACAAACCCTTCGGTGGGACGCCGGTCGCCCTGAAGTGATCAGGGCTGAAGAAGCTCACCCAAACGCAGTTCGCCGGCGGCGGTCTGACCACCGATGGCGAGAAAGCGTTCCATCGCCTCGCGAGTGCCGGGCCCGCCGAGAGTTCCACTGAACGCATTGCCTTCGGCGAGGAGATCGGCGGCGACCTCCTTCTCGGCCCGGATCACCGACGCCTTGGCCGCCGCGACCGCGTGGGCGGGATACGACGCGATGCGCGTGGCGAGACGCTCGACGAAAGGACGGAGTTGTTTGCGCGGTAGCGCTCGGTTGACCCAGCCCCACTTCTCGGCGGTTTCGGCATCGATGTCGTCGCAGCCGAGCACGACCTCGAGTGCCCGCGAGCGGCCCATCAACCGCGCGAGTCGCTGGGTTCCACTTCCGCCCGGGATGATGCCGAGCGCGACCTCCGGCTGATTGAACACGGCGCCCGCGTGCTTCTTGGACGGCAGGGCGGCGAAGCGCATGTCGCAACTGAGCGCCACTTCACTACCTCCACCACCGGCGCGGCCCTCGACCACGGCGATGGTCGCTTTGGGCATCGTGCGCAATTGTTCGCACATCACGTGATACGGGTTGAGTTCAGTTGCGGGTGGCTGACCGGTCGGGAACGACAGAATCGCCTCCACGTCGAAGTGGGCGATGAAGAAGTCGGGATTGGCCGACGACAGGATCACCACGCGAACTGAGTCGTCCACCGCAAGTTCACCCACGATCTGCGCAGTGGCGAGAAACTCCTCGAAGGTGAAGAGGTTGATCGGCGGATGGTCGAAGACGATCCGAGCGATTCCGTCGGCTTTCGAGAGACTGACTCCCATGACGCTTTCCCCCTTCGCGTCCCGGAACGGAACGACGACTACTTCAGCAGTTTCTTCACGGCGGCGCGGGTGTCGGCGATTTCGTCGGGGGTGGCCCCGAACTCGACCGCCGCGAAGTCGGTCACGCCGATGTCGGCCAGTGCGGCGAGACGATCGATGACTTCGGATTCCGAACCGACCACCGCGATGTCGGCCGGACCCGACACGCCTTCCTTGTCGAGCATCGCACGGTAACTCGGCAACTGCCCGTACACGACGAACACCTTGGCGGCTCGCTCGAACGCGGCCTCTTTGTCCTTGGTGACGCACACGGGTAGCGCGGCGATGACTCGGGTCGAGTCACGACCCGCCTTGTCGGCGGCTGCCTTCAACGTGGGCACGGTGTGATTGGCGAGGGTCTGCGGACCGGTGCACCACGTGAGCGTGCCGTCGGCCAGCGCGGCGGTGACCTTCAGCATCTGCTCGCCGAGCGCGGCGATCACGACGTTGGGCCGGCTACCACCAGGCACCGCTACCGCACCATTGACGCGGAACTCTTCACCCGCGTGAGCGACCGGCTTGCCCTCGAGCAGCGGCATCATGACCTCGAGGTACTCGCGCATGTGACGCACGGGCTTGGCGAAGCTCATTCCCCACATCGACTCGACCACGATCTGGTGACTGAGTCCGATGCCGAGGCAGAGACGACCCGAGCACGCTGCATTCACCGTGAGCGCCTGCTGGGCCATCATCATCGGATGACGCGGGTAGGTGGGAACCACACTCGTGCCGAGCTCGATGCGCGGCACTTCCCGACCGATCACGGCCAATGCCGTCAGAGCATCGTGCCCGAAGATCTGCGGAGCCCAGTAGCTCGCGAAGCCGTCGGCCTCCGCCCGCTTGGCCTCGGCCACCATGGCGTCGAGGGTTCCGTCGTTTGCTGCACCGCCGAAGATTCCGATTCGCATGTCCGAACCGTAGCCCTCGGGGCGTGACGGACCGTCAGCGAGCGATTCAGGCGAGGGTGACGACGTCGAGCCAGTCTTCGCCGAAGTAGTCGACCTGACCGTCGGGCATGAGCAGGACCTTGGTGGGTTCGAGTCGCTCCACGAACTCGGGGTCGTGGCTCACGAAGATGATCGAGCCCTTCCACGAGGACAACGCGTCGGCCACTGCTTCGCGACTCGGCGGGTCGAGGTTGTTCGTGGGCTCGTCGAGGAGCAACACGTTGTTGCGCCCGACCATGAGCATGGCCAGGGCCAACTTGGTCTTCTCGCCGCCCGACAAAGTGCCCGACTTCTGGAAGACCTTCTCCCCCGACAACCCGAACATGCCGAGAAGCCCACGCAATTGCGTTTCGGTGAGTTGGACTCCCGGAGGAACTTCGCGGCGGATGTTGTCGAGGAGACTCGCCGAGGTGTCGAGGTTGTCGTGCTCCTGCGCGTAGTAACCCACGGCCACTTGATGCCCGAAGCGGAAGTCGCCGAGGTCGGCCGTGGTCTCGCCGGCGAGTATGCGCAAGAGGCTCGTCTTACCCGCGCCGTTCAACCCGAGTACCAGCAGACGTTCACGTCGTCCGAGATCGAACGACACGTCCTCGAACACCGGCGGTCCGCCGTATCCCTTGCACAGATGCTCGGCGGTCACGACGGTCTCACCACACGGCGGCGGATCGGGGAACCGCACGGTGATCGATCGTGACGCAGTGGGCGCGACGACCTTCTCGGACTCCAATCGATCGATGCGTTTCTCGATGCTGTGCGCCATGGCCGCCTTGGTGGCCTTGGCTCCGAATCGATCGACCACGGTCTGCAGGCGCTGGATCTCCTTGGCCTGCAACGCAGCCTTCTTGGTGAGTCGTTCTTCGTCCTCGGCACGTGACTTGAGGTACTGGCTGTACGTCCCGCGGTACTCCACGACGTGACCCGTTGCGTCCTCGGCCACGCGGTCGAGATGCAGCACACGGGTGATCGCCTCGTCGAGCAGATCGAGGTCGTGGCTGATCACGAGGAGCGCACCGCGGTACTGGCGGAGAAACGACAACAACCAGGTCTTGGCGTCGACGTCGAGATGGTTCGTAGGTTCGTCGAGCAGCAAGACATCACTTCCAGCGAAGAGGATGCGCGACAACTCGACGCGTCGTCGCTCGCCACCCGACAACACCCCCACCGGCAAATCGAGACGCGACGCGGTGAGACCGAGTCCGGCGGCGATCGATCGTGCTTCGCTCTCGGCCGCGTATCCGCCGCGGGATGCGAATTCGTCCTCGGCACGCGAATAGCGGGACACGTTGCGCTCGCTCGCGTCCTCTTCCATGGCGATGCGCAACTTCTCGAGGCGAGCGAGATCTTCGTCGACGTTGCGGCCCGACAGGATGTGCGAAATCGCGGTCCGACCATCGAAAACCCCGGCGATTCGCGGATCTTGAGGCAAGTAGCCGAATCCGCCCTTGCGGGTCACCTTGCCGGCGATCGGCTCACTGTCGCCGCCGAGAACCTTGAAGAGGCTCGTCTTGCCGGCTCCGTTGCGTCCGACCAGGCCGACTTTGTCCTTGGGCATGATCGTGAAGGTCGCGTCCTGAACGACGACACGACCCCCGACCTCGACCGACAACGACTGGACCTGGAGCACCCTCCAAGTGTGTGGCGCACGAGGCGGACTCGCAACCCGCGAAAGGTCAGCCTGGGGTGGTCGTGGTGACACCGATCGAGTCGTCGGGTGCGGTGTCGTCGACTGCGGTGTCCTCGGGTGCGGAGTCGTCGGTCGGATTCACATCCACGATCGCCTCGGGCAACATCTCGTCCTCGACGAACTCGGATTCGAGGCACTTGCCCGCGCCACCACCCGGTGCATTACCGAGAACTTTGGCGAGCACGGCCACGAGTAGATCGTTGCCCTCCATCGACGGATGGATTTCGTCGCCCGACAGCACGCCGTCCGATTTCGAGATCGACTCCCAGTCGACCAGCCAGACGTTGTCGCGGTTGCGCGCCTCGGCCTCGATGGCGTCGTTGACCTCGCGCTGCTTGGGTCGATACATCGACGTGGTGAACAGTGCGATCGGTCGCGGCGAGAGCTCGTCGAGAATGAACGCGAGGAGCCGCTCGTAGTCCTCGGGTGTCTGCCAGTAGTTGGTGCCGAGGAAGACGACGGCGGCGTCCCAACGTTCGTCCATCTTGGCCTTCAGCACTTCGGGACCGAACTCGATCGATTTACCGATCTCGGCCTCGATCACCATCTGCCAACCGAGTGGCACCAGACGGCGACATGCCTTGTTGTTGTAGCGGCGGGCCACCGTGGCCAGGATCGAGTCGCCGATGAGTAAGAGGCGCGGACCCTCGGCCACCTGACCGATCGTGCGATCGAAGCTCGGTAACACCGGCTCACGACTTCCAGCCGTCGCCGGATCGGCCGGACTCACCGACGGCAGGACACCGATTCCGCCCACGGTGCCGAGAGGTCCCGAGGGTGGAGTCGACGCCGGTGACGAATCGCCCGCACACGCCGAAACCGCACAGGCACCGACGATGACCAGCGCGACGAGCCTTCTCATGCGTCGCCGGTGCGATGTGAGCGGAGTTCGTCGCGGATCTCGGTGAGGAGGCCGATCTCCGTGGGCGGTGCCACGGCTTCGTCACCCGTGGCGCGGTTGTAGATCTTCAGCATCACGAAGAGAACGAGGGCGATCGACACGAAGGTCACGGCGACGGTGAGGAAAGCGCCGAACCTGATCTGGGCATCGTTGATCTCGAGAATGAGCGCATTGTCGAAGTTGGGCTGGCCGAACGGAATCGCCACGAGGGGCATGATCACGTTCTCCACGAGTGCGGTCACGAGACCGGTGAAGGCCGAACCCATCACGAAGCCGATGGCGATGGCGATCAGGTTTCCTTTGTTGATGAACTGGCGGAACTCGTCGAGGAAGCGACCGACTGGGTTTTGCTTCATGTGCTCAACGGTAGTCCCTCTCTCCGCGTCCGGAACGGCGACCACTCACCGAAGCACTACCTTGAAAGCGTGAACGAGCCCCACGCGCCGACCGGTGACGGCCACGACGAATCCGTTCCCGAACTCCTCCTCGACAAACTCGATTCTCTCCGCGTTCTCCGGGCCGACACCGACGAAGAGAAGGACGCGTTGCTCTTCCAGATCGGTGGCCGAGGGGTGGTGGAGCGGGAGATGGTTGCGCAGATGTCGGCCGTGCGACCCCTGCAGTATCCGCAGCGCTTCGAAGAAGCGCATCGCGTGATGGTGCGTGGTATCGAGGTGCTCGATCGCAATGGCGCCCGGCCGGCCGAGGTGCGCCGACTCGGTCCGCTCACTCCGATCGCCAAATGGCTCGTTCAACAAGTCACCCGGTGGATCGTGCGCAGCCACCTGAACCGCCTCGTCGGACGCATCGGTGGCCTGTACGAACGACGCGAGGCCAACAGTGCCTGGGGAACCGCCGAACACTCGATGCTCCGACGTTCACGACTCGACATCCGACGCGTGCAGACCGGCATGAGCACCAAGGCCCTCGGACTGCCGACGTTCCTCCTCGGCGGTGCGGTACTGACGTCGATCGCGAGCGGACTGCAAAGCGTCACGCGCGCCGCACTCGACTCGACCGCGGGAGTGATCGTGCTTGGTGTCATTCTCTTCGCGGTTCTCGCCGCGCTCTCGTGGGTCGCTCTCTACAGCGCCGGTGTTGCCCGTCGCCGGATCAAACTCTCGACCGATCAGCCGATGCGGGCGTTGTGGGAGACGATCGGCGCCGCCGGCAAACCACCCCGCGACGAGAGCTACAACTTCGCGGCCTACGCGATCGTTCTGCTGATCCTGTCGTGGATCGTGATACCGCTCGTCGTGTGGCTGGCCATCGCGGCCTGACCTCACGACTCGACTAACGATCGGGGTCGAGTTCCTCGAAGCGGTCGACCCGGCGCAACGCGGGGAAGAAGAACGAGTACAGCGCCACGACACCGAGCGTGGCCACGCCGCCACCGATGACCGCCGTCTGGGTCCCGAATGCCTGCGCCGCCACTCCGCTTTCGAAGGCACCGAGTTCGTTGCTCGCGCCGATGAACACGTTCTCCACGGCCATGACCCGACCTCGCTTGTCGTCCGGAGTCACGAGCGGGACGAGCGTTCCACGGATGTAGACGCTGATCATGTCGGCTCCGGCGAGGATCACGAGCGACACGAAAGCGATCAAGTAGCTCGTGGTGACGCCGAGGAGCACGGTGGCGACACCGAAGATCCCGACCACCACGAGCAAGGTTCGACCCACGCGTCGGGTGACCGGCTTCGACGCGAGGATCAGAGCCATCACCGCCGCACCGATTCCCGGCGCAGCGCGCAGCCATCCGTAGGCGACGTCGCCCACGCCCAGCCGATCCTCGGCGATCGCCGGCAGAAGTGCCACGGCACCACCGAAGAGGACCGCGAAGAGATCGAGCGAGATCGCGGCCAGAAGAATGGGGGTGCGACGAATGAAACGAAGACCCTCGAAGGCCGAGTGCAAGGTGACCTTGTCGTCGGGTCCGGGTGGTTCGGGCTCGCGCAGGAAGCGAATGCGCGCCAACTGCAGCACACCGCATCCCATGAGTCCGGCGGCCACGAAGTACGCGAGGGCCGGGTCGGCCGCGTACAGGAATCCGCCGAGCGCCGGGCCGACGATCGCCGCCGCCGTCCACGTGGCCGAATACAACGCGATGAGTCTCGGCAACGTGCCATCGGGTGCGACCATCGGTGGAATCGAACGAATCGCCGGCGCCGAGAACGCACGGGCGGCGCCGAAGAGCACGGCCACCACGAAGAGCGGCCACACTGCGGTCGGCTCACCGAGCGCATAGAACCCGAGCACCAACGCACACACGAGTTCGGCCGCAATGGCGAGCGTGCCGATGATCCGCCGATTGAAACGATCGGCCACCGATCCGGTCACGAGAACGAGAAGTGCGGCCGGCAGGAATTCGGCCAGACCGAGCAGACCGATGTCGAGTTCGCGTCCCGTGATGTCGTACACCTGTTTGCCGAGAATCGTGGCCTGGAGCATCACTCCGGCCGACGTCGCCACGCTCGATCCGAGGAGGTTGCGCACCGGCGCGAAGCCGAGCAGGGCCCGGCTCGTCGGGTACTCGACGGAGGCCGGCTCCGCACCATCGTTGGGCACGGACGTTCACGCTAGTCAGCGGGTTCCCCTCGGCCCGCACCTCGTCTGCTATCACGGATACATGTCGTCACTCGCGCAAGACACCCGCTGGCTCGACGCCACGGCCCAAGCCGAACTCGTGGCCAAAGGTGAGGTCACACCGCGTCAACTCGCGGAAGCCGCCATCGAACGCATCGAGCAACTCGATCCGGCACTCAACGCACTCACGTATCGGTGGTTCGACGCCGGACGGGCGACGGCCGACGATCCCGCACTACCCAAGGGTCCGTTCCGCGGTGTGCCGTTCTTGTTGAAAGATCTCTTCGCCAACGAGGCCGGCCGACCGATCAGCCATGGTTGCCGAGCCTTCAAGGCCGCCAACTACATCGCTCCCACCGACACCGAGTTGGTCGCCCGCTACAAGCGCGCCGGCCTCGTGACCCTCGGTCGCACCAACAGTCCCGAACTCGGCAGCGTGCCCGTGACCGAGCCCCTCGCGTGGGGTCCCACCCGCAACCCGTGGGACACCTCGCGCACGAGTGGCGGCTCGAGCGGTGGTGCAGCTGCGGCCGTCGCTTCCGGCATGGTTCCGATCGCCCACGCGAGTGACGGTGGTGGTTCCATCCGAATCCCGGCGAGTTGTTGTGGTCTCGTCGGTCTGAAGCCGTCGCAGGGTCGCATCACCATGGCCCCGTTCCGCGACGAGAGCAACCTCGGCGTGGAGCACTGCGTGAGCCGCACCGTGCGCGACACCGCCCGACTTCTCGATGCGACCAACGGACCCGGAATCGGTGACGTCGTGATCGCCCCGGCCCCGTCGCGTCCGTACATCCAAGAGGTCGGCGCCGATCCCGGACGTCTGCGCATCGGACTTCTCGACCACAGTCCACGCGGTTTCGCGGTGCATCAAGAGTGCGTGACCGGTGTCCACAACACCGCGAAGTTGCTCGAGTCACTCGGACACCACGTGGAAGTCGCTTGGCCGGCCGTGCTCGCCGACCAGAGTCAGGGCAAATCGTTCGGTGCGATGTGGAGCACCAACATGGGCATGTCGTTACGACGCTTCGCCGACACACTCGGTCGCGAGATCACGGCCGACGACGTCGAGGCCATGAACTGGGCCCAGGCCAAGTTCGCCGAGTCGGTCACCGGCGTCGACTACGCCGCTGCACTGGCGGCCTCGGTCTCTTTCCGTCGCGCACTGCAGTCGTGGTGGGCCGAGGGTTGGGATCTCCTCCTCACGCCCACCCTCGCCGAACCGCCGATCGCGATCGGCGAGATCCACGACGATGCGACCCGGCCGATGAATGCTCTCGTGCGGGCCGGCGAATGGGTGACCTTCACCGGGCAGTTCAACATGAGCGGCCAACCGGCCATCAGCCTGCCGCTGCATCGCACGGCCAGTGGATTGCCAGTCGGCATGCAACTCGTGGCCGCCTACGGTCGCGAGGACGTGTTGATCCGCGTGGCGTCGCAACTCGAGGCCGCCGCGCCGTGGGCGCAGCTCACCCCCTGATCGACCGCTCGCCCACCACCGCCGCGACGTCGATCTCGCCATAGATGTGAGGGAAGTCGTCGGGCGCGCCCTCGAGCCGCTCCACGACGACCGTCGAGGAAAGACGTGATTCGTCGATCTCCAACAGCACGAGTTCGTCATCGGTGAGATCGGCGTAGTACCGCTCGCGGACACCGCGCCACTGATGTTCGAAACTGCAATGGGTGTAACCGACATCGACGACGGTCGCACCCCGCGTGGACCACGGATAACGACCGGTGGTCCGCGCTTCTTCCCACTCGCGACGAATGGCGAGGTGCAGGATCAACGGGCGGTCCAACCGCCGTCGACCGTGACCGTCTGGCCGGTCATGAACGAGCACGCGTCGGAGGCCAGAAGAAGCAGGGCTCCGTCGAGTTCGTGCAGTTCGCCGAGACGCGGCATGGGCGACATCTGACGGACGAAGTTCATACTCGTCTCGTCGTTCATGCCGACGGTCATCTCGGACGGGAACCAGCCCGGACACAGGGCGTTCACGCGAACGTTCTTGCGCGCCCACTGCAGTCCGAGTTCACGCGTGAGGTTGATCACCGCACCCTTGGACGCGCAGTAGTGAGCCTGCTTCACCGGGGCCGCGCCGACGAGTCCGAACATCGATCCGATGTTGACGATGTTGCCGCCACCGCGAGCGATCATGTGCGGAGCGACCAACTTCGACAGGTGCCAGATCGCGGTGACGTTCACCTCCATGGTGTCGCGGAAGGTCTCGAGGTCTTCGTCTTCCACGGCAACCTTGTGTCCGATGCCGGCGTTGTTCACCAGGACGTCCGGGGCTCCGGCCTCGGCGACGGTGCGCGCCACCAGGGCCTCGCGATCCTCGGCTCGACCGAGATCGGCGGCCACGGCGAGCGAGCCGGGGAGTTCGGCGGCGAGTTCCTCGAGTCGTTCGAGTCGCCGCGCCGCCATGACCACGCGTGCTCCGGCGCCGTGCAACACGCGCGCGAAGTGAGCGCCGAGACCCGACGACGCGCCGGTCACGATGGCGACTCGTCCGTCGAGTCGGAAGATCCGAGTCGGGTCGTGGGCGATGGACTGGGAGGTGGCGGACATGACCCGCAGGCTACGAGCGCTCGGTGCGCCACCTTCGACCGGAATGTCGACCTGTGACACGATGACCCCATGTCACCTCGCCATGTCGTTCTGGTCCACGGGGCTTGGCACGGCGCCTGGTGCTGGGCCGCCCTGCAGGCCGACCTCGAGCAACGCGGCGTCGCGTCGCTCGCCATCGATCTGCCCGGTCACGGCTCCTCGACCGCCGCATTCACCGATCTGCACGGCGACGCATCCAGTGTGGTCGAACTCCTCGAACAGCTCGCATCGCGTGGCATCCACGATCCGGTGCTCGTGGGCCACAGTTACGGCGGTGCGGTGATCACCGAGGCCGCCGGGCGGTTCGCTCGCGTCGGTCACCTCGTGTACGTCGCGGCCTTCGCCCTCGATCGAGGCGAGTCGGTCATCTCGGCCCTCGGATCGTTCGGACGCGTGAGCAACGCGCTCGACAATGCAGTGGTTCAGCACGACGACGGAACCTCCACCATCGACCCGGATCGGGCCCGGGACGCGTTCTACGGGTGTTGTTCCGACGAGGTCGTTCGCGCCGCCGTCGCCCGACTGTGTCCGCAGCCGGCCGCGACCGTGATGCAGCCGACCACGGGCGACCCGCGCGAACGAATCGAGTCGACGTACGTGATCTGTGAACGTGATCAGGCGGTGGCCGTGGAGCACCAGCGCACCATGGCCACTCGTTGCACCAACACGATCTCGTTCGACACCGATCACTCACCGTTCGCGTCGATGGTCGGTGAGACCGCCGATCTGCTCGAACGAATCGCCCGGGACGCCCGATGAAGATCCGTGTCGGCTACGGCTTCGGAGTACGGACGACCCTCAACGACGACGGCTTCGCAACCGTCGTCGACGCGCTCGAATCCCTGCGCTTCGACAGCTTGTGGTTGAGCGAACGTATCGGCGGCGAAGCCCCCGACCCGTTGGTGGCCATGGCCTTCGCGGCCGGACGCACGACTCGCCTCAAGTTCGGCATGAGTGTGATGGTCCTGCCCGGACGCAATCCCGTCGTTCTGGCCAAGGAACTCGCGACCCTCGATCGACTCTCGAACGGACGTCTGTTGCCGGCCTTCGGACTCGGAGTGGCCGATCCGCAGGAGCAACAGGCATTCGGCGTGGCGCGCGAGGAGCGGGCGAAGCGCTTCGACGAAGCACTCACCGTTCTCCGCAAGTGCTGGCTGGACGAATCCGTCACGCACCACGGCAACTTCTTCCACTACGACGATCTCCGAGTGCAACCAAAGCCCAAACAGAGTCCGCCTGACGTCTGGCTCGGTGGAATCGCACCGAGCGAACTCAAGCGCGTTGGGCGTCTCGCCGACGGCTGGTTACCGAGTTTCGTGTCGCCCGCCGACGTCGCGGCCGGTCGTCAGGTCGTGGAACAGGTCGCCCACGAACATGGTCGTACGATCGATCCCGAGCACTACGGCGCGCTGATCCCCTACGCCAACGGTCCACTCCCCGATCAACTGGTGGCCGGGCTACGCGCACGCCGTCCGGATCTCGACGACGTCACCCAACTCGTTCCCCAAGGATGGAACGGACTGATCGACACGATCGGCCGCTTCGTCGACGTGGGCTTCTCGAAGTTCGTGGTCCTGCCGATCGTCGAACCGAGATCAGCCCAAGCGTGGGCCGATCACCTCGCCGAAGCGGCGCCGCATCTCTTGCCGCTGCAGACCTAGGCCGGGAGCAGACCCGACAACCACGCGTGCACGTTGCGCCCGATGGCCTCGATGTCGTAACCGCCCTCTTGCAGCACCACCGTCGGCAGTCCGAGCGAGCGAATGACTTCTCCACAACGTCGATAGCCCTCGGTCGTGAGCGCGAGATCACTGATCGGATCGTTCCAATACGTGTCGACGCCGAGCGACACGATCACCATCGACGGGTGGAAGGCGGCGATCTTCTCGGCGACGTCGGCCAGACGCGCGACGTAATAGTCGTCCTCGGTTTCGGCGGCCAGTGGAACGTTGATCGTGCTACCCCGCCCGGCACCGGCGCCGGTTTCCTCGGCGTATCCGATGTACCACGGATAGGCACGTTCGGGATCGCCGTGCAACGAGACGAACTGCACGTCGTCGCGCTCGTAGAAGATCTGCTGGGTTCCGTTGCCGTGGTGGTAGTCGACGTCGAGGACCGTGACTTTCGTGCCCGTCGTCGCCGCCACGTGATTGGCGACGATCGCCGCATTGTTGAAGAAGCAGAAACCACCGAACACGTCGGCGGCCGCGTGATGTCCCGGCGGGCGACAGAGTCCGTACGAATTGGGTGCGCCATCGAGAACGATCTGGGCCGCGGTGAGCGCCACGTCGACCGACGCGCGCGACGCCTCGTAAGTTCCTTCGGCGAGTGGCGTGGCGGTCTCGTAGCACCAGTAACCGAGACCCGAGATCGCATTGGTAGGTAGTGGTCCGTGACCCATGCCGGCGCGCAGTCCGGGGTGCAACATCGCCTCGGGGAAGAATTCGGTCCGACCGGTTCGTGCGTTGAGTTCTTTCCACGCCGACTCGAGAAAGGCGATCAGACCCTGGTGATGCACGGCCTCGATCGGAGCCTTGCCGTATTCGCGCCGATCCACCAAGCGGAAACGATCGTCGGTGAGCAATTGCTCACGGATCGTCTCGGCCCGACTCGGCTTCTCGTACGTGGGAATGGGCTGACCCATGTTGATCTCGTGCTGCGGGCTGTGCAGTCGGTGCAGATCGGTCCAGACGACGTCCATGCGCGACACGCTAGACGGATCGGGTTCGGTCAGCGGACCGGATCGTGATACGGCGTGTCGAGAAACGCCGGCCAATCGCCACCACCGTGAACCTCGATGGTCGCCCCGCTCACGTACGAGGCGAGCGGTGAACTCAGATACACGCAGACGTCACCGATTTCGGATGGGTCGGCGAGTCGTCCGATGGGAACGCGCGCGCCGGTGCGCCGCACACCTTCCTCGTCGCCGTAGTGCAGGTGCGCGAGTTCGGTGCGCACCATGCCCACCGTCACGAGATTGACGCGCACCTTCGGAAGCCATTCCTGTCCGGTGGTCTTCGTGTAGTTCACGAGTCCGGCCTTGGCGGCGCCGTACGCGGCGACGGTCGGTGCCGGTCGCTCACCCGAGACACTGCCGATGTTGACGATCGAGCCGCCCGTCGTCTGGTTCTGCATGTGGCGGTTGGCCGCCTGGCTGCACCACATCGCCGACAGAAGGTTGAGAGCCACGATCTTGTTGACGAACGAGGGCGACGCAGTTGCGGTCTCGGAGGGCGGCGCGCCACCGGCGTTGTTCACGAGGATGTCGATCCGTCCGAGTCGGTTCACCACGTCGTCGACCAATGCCGTGGCCTGATCGGGGTCACGAAGATCGGCGGCGAGGGCGATCCAGTCGGAGGGAAGTCCCTCGGGAATCGACCGCGCGCACACCACCACCGTGGCACCGGCATCGGCGAACCGCTGGGCGATACCGCGGCCCACACCCTTGGTGCCGCCGGTGATCAGCGCCACCTGGCCGGTGAAGTCGATGGTGAGGGCCATGCACCGACCTTAGTGGCAGGTCACGACCCCCATCGGCTCGTATCTGACGCGGCGTCAGATGAGAAGTACGCTCGCTCCGTGCCGATCTCCTCTTCCATCGACCAACGCGGAATCGCCGAGGTCGTCATGAACTGCCCCCCGGTCAACGCCCTCACGGTGGCGCAGTGGTTCGAACTCGCCGACACCGTCACCGCGCTCGGTCGCGACCCCAGGGTCCGCGTCGTGGTGCTGCGGGCCGAGGGCAAGGGCTTCAACGCCGGTGTCGACATCAAAGAGATGCAGAAGACCACCGGTTTCGATGCGCTGATCGGCGCCAACAAGGGTTGTTTCGCCGCTTTCGCGGCGGTGTACGACTGCCCGGTTCCCGTCATCTCGGCCGTCGCCGGGTTCTGCGTTGGCGGTGGCATCGGACTCGTGGGCAACAGCGACATCATCGTGGCCAGCGACGACGCGTTCTTCGGTCTGCCCGAGGTCGACCGTGGTGCACTCGGAGCGGCGACGCACCTCGCCCGTCTCGTTCCGCAACACAAGATGCGCGCCATGGTCTACACATCGGCCACCGCAACGGCCGCCGAACTCCACGCCTTCGGGAGCGTGCTGAAGGTCGTACCTCGCGCCGAGTTGCGCGATGCCGCTCTCGAGGTCGCGGCCGGTATCGCCGACAAGCACCCCACGGTCATCCGTGCCGCCAAGGAGAGCCTGAACGGAATCGACCTCTGGGACGTCAAGCGCAGCTACCGCTACGAACAGGGATTCACCTTCGAGCTGAACCTCACCGGTGTGAGCGACGAACTCCGCGACGATTTCGCCGGCACCGAGAAGTCGAAGCAGAGTGACTGACACCATGGCCCGTACGAGCAAATTGATGACCGAGGTCGAGGCCGTCTCGACGATCGAGAGTGGAATGACCATCGGCATCGGAGGCTGGGGCAGCCGTCGCAAGCCCATGAGCCTCGTGCGCGCGTTGTTGCACACCGACGCGAAGGACCTCACCGTCGTGTCGTACGGCGGGCCCGATGTCGGACTCCTGTGCGCGGCCGGCAAGGTTCGTCGCCTGGTCTACGGCTTCGTGTCGCTCGACTCCATCGCTCTCGAACCGCACTTCCGATCGGCGCGTCAGGCCGGCACCATCGCCGAACCCGTCGAGTACGACGAAGGCATGCTGCAGTGGGCGCTGTACGCCGGCTCACTGCGTCTTCCGTTCCTTCCGACGCGCGCCGGTCTGGGCAGCGGCGTCATGGACGTGAACCCCGCTTTGCGCACCGTGCGCTCGCCGTACGACGACAGCGAGGAACTCCTCGCCGTGCCGGCCATCCGCCTCGATGCCGCCTTCGTACACCTCAACCGCAGCGACGAACGTGGCAACGCGCAGTTCCTCGGCCCCGATCTCTACTTCGACGATCTGTTCCTCACGGCCTGTGAACCGGGTCGGCGTTTCGTCAGCGCCGAGAAGATCGTGCCGACCGCCGATCTCTTGAAGGAGGGTTCGTTCCACACCCTCAAGATCAACCGCTCGATGGTCGACGGGGTCATCGCCGCACCCAACGGTGCGCACTTCACCACCTGTGAGCCCGACTACGGACGCGACGAAGCATTCCAGAAGGCGTACGTCGAGGCGGCTCGTGACGACGAGAGTTGGCGGGCCTTCACCGCCCGGTTCCTCGCGTCCGACGAAGCCGGTTATCAACGTGCCGTTGCCGAATGGCGGGCCGAGCGCAAGGAGGACAAGAAGTGAGTACCTCGCTCGCCGACGTCGTGGCCGTTGCGTGCGCCGATGCGTGGCGTGGCGACGGTGAGATCTTCGCTTCGGGCATGGGTGTGATGCCCATGCTCGGTGCGCGTCTCGCGCGCGCCACCTTCGAGCCCGACCTCCTCGTATCCGACGGCGAGGCCTTCTTCGTGGCCGGCGATCTACCGATCGGTGGCGCCGACAAACTCGTCGAGGGTTGGATCCCCTTCCGACAGGTGTTCGACACTCTCTGGGGTGGTCGGCGTCACGTCATGATGGGCGCCAGCCAGATCGACCGATTCGGCAACACCAACATCGCCAACATCGGTCCGTGGAAACAGCCCAAGGCGCAGTTGCTCGGTGTGCGCGGCGGACCCGGCAACACGGTGAACAACGCCACGAGTTTCTTCATTCCCAAGCACCAGTCGTCGGTGTTCGTGGAGCAGGTCGACATGGTGAGCGGAGTCGGCTACGACCGCGCCGAGAAGTTGGGCGGCTTCATCGCCCGTCGTCACGATCTGCGACGGGTCGTCACCAACCTCGCCGTTCTCGATTTCAACGGCCCCGGCCATCGCATGCGCATCGTGTCGGTGCACCCCGGAGTGTCGGTCGCCGACGTGCAGAGCAACACCGGATTCGAACTGGTCGTCGAAGGTCACGTGCCCGAATCACGTGGCCCCACCGATGAGGAATCGGCGGCCATCGATCGCATCGACCCGCGCGGACTCCGCCACCGCGAACTACCGGCATGAGCACGATGCATCCGCGCCTACGAACTCCGCTCTGCGATCTGCTCGGTATCGATTACCCGATCGTTCAGACCGGTATGGGTTGGGTGGCCGGTCCGCGCCTCACGAGTGCCACCTCGAATGCCGGCGCACTCGGCATTCTCGCCAGCGCCACCATGGACTTCGAGCAACTGCGTTCGTCACTCACCGAAGTGAAGTCGCGCACGTCCAAACCCTTCGGAGTGAACCTGCGCGCCGACTCGGCCGACGTGAACGACCGCATCTCGCTGATGATCGACGAAGGCGTGAAGGTCGCGTCGTTCGCCCAGGCCCCCAAACCCGATCTCATCGCCCGCCTGAAGGACGCCGGGCTCGTGGTAATTCCGTCGATCGGAGCCAAGCGCCACGCCGAGAAGGTTCTCGAGTGGGGAGTCGACGCCGTGCTCGTTCAGGGTGGTGAAGGTGGCGGGCACACCGGCGCCGTTCCCACCACCGTGCTCCTCCCCCAAGTGGTCGACGCCGTGCAGGGTCGGATCCCGGTGATCGCCGCCGGTGGCTTCTTCGATGGACGTGGCTTGGTGGCCGCGCTCGCCTACGGCGCGTCGGGTGTGGCCATGGGAACCCGCTTCCTGCTCACGAGCGATTCGTCGGTCCCCCAACAGGTGAAGGACTACTACCTCACCAAGGGAGTTCTCGACACCGTGGTCAGCACACAGGTCGACGGCGTTCCGCATCGCGTGCTGCGAACCGAACTCGTCGACCAACTCGAGAGCGGAAGAGCCCGTGCGCTCGCCCTGCCGCGAGCGGCGATCAACGCGCTGCGTTTCAAGCGCCTCACCGGAACGCCGATTTCCGAAATGCTCCGCGAGGGCCTCGCCATGCGCAAGTCGCTCGAACTCACGTGGGCCCAGATGGTCATGGCCGCCAACACACCCATGCTTCTCAAGGCCTCGTTGGTGGATGGCAAGACCGAAAGCGGCGTGATGGCGAGTGGACAGGTGGTCGGCGTGATCGACGATCTGCCCACGTGTGCCGAACTGATCGAACGCATCATCGACGAGGCGAGCAGAACTCTCGAGTCGCTCACCGGCGCGACACATCGCTGACCCAACCTCGCACGACACCACGAAAGGAAGCCATGGCCGCCACCACCCTCGACGGACCCGATGCCGTTCGCGCGCACATCGGTCGTCACCTGGGCCACAGCGAGTGGCTGACGATCGACCAGGATCGCGTGAATCTCTTCGCCGATGCGACCGGTGATCACCAATGGATCCACGTCGACGTGGAGCGCGCCAAGAGCGGCCCGT